>NZ_JBVJVY010000036.1:0-87603 GCF_055603265.1 Streptomyces sp. NPDC037288
GTGCTGAACTACAACGCCACCGTCCGCGAGCAGGCCTCCCGCCAATCCATCCTTGCCGCGCTGGCCCTCGAGGACGCGCTGCACCGGCCCGTCGTAGTGGGAGGCTGACCGTGCCCATCCTCGTAGCCGCCAGCGTCCCGGAGCAGCCGCCCGGCGTACCGTGGCCCACCCGCATCAACGAGATGCCCCAGGTGTGGTTCACCGACCCCGCCGGAGCGACCACAAAGTTCAACGACTGGGCCAACGGCTGGGTGCTGCAGCCCGGCGCCAAAGGCCTCGACATGCCCACCTACGCATTCAGCCAGGACGAAAGCCCCGGGATCGACGGCTACGCCATCCGCCAGGTCCGCGCCGGCGGCAAAGAGATCGCCCTTCCGATCGCGTTCTGGGCTGACGACTCCCGCGCCGCCTACCTCACCCGCAGGCGCACCCTCATCCGCTCCCTGAACCCGAAGCGTGGGCTGGGCACGCTGACGGTGACGCAGGCCGACGGCAGCGCCCGCACCATCGCCGCCTGCTACAGCGCAGGCCTCGAAGGCGACGAATCTCTGGATGCGGCCGGCGCCCGCTGGTGCATGGGCGTGCTCACGTTCGCCTGCCCATCACCGTTCTGGCTAGGCGCCGAGGTCACCACCGAGTGGCGGACCGCCGTCACCGGCAGCTTCTTCCCGGTCCTGCCCCTGGTGGTCGGTAACTCCCAAGTCCTCGGCAGCGTGACGGTCGACAACGACGGCGACGACACCGCCTTCCCCGTCTGGACCGTCACCGGCCCGGCCACCGCCATCAGCCTCACCAACGTCACCACCGGCGAGGTCCTCGTCCTCAGCCACACCATCACCATCGGGGACACCGTCGTCATCGACACCCGGGAGCGGCAGCAGACCGCACTCCTGAACGGGACAACGAACCTGTGGGGCGACCTGACCGACGCTTCCACGATGTGGGCCCTTGAGCCCGGCAGCAACGACCTCACGCTGATGGTGACCGGCTCCACGGCCGACACCCGTGTCCGCATGACCTACCAGCCCCGCTACCTGGCCGCCTGAGAGGAGGACACCCCATGGACGACAGCATCCTGCGCGTGTACGTACGCGACGCCAACCTCAACCGGCTCGGCCAGGTTGCCGAATACACCTCCCTCACCGTCATCCCCCGCTACAACGCCGTCGGCGCCTACACCCTCGAAGTGTCCGCCGACAGCGACAAAGCGCCGCTGCTGGTCGAGGGCAACGGGCTGATCATTCGTACTGCGGGCGGGGACACGGTCATGTCCGGGCCGATCCGCACGGTGGACTGGTCCCGTTCCTCCGGCGACGGCGGATCCGGCAAGCTCACCGTGGGCGGCGTCGACGACACCACGCTGCTGGCCCAGTACACGTGCTGGCCTTCTCCGGCCGCGGCGATCGGTTCTCAGACCGCCTCCGTGTACAAACTGTCCGCGGTCAAGGCCGAAACAGGGATGCGGACGTTGGTCAACGTCAACGCAGGGCCGGGCGCGCTTACCTCCCGGAAGAACCCGCTGCTCACGCTCGCGTCGGACGGGCTGCGCGGGCCGACGATCACCCGGCAGGTCAACCAGTTCGACAACCTCCTTACGGTCATCACGGACATCGCCAACGCCGCCGGGCTCGGCTTCAAAGTCGTACAGGTCGGCGCTGGCCTGCAGTTCCAGGTGTACACGCCGACCGTCCGGGCCAACGCCCGATTCGCGTTCGGCCTCGGCAACCTCACCGACGCCTCCTACACCACCACCCCGCCCACCTGCACCAGGGCCATCGTCGTGGCCGGCGGCGGCAGCAGCCCCCGGGTGTGCCAGACCTACGACCGCACTGATCCGATCTTCCCGACCCTGGTCCTCGAGCAGTTCGTCGACCTCACCAACGTCGACACCGCGTCCGTGGACCTGACTGCGCAGATGGACCAGGCCGGCTCCGAGGCCCTCACCAACGGCGCAGGGCAGGGATCCCTGTCCATCTCCCCGATCGACATCCCCCAACTGCGGTACGGCCGCGACTACAGCGTGGGCGACACCGTCTTCGCCGAGGTCCGCGGCGACTGGTACACGGACGTCGTCCGCGAGGTCTCCCTGACCTGCACCGCCTCGGACGGAACCAAGGTCACCGCCACCGTCGGCGGCGATTCCACGGGCACGTCCACGGTGGCCCGCATCTACGCCTACATCGCCCAGGTCAAAAAGGACGTGACCAGGCTCAAGACCCGAAAGGCGGCCTGATCATGGCTGAGTTCTCCGCCCCGTTCGACACCAGCAGCATCACCACCGAACTGCAGTGGTCCCGCATGGCCCGCCGCTGGAACTCCGACGGAGTCCACACCGAAAACCCCTCCTCCACGGTGCTGAAGGTGACCGGCTCCGGCGCAGGCACCGTCACGGTCGCGCCCGGCATGGCCACCGTGAACGGCTTCTTCTACCACCTGGACGCCACCAAGACCCTCAGCGTGCCCGCTAACGCCGGCGGCGCCGCCCGTGTCGACCTGGTCGTGCTGCGCGCCGACCAGTCCGCCAACTCGGTCACCGCGGTGTACGTGACCGGCGGCACCACACCGCCGACCCTCACCCAGGTCGAGGACGGCGTCTGGGAAATCCCGCTCGCCCAGTGCACCGTGGCCGCCGGCGCAAGCGTCGTAACCGCGGCGAACGTCATCGACAAGCGGTACTTCACCGGCCGCGGCGTCATCCCGAGCACCCCCACCACGCGGCCCCCGAGCGTGAAGAACACCCTCCTCATCGAGGGCACCGACCTGTACGTCGGTGACGGAGCCGACTGGCGGTGGCTTGCCAGCGTCGGACTGAAGGATTTCACCTACACCCCGGTGTGGACCAGCGGCAGCACGGTCATCAACTGGGGCAGCGGCTCGCAAAACTACGGGCGCGCCCAGGTCGTCAACAAGAAGGTCGAAGTCACCATCCAGCTGTCCCCGACCGGCAACCCGGCGGCCCTGGACGACCCGATCAACGTGTCTCTGCCGCCCGGCCTGCCCTGCACCACCATCCACCGCTGCCTCTTCAACTGGTTCTACACCAGCAACAACGGCGAGGGATCCGCGGTCGGCGTGGCCGCCACGTTCCCCAGCGAGGGCACCGGGAAGATCGCCCGCCTGCGCTACGGCACATCGAACGGCAACGCGAGCACGTCCATCCCGAACTCATTCTCCCTGTTCACGAACGTGCCATTCAACATCCGAACCGGCGACTACCTCACCATCGACGGCTCCTACTGGCTCGCCTGAGCCGAGAAAGCGAGACACCTGTGGCCAGGCATGAATTCGGCGGGAGCCCCGCAGACTACGCCATGGAGAAAGTCGGGAACAGCCTCGTTCTCCGGCCCGAAGCCGTCGGAACCGTGTGGGACGCCGTCACCGGCGGCACCCAGCTCACCGACCTCACCGACCTCACCGGAACCCCCATCACGACGGTCACCGCCGACAGTGACGGCGCCGTGGCGTTCTTCGGCCCGGACAGTGTCACCAGCCTGTACGTCGACTTCGGCTACGGCCGCCGCTATGCCCTGTCCGCAGTCGATACCGGCGCCGTCGTCGCCGCGTTCATGGCCGAGGCCGGCGCACCGAACGGGCTGGCCACACTGGACAGCAGCGGACAGGTACCCGCGGCTCAGCTACGCAAGACGCTGGACTGGCTGATCGTCACCAGCTACGGCGCGGCCGGCGATGGCACCACCGACGACACCATAGCGATCCAGTCCGCGATCAACGCCTGCCCGCCCGGCGGCATCGTCTACTTCCCCCGCGGCGTGTACAAGACGACCGCCACCCTGGACCTCCTCAACGGCGTCAGCCTGGTCGGCGCCCACGCCAACCTCATGATCGGCCCGGGTATGACCGGAGTGGAGTACCCCTGCTTCATCCAGCCGAAGACCCCGTTCACCGGCACGAGCGTCCTGCAGATCATCGGTGACGCCGACGGCACCCACCCCGACATCTCGGGAGAGCAGCGCCTGACCAACCTGATGCTGGACGGGTCGCAGCTCACCGGCTCGAGCATCGACGGCCTGTACGCCAAGGGCAACGTGCAGAACGTCGTCCTCGAGAACGTGTGCATCAGGCAGATGCCGAACAACGGGATCGTCACCGCGTCCCGGACGGACGGCAAGCTGCCCTTCTCGTGGCGCCTGCACCACGTGATGATCGACCAGTGCCACAGCAACGGCATCCTGTTCACCGGCAACACCGACATCACCCTGGACGACGTCCAGGTCATCGGCTGCTGGGCCCAGGGCTTTGTCGTCACCAACTGCACCAACGGGCAACTCGTCGCCTGCCGCGCCGAATGGAACGGCTCCCACGGCTACCACATCACCGGCGCCTGGGGTGACTGGGCCGGCTCCGGTGGCATGCAGATGACCGGCTGCAGCACGGACCGCAACGGGCAGCACGGCGTCCTCGTCGACGCCACCGGCAACACCCCGATCGTCATCACGGGACTGATGACGCGCCGCGACGGCCGTAACGGCGGCGCCGGCGGGGGAGGCTTCGCCGGGCTCGCCGTCGCCGCGGCAACCGTGCCCGTCATCGTCACCAACATGACCTGCTACCCGGGCGTCGACGACGGCGGCGGCTCCACCAACAGCCCTCAGTACGGCCTGGCGGTCACCGGCGCCGCCACCCTCGTTCAGGTCAACGACGCCTACCTGCACGCCGACACCCAAGGCCTGTACTCCACCAGCACCGGCACCCTGATGCTCGGCGCGAACGTCGCCTACGCCACCGGCACCACCAGCAGCCCCACCCGGATCCTCCCCTCCACCGCGACCGCCACGAAGGGCCTCGTCTTCAACGCCCCGACCGGCGCCGCCACCTATGTGATCTGGCGGGCCCCGAAGGCGTGCACGGTCACCGCGGTACGCGGCTACCGCTCCGGCGGAACAGGGGCCACTATCAACGCGACCAAGAACGGCGCCGACCTGATCACCACCGACCTGTCGCTGTCCACGAACACGACGTGGATGGCGGGAGCGACGCTGCAGAACACCACGGTCGCGGCGGGCGACACGCTCGCAGTAGCCGTGCGCAGCGTGGTCGGCAGCCCCACCGCCGTCACCGTGCAGATCGACGTACAGGGGCTGTGACATGGACGCCCTCACAGTCATCGACGACCGCATCCCCTACCAGCAGGCTCCCGTGAACCTGAGCACGGCCACGGTGACCGGACCGCCACAGCAGCTGCAGGTCTCCGATGCTCAGGGTCTTCTGGCCACTTTGACCGTCGGCTCCAAGACCGTCCTGATGCGCGGCCAGACAAGGACGTTCACCGAGGCGAAGCGGACCTTCACCGATGACTTCGCCCGCACCACCACCAACGGCCTCGGCCTGTCACCGGGCGGCGGCGTGTGGTCCAACGTCACCGGAACCGACTCCCTGTTCAGTTGCGACGGCTCCAAAGCCCACATCCACCTCGACGTGACCAACACCTCCCGGCACGCGTCCATCAAGGACGACGCCGTCTCCGACGTCGACGCCTCCGCCAAGGTCGCCCTCGCCGTCGCCCCGGCCGGTGCCAGCGCTTCCGTCGGCCTGTCCTTCGCCTACCAGGACAGCAGCAACGCCTACCGGGGCCGGCTCCTCGTCACCACCTCCGGCACCATCCAGCTCGCCCTCGACAAAGAGGTGACCGGTACAGCCACCACACTCGGAGCGCTCACCACCGTCGGCACCGGCTACACCGCCGGCGACTGGTGGTGGATCCGCGTGAAGAAGACCGGCACCACCCTGCAGGCCCGGGCGTGGAAGGACGGCACCACCGAACCGGGAACGTGGCTGCACACCGTCACCGACAGCACCTTCACCACCGGACGCCTCGGCTTCCGGTCGGTGGCCTCCACCGGCAACACCAACGTCCCCTTCGACGCCTACGCCGACCAGCTCATCGTCAACTCCTGCTCCTGGTCCGCACCGCCGGCCGTCACCCACAACACGTGGGTCCGCGTCCTGAGCAGCCCGTTCACCGGTACCTGGACCTCGGCACTCGCCGCGCAGATCCGCGCCTGGGCCACCGACACCACACCCGACGTTCTCGGCTACGCGATGATGTACATCACCGGCGCGCCCGCCATCACTGACCCAGCCCTGTCCGGCCTGCAGGTGTACGGGCAGTCCCTGTACGGGCCGAACGCCAGCGACGGCACCCGCATCGAGTTCTCCGACTGGAACGACTACATCGGCATGGGCTGGACCTACCCGAACGGGGAAGTACGCACCTTCCCCCACGGGTCCATCACCATCACGAACTGCATGGACTGCTCCGGCTTCGTACGCCAGGTCTACGGCCGGCACATGGGCATCCCCATGAGTTTCGACCTCAACTTTGACGGCCTGAACCTGCCCCGCCGCAGCGCCGACATCGGACCGTCTGGGCCCGGCATCATCGTCGCCCAGGGCACCAGCAGCGCCCCGCCGCTCACCAACCTGCAGGTAGGCGATGTCGTCGTCTTTGACGCGGACGTCACCGAACCCGTGGAAGGGCAGACCGACCACGTCGGGATCTACCTCGGTCTGGACAGCGGCGGCCACCCCCGCATGATCTCCTCCCGGAAAACGGTGAACGGGCCGACCATGTCCGACCTCGGCGGCTCCTCCGCCCTGGACGGCACCGGCACCTACGCCACTCGGCTTCGGATCATCCGGAGGCTCTGATGCCCATCATCTCCACCGCCGAGCAGTCTCCGGCCCTGGCCGTGGCGGGGTTCGTGGCGGCCCCGGCCGGGCTTCGCGTGCTGGCGTATGCGACCGCCGACATCGCCGCCAACGTGCCGAGCACGGGCAGCGTGGTGGCCTGGGCGCAGGTCATCGATCCGGACGCGGCAGGGGGAATGCGGCTCGACCCGGTGTTCCTCGCGGCTGGCCGTACGTGGACGCCGGACCAGTTCCGCGCTGCGTACGGGGCGCCGATCGAGCTGAAGGTCGCCGTGGCGTGAGCTAGACCGGCTGGGGGGCGTGGCGGCACTCCAGTTCGGCCAGCGCAGCCGCGAGGGCGGCTTCGTCCAGGCGATCCCACCACATGCCATGACGGACTATCTCCACATCCTGCAGGCCGCGCAGAGCGTGGGGGCCGGAGACGTAGAGGACGCTGCGGTCGCGGGGGCTGGTACCGGTCTGGCGGCACCAGGCGTGGAACTCGGCGAGGTTGCGGGCGAGTACGACGGTGCGGACGGGGCTCTGTGCCATACCGCGAGCGTACGAACGCCCAGGCGGATCGTTCCCCCCGGCTAGCCGTCCGTGAGGTCGCTCTCGGCAGCGATGGTGACGCGACGTGCGAACAGGGTCAGAGTCACGCAGGCGACCGCTTCGCCTGCCTGCTTGTCGTACACCATCTCGTGCACGACGATCGGCCGGTCTTCCGGGACGGCCAACGAGACTCCATTGATACGGACGTCGTTGGGGACGACCAGGCTGCCAGCCAGGGTGTCGTCGGTGGCACGCCCCTTCTCCACGATCTCGATGTAAGCGGCCGAGGGGCTGCTGCCGTGCTGGGCGCCGCGGTTGGTCGCTGCGCGGCGGCGGGTCGTGGTGAGAAGCGTGTACGCAGACAGCCCTAGTACCGCGGCGGTCATTACATACCCCTGAAACAGTGCGGACAACTGGAGCCTCCCGCGCGGACGGTGCGGACGTGTGCTGGCGGGCCACGGTGTCCGCACGCCGTGGCCCGCCAGGCTGTCCCTCTGAGCGGAGGAAACAACCACCACCATAACCGCTAGCCTTGAAAATGACTGAAATCTAGCCAAGATTTCTTCGATTCGAAGGCGAGGGAAGGTCGGTGGAGTCCACGTCCGCCCCCAGCACGTACCCGCTCGGCAAGCTCCCCGCACAGCCGGCGCGGCCTCAACTGAAGCTGTCCGACGTGCTCCGCGAGCGTCTCGCTGCGCCACCGGCCTCCTGCGACTGGCAGTCCGACAGCATCCGCTGGCCCATGTACGCCAATGACCGTGTTGGCTGCTGCACCTGCGCGGGCGTCGGCCACATGGTCAACCAACTGACGTTCTACGGCTCGGGCACCGAGGTGATGCCGTCCGAGAAGAACGTCCTCGGCATGTACTCGGCCATCACCGGTTACACCCCGTCCGACCCCAACAGCGACACGGGTGCCTACTGCCAGGACGTCCTCAAGTGCTGGCGCACGACGGGCCTTGAGGGTCACAAGATCGTGGCTTACGCCTCCCTGGACGTCTCCAACCTCGCCGAGGTCAAGCAGGCCATCAGCGTCTTCGGCACCGTGTACGTCGGGATGAGCTTCCCCGACTCCGCCATGGACCAGTTCGACCAGGGCCAGGTCTGGGACATCGTGCGCGGCGCGAAGCCAGCGGGGGGGCACTGCGTCATCGTCGGCGCCTACGGCAACGGCAAGTTCGGCCTCGTCACCTGGGGCGCCGAAGCCGAGATGACCGAACGCTTCTGGAAGAAGTACGTCGACGAGGCGTGGGTGGTCCTGGACGCCGACGGACTCACCAGGGCCGCCGCGTACTTCACCGGCGCCCCGTCCTTCTACGCCCTGGGCCAGCAGTTCGCCGCGCTCACGGGCGAGAAGAACCCGATCCCGGAGCCTCAGCCGACACCTTCCCCCACGCCGGTGCCGACCCCTCCTCCGTCGCCCGCTCCTGCTGCGGATCCTCGCCTGGTTCAGGCGCTGGCTCTGATGCAGGCGTGGGCGCACGACAACAACGTCACCCAAGCCGCGAAGGACATCTGACATGGCAGACCTCTGGATGCCGGGCGCCATCAAGACGGACGTCGGTGACCACGCCCCCTGCGACACCCAGTATCCGCCCAAAGCGGTCGCCCACATCACGTGGGATCGCAACGCCTCACTGACCAGCCCGCAGGACCTGGTGCCGTTCGCGAACCTCAAGGCGTACTTCAGCGGCAGCGGCGCCGGCATGGCCCCCCATATCCTGTGGTCGCCGTTCACCGGGGAGTTCGCCCAGTTCTTCCCGGCCGACTCCCGGTCGAAGTCGGTCGTGGACCTGTCCGGCGGAACGAGGACCAACAGAGCCGGTCGGGTTGTGATCCAAATCGAGGCCTTGTTCTTCCCCTACTGCAGGGTTGACGGCAAGGTGTACGCCAAGCTGTCCGACACCCCGTGCAAGGGCTGGCAGCAGCTGCAGGACTGGGTGCACTCCTGGGGCGTCCCGAACACCTGGCCCATGGGCCGGCCCATCGACTTCACCCCGCACCGCTCCGAGTCGGTGTGGGAGACGCAGGGCGGCTGGTATGGACACAGCCAGGTCCCGGAGAACACCCACCAGGATCCGGGCTCATGGCCGGCGTTCGTGAACGTCACTCCATCCAAGCCGCCCACGCCTTCCACCAAGCCGAGTGTCTCCTTGAGGCACGTCGTGTACGCCGCCCAGCACGACCCGGCGGCCGCGCAGGGCCACACCTCCTACAGGGCTGAGGTTCTGCTGGTGGAGCGGGCACTGAAGGCCGAGGGCTTGCTCGCCTCCCAGTACGTCGACGGTTCCTTCGGGACGAAGACGGTGTCCGCCTACCGGGGATGGCAGAAGCGGCTGGGCTACATCGGGACCGCTGCGGACGGCATCCCCGGCGAGGCCTCCCTGAAGAAGCTGGGTGCCAAGCACGGTTTCGAGGTCACCGCGTGATCGACAATCTGACACCTCGGGTGGTCCGCATCTACAACGCGGACCGCCCCAACGGGGTCGACGACCTCGACCTCGGGCTGAGGCAAACCTTCGACCCGGCTCCGCAGGCCGCCGCCCTCGAACCGCTGCCGCTGGTCAGCACCATGCAGGACGACGTCCCACTCGAGCTGACCGAGTACGGGCACGCCGCCAACCTGCCAGCAGCCCGCGACGGCGTCTTCCTCATCGTCCCGCTCGAGGTCGCTCTCGCTCTGCAGCGGCGCGCCGACCTCCTCGTCACCCACGACGAGGTCACCACTACCGACGGCACCGTCATCGGCTACCGCTCCCTCGCCCAACCCATCTGAAAGGAACCCCATGCTCTTCGGTCGTGAACCCGCCCTGCTCCTGGGCTTCGTCGCCGCCCTCGTCAAGCTCGCCGGCTACGAACTGAACGTCTCCGCCGGCGTCCAGACCGCCATCAACGCCATCGCCGCCGGCGTGGTCGCGCTCATCATCGCGATCGTCGCGAAGAACGGCGCCTGGGGTGCCGCCCTGCTGCAGCTCGCCCAGGCCGTCATGAGCCTGTTCGTCGGTCTCGGCCTGGACTGGTCCGCCGACCGGCAGGCCCTGTGGATGGCGACTATCGCGGCCCTCCTCGCCGTGGTGGAGCGCTTCATGGTGACCCCGCCCCTGTCGTCCACCCGGCTGGAGCAGTCCAGCCCCATCAAGGCTGCGGCCTGACCCGTGAAGAGTCCGGCACGCCGGCCGCCGTCTTGCCGCGGCGGCAGCGTGTCCCCCCACCACCATGAGGAGCGGCACCGGTGACCGAGATGACGGGCATGAACGTCCTCGTTCAGGGCGGCGCTGCTGCCCTCGTCACCCTCATCGTGCTGCTCATCCTCCGGGGAGGTCTCGTCTCTCGCGCGGTCCTTGAGGACGTCCGCAAGGACCGCGATGCCCGCCTCGCTGAACTCGCTGCCGAGCGGGACGCGTGGCGCAACGCCCACCGGGAGAGCGAGGCAGCACGAATCGAAGCGCAGGCACAGGTCGGGGAACTGTTGGAGCTGTCCCGTGTCGCCGACCACGTCCTGCGCGCACTACGAGGGGAGGTGCCAGGGGATGCGATGGATGAGGTTGCTGCGCCGCCGTCCTAAGCCCGCCCCGCAACGCTCGGAGACCCACGGCAAGACACCGGGCCTGCGGGAAGCCGAGTCGGCACTGAACCGGTCGCGTCACGCCCGCCAGGAGATCAGCGCCAACTGGCCGGCCGTGACCAAGCGCACCTCGCGACTTGCCTGGGAGCGCGAACGAAACCATTTCGCGGAACTGTTCCGCGCTGCTTTGGAGGGAGGCCGTAACTGATGAACTGCTCCCAGCTCGCCAACCTCACAGCATCGGGTCTGGTCACCCTGTGCTGTGCCGTCTTCGCTGTTGTCTACCACCGGCACGCCCCGTGGCGGTCCACCCGCGTGGGCCGCCACCTGATGACCTTCACGATCACCATTGGTGCCCTGTGCCTGTACACGGTCCTCGTCACCGTCTGGCCGACCGGCACTATCGCCACGGTCCTGCGATCGGCCCGCACCCTGTTGCTGCTGTTCATTGCCGTACTGGTCATCCAGCGCACCCGTATGGTCCTCAGCGCCCAGCAACGTGGCGCCCTGCTCAAACCGGGTCGGGACCAGAGCGGCCCGCCCGCCTGAACTGCTCCTAGGAGCCTCCTATATGCCTGCTGGTATCGCCACGGTCACGGCGATCCCCGACCGGGCACGTTCCTACCGTGAGATCTGGAGTGACACAGCATGGCCAACATCACCTTCAACATCGCCCTCGGGAAGCTCGCCTACTACGCCAGCCTGCCCGCCGCTAATGACGCGCTGATCATGGTGCCGCTGGAGAGCAGCGGGCTCGAGACAGATGCCGTCCTGCGTGACAAAACTGATCTCGCCTCACTAGTCGCGGGAACCACGAACGAACAGACCACCGTCGGCAGGAAGACGCTCACCAGCGTCACCGTCACCGTCGACAACACCAACGACCGGGTGGCCATCGACTGCGCCGACGTCACCTGGACAGCGCCGACCGGGAACGCGATCGGAGCAATGGTGATCTGCTACGACCCGGACACCACTACGGGCACGGACGCCGACCTGATCCCGCTCACCAAGCACGACGTGACCTGGTCGCCCGACGGGAACAATTTCATCCTGAGCGTCGCGGACTTCTTCCGGGCCAGCTCCGCCGCGTAGCGGCGAGCAACCCGGGCGGGAGCATGCCGTGGCGAGCTTCAGTGACGACTTCAACCGCGCCAACTCCACCGACTTGGGCGCAGGATGGGTGGAGGTCTCCGGAGACTGGTCGATCGTCTCCAGTCAACTCTCGCCGGGCGCAGCTGGCGGCACGATCATCCTGCGCGCCGCCAGCACGATGGCGACCAACGACCACTACGCCCAGGTCACGATCGCCGCAACCACGGTAGCCAGCCAAGGGGTCTGGTGCCGCGGCAACTCCAACATCAGCCAGGGCTATCTCTTTCGCAACAACGGATCCAGCTGGGATCTTTTCTCGGTCGTCGGCGGATCCTTCACCGTGATCGGCACCTACGCTGTAGCCGCCGCGGCAGGCGACGTCGCGAAGATCCAGGCCGTCGGTACGACGATCAAAGCCTTCCTCAACGGCGTTGAGAGGATCTCGGTCGTCAACTCGGCCGTGACAACTGGCACGAACGTCGGAATCCGCTCCGATTCGGCGGGCGCAATCCGCTACGACGACTTCTCCGCCGCGGACGTCACCGCAGGCGCCACCCTGGGTATCGCGTCTGCCTCCGAGAGCGCACAGCCGCTGACCGGCAGCAAGGCGGCCACGCTCGGGATCGCCGCCTCCTCTGAGGCAGCGCAGCCTGTCACCGGCGCAAAGACCGTCACCTTGGGGACGACTGGCACCTCCGAGACGGCGCAGCAACTGGGCGGCGCCAAGACGGGCCTGCTCGGGGCCGCAGCAGCCACCGAATCAGCACAGCCAATCACAGGCTCGAAGTCCGCGGCCCTGAGCCCGGTCGGCGTATCCGAGGCAGCGCAGCCTCTCGCCGGCAGCAAGACAGCCGTACTCGGTCCCGCGGTGGAATCCGTCACCGCGCAAGCCCTCACCGGGGTCAAGGCGGCGCCACTGCCGGACGCGGGTGAGTCCGATACTGCTCAGCCCTTGGCGGCCGGGTCGGCCCAGACGCTTGGTGTAGCTGGCGCGGTCGAGACGCCGCTGCAGCTCACGGGTACCAAGACCGCCACCCTGGGGACTGCGGTCCAGATTGATACGGCGCGCCCGCTCATCGTTCCGTCCACCATCGTGCCGAGCCCTGAGCGCACCTACAGGATCCCCGCCGAGCGCCGACGGCTTGCCGTGGCTGCCGAGCACCGCACCCTGACAGTCGAGAGGTAGTCCGCGTGTCGAACAGTTACGTCAAGGACCCCGCAGCGCGGTTGGATTACAGCTGGGACTGGTCCGCATGGCTCGCCGATGTCGCCGACACCATCAGCTCTGCAACGGTCACCGTTCCTGACGGACTGACGGCCGTCGGGGCGCCCGTCGTTGACAACGCCACCGTCACCCAGCGGGTATCGGGCGGGGACCTCAACGCCGCCTACAGGATGGTCTGCCAGATCACCACTGTCGGGGGACTGGTCGACGAACGGTCGATCTATCTGACGATCAGCGACCGTTGACGGGTGTGAGTAGTTGCGGTACAGAATGTGCCGTTGAGGTTGATCATGGTCCGGCTGGCGTCGCGGTGAGCGGGTCGTCCGGCCGCCGGATGCGGACTCGGCGGGGGGCGCAATGACCGAGAGCGTGAGCCACCCGGTCTCTCACGGGGCGATCCTGCCGTTGGCGTTGAAGGTGGCGTAAGTGAGTGGCATGAGCTTCGCCCACTCGGCTTCCATCTTCTCGCCGACCATCTCGATCTCACGCTGGGGGTGGCTCTTGACCTTGGCGTTGGGGTGGGTGGTACGCAGGGATAGGAAGTGCATGAGGGCCCGGGCGTTTGTAGTCGCGTACATCGACGAGTACAAGCCCACCGGAAGCACCGACCGAGCCACCTCCCGCGCGGCGCCTCCGGCGAGCATCTTCTGGTAGGCGTCGTACGCCTGCCGGTAGGAGTCCACCATCGTCCGGTACACCAGCTCGAACTGCTCTGGGGTGCCCGCGACGAACTCGTACTTCCCGGGCCGGCCTTCCTGGACGAGCTTGCGGTCCGCGCCGGGCAGGTAGAAGACGGGCTGGAGTTCCCGGTAGCGGCCGGACTCCTCGTTGTACGACCAGCCGGCCCGGTGGCGGTGGAACTCCCGGAACACGAAGATCGGGGCACTGATCAGGAACGTCATCGACGTGTGCTCGAACGGGCTTCCGTGCCTGTCCCGCATCAGGTAGTTGATCAGGCCCTTGGAACGCTCTGGGTCCTTCTTCAGCTCGTCGAGGGACTGCTCGCCGGCGGTCGAGACCCGCGCGGCGAAGAGGACGTCGGCGTCCGAAGCGCTGGACTTCACCAGCTCGACGGTGACGTCGCCACGAAACATGGGCACGGCAGGGGCGGACACGGGCGGCTCCGATCCGGAAGAGAGGCGCGGTAAGCCCTCAGTGTTCCGCGTCGCGCCAGCGGCGTTCCCTCCGCACGAAGCAATCGAACGTACGATGGAACCGTGAGTAGCTCTGCCCCCTCCGTCAGACCCAAGCCGCCTCTGCCGACGTGCCCGCCGTCTCAGGTCGGCCCGTGCGCACACTGTCAGCAACTCACCCAGCGCTACGGTCACGGCGGCAACCCGCTGTGCGTCGTCTGCCACGCGGAGCTGGAGGCGTGGCGGGCTAGCGTCGGGAAGTAGCTGGCAGGCCTGAGGAAACGGTACGGCCTCCCCTCCGAGCGAGGGAAGCGTGGGTGCGACCTGCGCTTATGCTCTGCGGGTGCTCCTCTCCGACAGAGACCTCCACGAGGCGATAACCGCCCGCCGGCTCGGTGTCACGCCGTATGACGTGGCGATGCTGCAGCCAGCGTCCATCGACGTGCGGCTCGACCGCAACTTCCTGGTCTTCGAAAATCACCGGCACACCTGCATTGACCCGGCGGTGGAACAGTCGGACCTGACGCGGCTCGTACAGGTCCAGGGCGGCGAGCCGTTCGTGCTGCACCCGGGGGAGTTCGTCCTTGCCTCCACCTTCGAGCGGGTGTCCCTGCCCGACGACCTGGCCGCGCGGCTGGAGGGGAAGTCGTCGCTGGGGCGGCTGGGCCTGGTCACGCACTCCACGGCCGGCTTTATCGACCCCGGCTTCGAGGGCCACATCACGCTTGAGCTGTCCAACCTCGCCACCCTGCCGATCTTGCTGTGGCCGGGCATGAAGGTGGGCCAGCTCGCCGTCTTCCAGATGACCGGCCCAGCCGAGTTCCCCTACGGCTCCAAGGAGCGAGGATCGCGTTATCAAGGGCAGCGAGGGCCGACCGCGTCCCGGTCATGGCGGAACTTTCACCGCACAGTCCTGCCCTCTTGATCTCCTCTTTGTCAGTTGCGCCGGATAGCGTGGCCTCACCGGAGATCTTCAAGAGGTGGGGTGGTGAACTGTGAGCGAGGAGACCCACAAGCACAGTCATGTGGTGATTCCTGACCCAGTCCGGGACGTGTACCTGATGGTCATCGCGTCAATGCTGGAGGACGACGAAACCAACAGGTCCGCCCTGAGCGTGACCCTGCAGGTGGGCGGGGCGCTGGTCGCCGGAGAGCTGATCAGCCACAGCAGGTGGCGGGACGAGTTCAAGGCCTGGCTGGCGACGATCGGCGGTAGCTCGGACGTTATTTCGGGTGCCGTTGACTCAGTCGAAGAGGTCCTGGCAGAGCAGGATTCGGACCGGCCGATGCAGTTCCTGCACCTGATGGACGCGAAGTTCATCACGAATTACGTGGGCAGCATGGAGGGGGTCACGCCACAGGGCCCGTCGCGCCCGCTGTGGCGTGCGCGTATCGCCGACGTACAGGGCTGGTCTCTGGGGCGCCCCCAGTAGCGCTGCAGCTCGCATGATGGCGCCCCGCTCGCTCCCCTCAGGCGGGGCACTGATGCGTTTGCGGCTGGGACCTCGAGCGGAGAATCGCTCCTGACGAAGAATCTGACGCTTCGTCATTCGCGATAAGCTCCCCTTGCGGCTCGGCAGCAGGGGAACGACCGACGGCAGCGAAGTCAGACTGTCGGTAATGGACTCTAAGTTGCAGGCTGCTGAGCTGATCCTCATCGCTCACCAACGTCATCGTGGTGGCTGCCTGTGCGGTTGGTCCGAGTTGGGGAAGTCTCTGCCCGGGCACCAAGCCGCCATGCTCCGTGAGGCCGGGCTGTTGCCCGACGAGCTGGAGGCGGCACGAAAGTAGGGGCAACGTGCACGCTGGCTCTTAGTAATGTTCCTACTCTCGGTCTGGCAGGCATCAGGGGGAACACCTCCGCCTCGGGACGCGAGCATGGGCACATGACCTCACTGGACCCCTTCGTGCCCAAAGGGCAGCCCCGCACTCCGGGTGACCAGACCTGCGGATACAAGCCGACCACCGCGAGCGAGTACTGCGGAGTTCCCGCCGCCTGGCATGTCATGTGGGACGGCGACCTCGATAACAGCTTCACCTGCGACGTCCACATGGAGTTGATCCAGCGTCGGTGGATGTACGACGACCGGCATCCCGTGGTCGCGGACTGCGGCATGCCGGGGGCGCTCTGGAAGTACAACGACAAGCGTTGCGAGTTCCGGGCGACAGGATCACCCATTGCCGTCAGCACGGCCGTGGAGACCCCGGATCGACGGGTGGCCCGTTCCGGAAGATCATGACGCGTGGCGTCGGATAACCTTCCGTTATCCGATGTTGAACAGGGAAGGCGGACCACATGAGCAACGCACCCCTCGAACCGGTCGAGGTCCCGGTGTGCCCGTTCTGCGAGATCGTCGCCGGACGAGCACCCGCACAGGTCTTCCACGAGTGGGACGACGCCATCGCCATCGTGCCACTGAACCCTGTCACCGAGGGACACCTGCTCGTCATCCCGAAGGTTCACGTGGCCGACGTCGGGCACGACCCCGAGGTGAGCGCGGCCACCATGCGGCGCGCGGCCGAACTGGCCGCCACCCAGTGGTGCAACGTCATCACCTCGCGCGGAAAAGTAGCAACGCAGAGCGTCTTCCACCTCCACGTCCACGTCGTCCCGCGACGAGAGGACGACGGCCTCGCACTGCCGTGGACCGGACAGGCGGCATGACCGAACTCGCTCCACGCGCACAGTCCGAGCACGCCGCCCTCATCGCCAAGTGGGCGGAGCGGCACGGCATCGACACCGCCGAACGCCTCGCCCAAGCCGAACACCTCGCCGACGCCGTCGCCGAAGCCATCACCCCCCAGAACACCACCGACACCTACGCCAAGTCCTGGCGCGTGTGGGAACGGTTCTGCGAGACCCAAGGCTTCCCCCTGCTCGAAGGCTCCCGCGGCGCCCTCGTCGCCTACGCCGCCTGGATGCTCCGCGAAGGCCAGCAAGACGGCACCGGCTACGCCCCCGCCACCGCCAAAACCCACCTCGCGGCCACCACCGTCGGCCTCCGCCAGCGCGGCCAGACCGTCAGCAAGGACGCCACCGCAGAAGCCCGCACGGCCATCGAGGGCCTCGCCGTCAAGCTCCTCAAGACAGGTGAACGCCGAGGCCGCGGCAAGGCAGTTGCCGCCGACGTCGACGGCCTCCACCTGATCGCCCGCGCCTGCCCGCCCGACCTGACCGGACTCCGGGACAAGGCCCTGGTCCTCACCGGGTTCAACTTCGCCTCCCGCGCCTCCGAGCCTGCTGGCCTGCTCGCCGGCGACGTCACGCTGCACCCGCGGGGAATGGTCGTCTCCGTCCTCACCGGCAAGACCCGGTACTCCGTCCGCGAAGCGAAGATCCCCTACGCGCAGGATCCCGAGGTCTGCCCCGTCCGGGCCTGGATCGCCTACCGGGAGCAGCTGGTCGCCGAACACGGGCAACGGTGGACCGACCCGTCCACCCCGGCGTTCGTCGGCATCAACCGCTGGGGGCAAGTCACCGGCGGCATGGGACCGGACAGCGTTACCCGCGCCATCAAGCGCATCTCGGTCCGCGCTCAGGTGCCAATCGTGTGGACGGGTCACTCGCTGCGCTCTGGCCTGGCGACCGAGGGACGTAAGAAGGGGAAGGACGCCGTATCAATCTCCCGGCAGGGCGGGTGGGCACCAAACAGCCGGGAGATGCTCGGCTACATGCGGGCCGCCGACGAATGGGACGACAACGCTGCCGCTGGTCTGACCTAGCCAGTCTGCAGTGCGTCGCGTAGGTGGACGGGGAGGGCTTCGCGGACGGCGGGGCCCAGCGCTGCGCCATCGTCGGCGAGTTGGTCCGCGGTGACGAAGATGGGGCTGCTCGTCTCGGTGTAGGCCATCGCGCGGAACGTTTCCCCGGGCCGGGCTGGTTGGGCGGTGAGGTAGCCGGCCAGGACGGCTCGGGCGATGTCCAGGGGAGTTGCGGTGGTGGTGGCGCGCCCCCAGCCCTTGTTGATCCAGACGCCGGAGAAGGGTTCGTGCATCTGGATTTCCCAGGTGAGGCGGGAAGGTTCGTCTTCGCAGGTCATGGTTCAGATCCTGCCCTGAACTGGCGTGCGGTGATGCCGGTACCGGCGGGTTACTTCGTGGTCAGGCGGTCTCCCACCACTCCGCGATGCCCAGGTCGTCCGGCTCGGGGGCGTTGAGGGTGACCTTCAAGAAGCGCTCCCTGCGTCCGTAGACGAGGAACTGGATGAGGGCGGCCGTCTGCTGCGCGCTGATGTCGTGGTCGATGACGAAGACGCGGTTGTTCCTGCCCTCTTGGAGACGCCGGGCGCCGGTGGCGCGGAGCATGGCGATGGCGGTGGGGAAGTCTTCGATGCCGCCGAGTTCCATGCGGATGGCCGGCTGGGTGGTGGGCTCGCTCATGGCGGGGAGCGTAGCGGCCTGTACGGTGTGCTCCGGTTCAGTTGGACGGATGGCCCCAGAATCCGGTATGAGCGACGGTGCCGGCGATGACGGCGGCTCAGGGCTGGTCGGGCGGGGACTCCGCGAGGTACCAGCCATGGGCGGCCATGCACTCCTTGGTCCACTCCTTCACCAGGTGCGCGGCTTCGGGTATGCGGTCGTTGTCGTGTCCGCCGCCGTCGGTGAAGAACTGGATGAGCAGGCCGGCTGCGGGCCGGTCGGCGTTGCCGGTGTCGCACGACGGGCACAGTTCAAGGTGGATCGGCTGCCCGTGCTTGTCTTTCTGCGGGGCGACCGCGCTCATCATGAGCTTTCCGCGGCATCGTGAACAGGATGGCAATTCTTCGGAGAACTTCAGCATGGTCACAGCGGCCCTCCTCGTCCTGGACGTGATCCTTTACCCAAGACGTGCTGGGGTGTTGTGGTCAACCCCTGTGACATGGGGAGGTGTCCGGGCCGTCGCTGCTGGCTACGTTTGCGGGGTGTCCCAGTAGCCGGTGTGGGCGATGGTGTCGGCGGTGACGGCCGGCGTGCGGTCGGCGAGGAGAGGGTGGGTGGCGCACATCTGGCCGACGACCTTGTTGACCCATCTGGACTGCAGGGGGCGGCGCATGTCGTTCAGGAGCAGTCGGTACTCGCCGGGGTCGACGGGTTCGGGGCGGACCTTCAGGTAGTCCTTGAGGGCGGCGCCGGTGAGGGGCTCGAGGACGAACTGTTTGCCGACGTTCTCGTGGTCGTCGGGGGCTCGCAACTCCCAGGTGCCGTCGGGTTGGGGGTAGAGGTGGCGTTTGTCGACGCGGACGACCTGGGCGGGGCGGAGGCCTTCGAGGAGGAGCCAGACGGCGAGGCGGTCGCGGACGTAGTGCTTGGAGTGGTGGGGTCCCCAGGAGCCGATGACGGTGAAGAGGACGGCGCGTTCCATGCGGTCGAGTTTGTTCTTGGCGCCGGGGGGCCGAGGGACGCCGGAGCGCAGCGCGGTGAGGTTCGGGGGGAGGGTTATCACCTTGCGGTCGTAGGCGGCTTCGTAAAACTGGGTGAGCGCTGAGATGCGCCGGTCGTGGGAGCGTGCGGCTTCGGGGTGGGTGTCGGCGAGGTGGGCGAGGGCGTCGGGGCCGTTGAAGGGCCGGCCGTCGAGGTAGGGCTGCAGGTGGCAGTCGTGGGCCCAGGCGGCGATGTCCTTGGGGCGGGCGGTGAGGGCGTCGATCTGCTCGCGGCGGCACCAGGTGAGGAAGTTGCCGATTTCGCGGGCGTATTCGGCGCGGGTGGAGTGGCGCAGGGCTGAGCCGGCCAGCCAGGTGTGCAGGAGTTCCTCGGCGTCCATGCCCGTAGTGTGCCCCGCATCAGTGATCCGTTACAAAACTTCCGGGCTACCTCGTCCCCGATGGCGGGGTGGTTGCGGGGAGTGCGAGGGTGCGGGGCGGGGTCGCGCGCACTGCTGTTAGTGGGTGGGGCTTCGGAAGTTTTGTAATCTTCCCGATCATGGGGCGAGGGGGCTGGACGGGGCCCTTCGCCGGTGCTGGGAAGACGCTACGACCGATCCGGCGCGGTGTTCCCTTCGCTCCCCTGCGGCGTGTCAGGGGAGCGAAGGGAGAGAATCAGGCGCCGGCCTGGCCCGGGCATTCGGCCGCCCAGTGCCACAGCTGCGCGGGCGTCCTGCGGTGCTCGGGGCAGTCCGGGCGTTCCTCATCGCCGGCCACGCCGCCGCACGCCTGCTTGGGGCAGGAGCATGCGGCGAAGCTGCCACCCAGGAAGGTGGTGCCGTGCTTCTCGTAGTTGGAGGCGCGGGCGATAGCCTCCACGTTCCGTCCCTCGGCCATGGTCAGTCCACGTCCCCGTAGTACTTCTCGTAAGGATCGAAGCCGTCGTCGGCCGCGGCGCGCATCTCGTCGTACTCCCACTCCCGGGCCCGCTCGTCCTCCTCGGCCCGCTCCTCAGGCGTCAGGGCCGCCCGGCGTGCCTCCTCCGCCACCCAGGCCTCCGCCTCGCGCTGCTTCCACGCCGCGACGTCGAAGTCGCGGTCCTTGGAGCACGGCTCCTGCTGGGGGTGCGGAGCGCGGGCGCAGGTCCCTGGGTACACCAGGAACGGGTCCAGCCGCTCCCCACACACGGCCTGTTCGGCGAGGAGGGTGGTGTGCTTACCGCCCCTCTCGCGTTGCAGCGCGCGAGCCTTCTTCGCCGCGGTGCTCTGCTTCTTCGGCACGGTCGTCTCCGATTCTGCCGGCGGTACTCGCCCACGCCTGCCGCCGGCCTCGGTGTCCGTGACGGAAGGAAGGTGTTGCCTGCGCGGGCCCCGGGAGACCTTCGCCTCTCCCCAGTAGTGCCGCGGCGTGGGCGCGGCGGTTGGGGGGGGGTCACGGGCTTGCGGCGTACGCGACTTGCCGCTGGAACAGAAGTCTAGGGGAGGCCGCTGACAACCTGGGTCAGAACCCGGGTAGCGGCTCAGGCAGTGCGCGACCGGGCGGCGCCCTTGACCCCGTCCTCGTAGAACCGGTTGAACACGCCCCCGGTCAGACCGTCGTAGATCTCACCGCCGAGCCTGGCGCCGCCGGTCATCACGGCATCTTCCTCAATGCCGTTCTGCTTGCCCAGGAACAGCGCCAGGAAGACTGCCTCCTCATGCGTGAGTTCCACGGTGATGGTCTCGGGGACCTCGTCGTCGTTGAGGTCGATACGACGGATCTTCACGTGCTGCCTCCTACAGGCCTGGTATCGGTTCTTGGTCGACGTCCCGCCGCTCCAGACGGGTCCGGTAGTCCGGATCACATTCCGGCCCGTATCGGCGGCGTCTCGATTCCTCGTCGTGAAGTTCTCTTCCGCAGCCCAGGCCACGGCACCACACCCGTCGGCGCAGCCCGGACGGCTGCCCGGTCAGGGCTTCCTGCTCGTTCGTCATGGGTTCAGTGTCAGGGGAGTTCATCGGCGGTGATGCGCTCGTACAGCACCCAGTGGCCGTCCTCCCAGTGCTGAACCTCGCCGGTGTCGGCGGGGCTGTCGTCGCCCTTGAGGGCGGCGCGCATGAGCTGGTAGGCGGCGGTTTCGCTGCCGTGGTCGGACTGGGCGCGCACGTCCGGGCCGATGAGGATGAGCCGCCACGGCTTACGGGGCTTCCTGGCCATGATTCGAGTTCTCCCAGTTCATCGAGGGGGGTAGCGGGCTGATGACTTCCGAAGTTAGACTGCGCTCACGCAGCAAGTGTCCCCAGAGGCCACCACCCGTTGCGGGTGGTGGCCTTCGTCGTGTCCGGACTCAGAAGTTCGGGTCGTTGCGCGGGCACTTGGGGTGGTGGGTCGGGATCCGGGTGCCGATCTCGGGTGCCGAGCAGTCCGGGCATCCCTCGGTCCGCTCGGCAGGTCGGTACTGGTCGATTACCTCGCGCAGCCAGGCAGGCCAGTTGGCCGGCGCCATGTCCTCGTCGGCGACGAACAGGTCACTGTCCTCAGCCGTCTGGAACCGGATGACACCGACCTCGCGGTCGTGTCCTCGGTAGGTGAGTCGTAGGCCGGTGACGGTGACCTTTTCGCCGAACGCGTCGGTGATCGGAGGAACGCCGTTCACCTCCAGTTGAACGTGGTGGATCTCGTTGGCGAGGCGTGCGTTGATCACTTGGTACTCCTTCTCAGGCGGCGAGGCTGGTCTGGTCGCGGGTGATGCGGCGTGCGGGGAGGTAGTCGCGGCCGAGTTCGCGGGCGATGAGCTGCTTCTCGCTGCGGACCACGATGCCCTTGCCGGCCGGGGTCGTTGCCTCCGGGCGCTCCAGGACGAAGGCCATCCGGTGGGTCGTATAGGCGACG
Organism: Streptomyces sp. NPDC037288; assembly: GCF_055603265.1. NCBI lineage: Bacteria > Bacillati > Actinomycetota > Actinomycetes > Kitasatosporales > Streptomycetaceae > Streptomyces > Streptomyces sp. NPDC037288. Next base: position 22,429 of record NZ_JBVJVY010000036.1, read on the forward strand.
ATCTGGTCCACGTAGAAGGAGCGGGCGTCGCCGCGGAGGCGGCAGCCGGCGCGGAGCTGGATGCGGCCGTTCTTGGTGGTGCGGATGTCCCACGGCTCGACGGTGCGAACGGTCTCGGTGCCGTCGGCGTCGCGGTAGGTCAGGGTCACCACGGTCTGGCGGTCGATGGAGCGGTACAGGTCCGCCAGGGTCTTGGTGCTGGTCTGCTTGGCCGTGATCCGCATGGTGTCCCCCTGCTGTGTGGTGTGGTTACACCGTAGCCGATTCGACATTGCAGTGCAATGCGTATGCCGCTACTGTTGTGGGTGTTGGGGCACCCCGCCCCACCCCGGGCGTCGGGCATGGCGCTGCAATGCTGAATGGAGGACACTGAGGTGGCCAACGCCCCCACGCGCCCGCCCACCTATCGAGCCGGGCGGCGCCCGCCGAAAGGACACCGTCGCGTGCCTCGCCCCCTGCGTGACCGCCTGCTGACCGCCGCCCAGCACCTGGAGGACGCCGGCCATCCGGAGTCCGCCGCCGACGTCCGTGCGGTTGCCGCGCCGGGTGGGTGGACGCTGCTGCGTGCCAAGGACACGTCGGAGGCGTCGTCGGGTACGAACCTGGCGTTGACGATCGACCGGACTCTGCGGGACGCGTTGAAGGTGAAGGCCGACGAGTTCGGTGTGACCCTCAGCAGTGTCGTGGAGGACGGGTTCCGGAAGGTTCTGGCGGGTGAGTGGGTGCCGCCGAAGCTGGCCCGCTCCACGACCGCGCAGAAGGTCGTCCTGAACGTTCGGGTGTCCGACTCGCTGCGGAAGCAGGTCGACGCTCGTAAGGAGCAGTTGACGAAGGCGGCCGGCTATCGGGTGACTCAGTCGTCCATCGCGATTGCGTGGATGGCGGAGGACCTGGGCGTGGATGTCGCGACGGTGGACACCGAGCCGACCGAGTAGCACGTTCCGGGGCGGGCCGGCCTGGACGCCGACAACCAGGCCCGGCCGCTCCACCATCACTGCATAACCCCATAGGAGAGACCTCAATGGCTCACGCCACGGAGGCCCCCGCCAGCATGACGGCGGAGGGCCCGACCTCGCACACCCTCATTCAGGCCGCACGGCCGGCCAACACCTTCGGCTACAGCCGGGAGCAGCAGATCGAGGCGCTGCACAAGCTGCGGGAGCCGTTCCCGGAGTCGGAGATCCGATACCTGCCGCGTGTCTGGTGCAAGGCGTGCCGGGACGCGAAAGGCGCCTGCAACCGGCCGGACCACGAGCGACGTCAGTGCCGCCGATGCGGGCAGAGCATGACCACTGCGCACATCGATCTGCGGTTCGTCGGCCACGCTGAAGCCACGAACCGGCTGCTGAATGTGGATCCATTCTGGGATTGGGAGCCGCTGACGACTGATCAGGCTGGGCTGCCGCAGTACGACCAGAACCGCGGGCTGTGGATCCGGTTGACGGTATGCGGGATGACCCGGCTGGGTTACGGCAACGCGGAGGGCAAGGCCGGCGGCGACGCGGTGAAGGAGATCATCGGCGACGCGATCCGTAACGCCGGTATGCGGTTCGGGATGGCGTTGGACCTGTGGACATCGTCGGACCTGCAGATCCTCGAGTCCGGTGGCGATCCGCAGGAGCAGGACGCCAAGGGCGGCGGGCAGCCGGCCGGTAAGCAGGAGGAGCGCGCCACGCCTCCCGCCGCGGACGGGGGGAACCACCTGGCCCGGCTGCAGGCTCAGGCGAACGCCTGCTGGTCCGACCCCGGGAACGTGCTGGCGCTGGGGCAGATCATCCTGGACGCGGAGAAGCACGGTGTCGCGGACTCTGAGGTGACGCTGCGGGACGGCCGGGTGGTGACGTTCCGGGAGTTGCTGAACGGCCGGATCGCGGAGCTGCAGCGTCTGGCTGAGCAGGGCGGCGGAGAGCAGAGGGCCGCCTGATGGCCGGCGAGCGCGAGCACGGGTACGCCCGGTACAAGCTGGACGGCTGCCGCTGCTACACCTGCGGTTGGGCGGTGGCCCAGTACAACGGGGCCCGTGAGCATGCGATCCGCCGCGGTACCTGGAACCCGTGGACGGATGCCGAGCCGGTCCGTACGCACATCCGTAACTTGCAGGCGTGCGGTATGGGGCTGCGGTCCATCGCTGCCGCTGCGGGCGTCGACCGTAAGCGGCTGCAGGCCATCCTGTCCGGTCGGCCCGAGCGGGGCACCGGACCGCAGGAGCAGGTTCGTCCCGGGCACGCTGCGGCCATCCTCGCTGTGGAACCCGTCCTCGAGAACCTCGCCGCGTCTACGCTGATCAACCCGGTCGGTACCCGGCGCCGCCTTCAGGCGCTGATCGCCATGGGCTGGCCGCAGCAGCAGCTTGCCGCCCGGCTGGGCATGACCCCCAGCAACTTCGGCACCATGATCCGCCGCGAACATGTTCTCGTCCGCCGCGCCCTCCAGGTGCGGTCCCTGTATGACGAGCTGTGGCGAGCCGACCCGTGCCAGCACGGGGCGACGGCGGTCGGTGTCACCCGTGCTCGCAAGGCCGCCGCTGCCAACGGCTGGCCTCCGCCCGGGGCGTGGGATGACGACACGATCGACGACCCGCAGGCCACTCCGTGCGTCGGGGGGCCGAAGAAGATGGACCGGGAAGAGTTGGCGGCCGTCCGCCGTGAAGAGATCGAGCACCTGATGAGCTTCGGTCTCGCGGAGGAGGAGATCGCCCAGCGTCTCGGCATGGGCCTGTCGACTGTCCGGGGCATCGTGCACGAACTGAGGACCGGGCAGCGGCGCGAGCGGCAGCAGCGAACCGAACCGAAGTGCGGCGAGCCCCGCATGTACCGGCAGCACCTGAAGAACGGCGAGACGTGCGAAGTCTGCCGTGGCGCCAACACCGCTGCGGACCGCCGTTACCGCCTCACTGGTAGCCGGAAGGAGGTCGCCGCATGAGCGCGGCTGGCCGCCCGCACGGGAACGCGAAGTATCACCTGGAGCTGTGCCGCTGCCCGGTGTGCTGCCAGGCTGCTCGGGACTACGACAACAACCGGCGCCGTGCTATCGCCTACGGGCGGTGGCAGCCGTTCGTGGACGCGGAGCCGGTGCGGCAGCATGTGCGGGCCCTGGGTGAGTTCGGGATCGGCTGGATGCGTGCCGCGCGTCTGGCCGGTGTGTCGACGGGTGGTGTGTCGAAGCTGCTGTACGGGGATCGGCCGCGGGGGCTTGCGCCGTCGCGGCGGGTCCGTCCGGAGACCGCGCTGCGGCTGCTGTCGGTGGAGCCGTGCCTGGAGAACCTTGGGGAGCGGACTCCGATCGACGGGACGGGGACGCGGCGCCGCCTTCAGGCCCTGGTGTGTGCGGGCTGGACGCAGTCGGAGCTTGCACGCCGGCTGGGCATGAACCGTGCGAACTTCGCTCGGACGATCGTGAGCCGCCTGGTTGAAGCAGCGACGGTGAAGGCCGCTCGGGCGCTGTATGACGAGCTGTGGCGGGTCGATCCGGTGGCGGCTGGGGTGCCGGAGTTCCGGGCCGTTGCTGCTCGTCGGATCGCGGTATCGAACGGCTGGGCGCCGGTGGGTGCGTGGGACGACGACACCATCGATGACCCCGCGGCGTTCCCTGACTGGACCGGGTACTGCGGTACGCCTCAGGGTCAGCGGGTGCATTACCGGATCAAGGTTCCGGTGTGTGCTCCGTGCCGTGCGGCCGTCCGGGCTGACCGCGCCGCCTGATCCACCCGGGCCCGCGCTTCTGCGGGCCCTTGGGAGGCCGCGCCTCCCCTGAAGTCCCCGTGTCCGGGGCGTCCGCTTCATCTCTCGCACCTATCGGCGTCATGCCGTCTGGGGGTTCCGTCATGCCTGAAATCGTCGACTGGCTGCTCGCCAATCCGGCTCGTTGGGTGCCGTTCGGGTTCTTGCTGGTGTCGGTGCTGTGTGGTGTGCCGGCGCTGTGGCGGGGGTGGAGGCGCGGGTGCGCCGTGGATCGGGAGCGTCAGCGGGAGGTGTTGCGGCCGTGGCTGGAGACGCCGGCCAGCGTGCAGGCCGCCTACGACGGCGCGGTGTTGGCGGCGTCGGATGCGGCGTCGCAGCGGGCCGCGATCTTGGCGGCCGAGCAGGCCGTGCGCGCGGAGGCGGCCCGGGTGGGCCACCTGTATGGGGAGTCCGAGGGCTCTCGCTGATCTGTCCGTCCCTTCCCCCGCCCATGGAGGTGAGACCGCGATGGCGGTTCGCACTACTGCTTTGGCCGCCGCGGTTTTCACCGCGGCGGTTGCCGTTTATGCCCTGGCCGAGTCCCGCCGGGTGTGTGGGTTGCGCCGGGAGTTGGTGCGGGAGCGGGCGTCGCATCGGCTGATGACGGGCTGCCTGGTCCGGGATCTGGAGGTTTTCCGGTGCCGCCTTGGCCAGGTGGTGGCGCAGCAGGCGGTGGTTGCTGCTGCTGGCCAGGTGGTGGCTGAGTCCCTTGCCCACTACGACGAGACGACCCCGCCGATGGAGGGAGGCACGCGATGACGTCCGAGAAGAGTACGGAGCAGTTGCGTCGGGAGTGGGTGATTCACCCGCACTTCAAGTACCGCGGGTGTGCCCCGGACCCGGACAACCCCCTGCGGATGGCGGGGGATCCGTCGCTGCATGTGGGTGCGCATCATGGGCCGGATGCTTTTCTGCCGGAGGGGCAGCGGGAGCGTCGGGTGCGGGAGGACAAGGCCATCTCGGTCTGTGTCGAGTGTCCGGTGATGGTGGCCTGCGACCTGTATGCGTCGAGCGTGAAGGCGGACGGGAAGCTCGCGGAGCCGGAGGGTGTGTGGGGTGGCCGGCGGTCGTTGGAGCGGCACAAGGCGCTCATCAAGGCCCGACATGCAGTGGCTGCGGCGCCGGACGACCGTGTCTTCCAGACTGCCCAGAAGCGGGCCGCGTTGCGAGCGCTGGCGGTGTGCTGGGATCCGTTCGACGTTGCCGCGGAGGCGTCCCGGCTGCTGGCCGCGTGGGGTGAGGGTCCTGAGGGCGGGATGGACGTGCGGACGGCGAACTGGCAGCGCAGCTCCCTGGTGCGGCTGCTGGGTCTGCCGAAGACCGTCTCGCGGATGCGAGCTCTGGCGGTTGCGCGGGAGCGGGGTCTTCTCGACGACGTGGACCTGGTGCCGGATGACGGGTCGGTGCCTGCGTTGTCGCCGCCGACCCGGGTGGCCGGTCCGGCCGAGCCGATCCAGTTGGTGCTGTGGGACGGCCTGGTCGACCGCGAGGAGCCTGCTGTCCGTCCGGTGCGCGCGCGGCGCCGGCCGTCTGCACGCCGGGGGGTGTCCGCGTTGCCGCTGGACGACGCCCTCGCCCCCGTCATTCCCCTGTTCTCTACCGACGCTTCTCTGGGAGTTGCCGTATGAGCCAGTACCCCGCCACCACGGAGCCCGCTCCTTCCGACGACGCCGGTGAGGTGGCCGCGTTCGAGGCGATGCGCAGGGATGCCGTCCTGGGCGGCCGGGCAATGTCGTCGGCCCAGTTCCTCGCCGGACTGCTGGCGGGCGGCGAGTTGGAGACGGCGGGCCGCCCGGACCGGCTTCCCGCGGACCTGTTCCCGGACGCGGACCCGGCGGTGGTACAGGCGGTGTGGGACCGGGCCGTGGCGGTCGGGTTCCATGCGGGGCGCATGTCGGCGGCGCCGCGCCTGTTCCGCGACCAGATGGATCGTGTGGCCGGCGTGTATGAGGAGATCGGCCATCACGCGATGGCCGGGCTGGTACGCCGCTCCCGGGCCTTGGTCGCTCCGGAGCGGGCCGCGCATCCGGCGGATTCGGAGATAGCGCGGGACCACTGACGTGCCGTCATGGCCGGTGTGACTAGTACGAACTAAGACACGCGATGGGGAAGGGGCCGGGACAGATGGGGTGTTCAGCGGCTAGTCTGGTAGGTGCGTCAGACATGGAGTCAGTTGCGAGGCTTCGTGGAAGATGCGCCAAAAAGTTGGAAGCCCCCGCTGCCACCTTGGTGGCGGTCCCGGTTTGCGAAGCCGGAACGCGAGGGCTGACAGCACTCACACCGTTGCTGAGGAATGAAGGTGCCGTCGTGGCCAAGAGTACCCGGGGTGTTCCCCGATCAGACAGTGCGACCGTCATCTCCGCCGTGAAGATCACACCGGCGTCGAGTGTTTCGGCCACTGTCCCCACTACCCCCTCCTCGCGATGAGCAGCGCGGCCGAGCAGTTCTCGGTCCCCGCCGTCGACCCCACCGCCCACCGTCCCGGCGACTGCTGCGAGTACTGCGACGACGCAACGTTCGCAGCCGATCCCACCACGTGCCCCGGCTATCTCCAGCACCGGACCACGCAGGTCTACCGAGTTGAAGGCTGGGAGCAGTTCGGCGCCTGGACCATGGTGTCCGGCCCGAGGGACACGATGCGTGAGGCCGAGGAGCGCATGCAGCAGCTCAAGGCCCGTTTCCCTGAGACTCCGATGCGCGTTGTCGCTGAGACGACCAGCTACATGGTCGTGCGCACCGCACCGGGACAGACCCCACCAACTGATGGAGATCGAGTGACGTAGCGAGTTTCTAGCGGGAGGTTCCTGAGCCCCTTGGCGGGGGCTTCACCCTCAACCGCTGGCCGCTGGTGTTGGCGCACCGTGCGCGGCCGTATCCGACGGCTCGAAGTTGGCGCTTCGAGCTAAGGCCCATCTCTACCGGATTGGCAGCCGGTCGAGACGAGCGACTTTCAGGTTCTCCCCAGAACCACCCCGGTCACCGAGCGGGCTTTTGCATGCCCTCTCGCTTATCCGAAGACGAGGTACATAGTGCCTGAGTGCACCCCTGTTTGTCAGCTTGGCGCTTCCGCTGCGCCGGTTTCGCGAGGAATCTCCCCCCGCACGGACGACACCGAGTGCCCGCAGAACACCCGCGACACGAACGCCCCCATCCCCGCTTTCGAACTGTCGATCGATTACAGTGACGGTCCCGGTCGTGGTGTGCGCCTACTGGTGACCGCAGCTAGCCAGTGGCTGCACGCCACGACCGGCCGCATCGCCACCTGCGCCCACTCCTGGATGACCGCCGTCCACTGGGTCACCGACTGCGCCAATTGCGGCCTGTACACCCCCTCCCGCACCCACGGCCCCAAGTGGGGGCCGACCACGGTCGCCATTGCGCAGGAGATCGCCGCGTTGAAGGAGTGCCGGCCCGGCGTCGACTACCTCGCCCGCAAGCTGAAGGTCGCTGAGCGCACCGTCCAGTACCACCTGGACATGCTCCGTGAGACGGGCCTGCTGGTGTACCGCTCCAAAGGCACCCGTATCTCTGGTGTCGGCGGCCGCGCTTCCGAGTTCGAGCGTGTCATCCCCGTCGCCTTCGACGAAGCCCTCGGTATCCGCACCGTCGGTGAGGGTGCAACACGCCGCCCGGTCGGTGCCGCTGAGGAGTCCCGGAGCCTGCTGGGGAAGCTGGCGAAGAAGGCAGCCCGGAAGGCTCGCCGCCCCCGCCGTCAAAACCGGGTTTTGAACGGACCGCGTTGCACCCCAATGCAGGTGGGTACTTCCGGCACTTCTTCTCCGGCTAGTACTTACTCCCCCCCTGAGAGCAAGCTCGCAAGCGGGAAGAAGAGTTCCCCCACCCCGAAGCAGTCCAAGCGCGGTCAGCGAACCCTGAACCGAGTCGGCCGCCGCTACCAGCTCGCCCGCGAACTCATCCAGCTGGTGCCGTGGCTGAAGGGCGCATCCATCCCCCGGATCGCGTGGATCATCCGGCACGTCGCCGACGCCGGCTGGACGGCCCTCGAGGTGCAGGCTGCTGCCGAGCGTCTGGTGTCCGACCGGGAACCGCGCCGCCCGTCCGCCGTCCTCGCCTACCGGCTGGCGTCCTGCCACCTGCTGTACACCACCCCGGCGCGCCGCAAGGTGCTGGTGGAGGACTGGCAGGACTCTCGCCGCGCTGAGCAGGCCCGCCACCAGGACGCCGACCACAGTGACCTGGGTCAGGGCCCTAAGAGCGTGGCCGCCCGTCGTGCGATGGACGAGGCGTGGGCTGCCATCCAGGCCCGTCTGACCGCTGACGCCGAGCCCGTCGACTGCAGCCCGATCACCCTCGAGGACCTCACCGCGGACGAGATCGTGCAGTTCCGCCTGGACGCCATGAAGGACCCCGGGCTGATCTTCTCCTCGATCGAGCTGGCCGGCGAGGCATACACCCGCCGCCTGTACACCAACCGGCTCGTCGACCAGACCCTCGCCCTCGAGGCCATCAACGCCCGCCGCAACACCCTCACCCCCGCCTTCTGAACGGAGATCCCGCCATGCCCCGCAGTGAACTCGACCAGGTCCGCGCCGAACTGCGCCTCGCCCAGCAGCACGCACATCGTGCCGACGCCGAACGGGCCGAGATGGAAGCCCAGCTGCACACGGCGAAGGCCGACATCGCCCGCGCCCGGGCCAGTGCCGCCCGCACGCATGCCGAAGCCGTCACCACCCAGGCCGCCCTTGCCCAGGTCCGCCGCCTGTGCAAGCTCACCATTGCGGCCTCCCACCGGGTGCAGGCCGTGGAACAGGCCCAAGACACCCTCGCCGTCATCGACTCCATCACCGAGGGCAAGCCGCTCCCCGGGGACGCCGCCTGGCATTCGGTCTGGCTGCACGGCAACTGGCGGTGGCTGACGAAGAACATGACCACTCCCGAGCGCGAGCACGCCGCGGACGCGGTCGCGCGGTACGGCACCTACCTCGACACGATCGACGGCGCTGACCGCTCCGCGGAGCCCGAGGGCCTGCGCTGGTGGAGGGACTGACCATGACCACCAGCCAGCAGCCGTCCGGGATCGACCTCGCCCGCGCCGCCCTTGCCGCCCAGCGAGCCAGCGCCAAGACCCGGCCCGTCCAGCCGCCGAAGAAGACCCGCACCACCCGGCAGACCAGTCGCCGGCGGCTCGGCGACCCCATGGGACTGGGAGCAGCGATCGACCGGATGATGGCCGAACGCGGCTTGGAACCCCCGGAGCAGGCCGGGAGCATCATCGACCAGTGGCCCAGCATCGCCCCCGAACTGGCCGACAAGGTGGCCGCGGTCCGCTTCGAGCACGACACCGAAATCCTGCACCTGCGGCCCGTGTCCCCGGCCTACGCCACCCAGCTCCGCCTCTACCAAGCCCAGATCCTCGCCCGCGTGCAGCAGGCCCCGTCCGGCCGGTCTGTCCGCGCGCTGAAGGTCCTGCCCGCCGGCGGGACACCGGTCGCGGCGGCCGCGGAACTGCAGGAGACCGCCGCGCCAGCCACCGAAGCCAGCCCGGTGCGGACCCGGGAGACGGCCAGCGCCGGATACCGGCAGACACTCGCCGCAGCCCTCGAGCACCGGCCCGAGACGCGTCACACCGACCCGTACATCGAGCAGGCCATGCGCCGGCAGGAAGCCGCCCTCCGCGCCAACCGCCAACCCGAACCCGTAGCCGAGCTGGACCAGGTCGCCCCGCGGCAGGTAGACCGCAGCGACGCTGTACGCCGGGCCGCCCTCGCCCGCAAACGGCAGGAGCAGGCCGGTCTCACCCAGTCCCGTCCCAACCTCGACGTCGCCTGAGGCCCGCCATGTCCCTCGCCCTCATTGGTTTGACAGGCAGCAGGAAGTGGTGGGATGTACCGCTCCTCGAGACCACGCTGTTCCTGGTGTGGCACGACGCCCTCGAAGACGGCTACGACGGCATCGAACTGATCCACGGCGACGCACGCGACGGAGCCGACGCCATGGGCGACGCCTGGGCCGTGGCGAACGGCGTGCCGCGGCGCCGCCTACCAGCGGACTGGGAAGGGCCGTGTGGCTCGGAATGCCAGCCTGGACACCGGAAGCCCAAGCGCAACGGACGCACGTACTGCCCGCTCGCCGGGCACCGCCGCAACCAGGAGATCGTGGACGAACGCCCTTTGCTCCTGGTCGCCGCGCAAGTACACAACAGCACGGGGACAGCAGACTGTATGCGCCGGGCCAAGGCCGTTGGGATCCCGGTGTACCGGATCCCCGTGTGAGCGGAGGGAACGCTTCGACGGATGTGGTGCACGGTGGTCGCGATCACCGCACGAAGGAGGCCGCGCATGCCCCACACCGCCACCCGCCAGTACCCCGACGCCTGGCACGCCGCAGAGGACGCCCAGGAACGAGCGTGGCTGGACGACTGGATGCGCGGCCGCATTTGCGCCGTCACCCTCGAGACCTGCCCAGCCCATCAGCCGGCCGAGGCCTCCGTGCACGCCCTCACTATCGCCGGGAGCTGCTGATGCCCGCCACCGCCGTCAAGCCTCGCCCCGAGTACCCGCGGCCGCCGGTCACCGTCCTCCACGCTGAGCTGTTCCGCGAGGCCGTGTACGAGGACGGCGAACCCTACGGCCAGGACGATGACGAGGACGCCTCCGAGGGCTGATCCGTTTTACGGCCGTAAAACACTCACCCCCGAGACCGCCCGGCCGCTTACCCTCGCGGGTACAGCCCGCGAGTTTTACGGCCGTAAAACACCATGGGCCCCACGCCTCTCCGACCACCCTGTGATCATCTGGCAGGATGCTCCCCGTCCGAAGTACCGGAACCATCGGGAAGTAATCGGAGCAGTACATGCCCTACATCACTGTGCTCTTGAACAGGAAGGGCGGTGTCGGGAAGTCCCTGATCACCGTCAACCTGGCTGCGGTCTATGCGGAGATCCTCGGCTGCGCGGAAGACGACGCCTCCGTTGCCGTCGTCTCGATAGACCCCCAAGCCACCAGCGTTGAGCACGCAGACGCCGTCCGGAAGGCAGGCCGGCCAGTCCCCTTCCGCGTCGTCAACGCCAAGAACAACGTCGAGCAACTGCGCAAGCTCCGCCGCGCCAAGGCCGACATCATCATCGTCGACACCCCCGGCTTCATGCCCCTAGACGACGAGGACGAGGAAGACGAGTCCATCGACCCGCTAGGCGATGGCACCGTCGGTGACTCTCTGCGCGCCGTCTTGGACGCAGCCGACGACGTCATCGTCCCCCTCCCTGCCGAAGGCGCCGCGTTCCGGCCCACCCGGACCACGATCGAACGCGTTCTCATCCCGCGTCAGATCCCGTACGGAGTGGTCGTCAGCTGGGACCCGAGGGACAGCGAAGCCGACCGGGACAAGACGCTCAGCTTGGTCGACCGGCGCGGCTGGGACGTCTACAACACCACCATCCGCCGCTACAAGCCGCACACCCGCGGCATCACCAGCGGCCGGTTCTGTACCCAGTACGAACCCAACCCCATCGCTCTGAAGGCCAAGGCCGACTTCCAGGCCCTCGCGCTGGAGCACCAACTCCGCCGATCGAAGCGCGCGGGAGGTCAGTAGATGGCCACCCGCAACGACTTCGACGACTTCTTCGGCGATGACGACGACGCCCCGGTCCCGGACACTCGGGCCGATGGCCGGCTGTACCGGGTGCCTGTCTCCAGGCTCGCCCCGAACCTGGTCAACCCCCGGCAGGACTTCGGCACCGAAGACGACCTCATCGACTTCGGTAAGAGCCTGGCACGTCGGCAGAACCAGCCGTGCCCGGTCGTCAGCCGGGGTGCCTACCTGAAGCTGTGGCCCGAGCACGCCGACCGCGTCAAGGACGTCGACTACGTCCTTGTTAGCGGAGAGCGTCGCTACCGGGCCGCAACCACGGTCGGCCTGCCTGCCCTGGATTGTGTCGCCAACGACGACTTTGCCAAGGACCGCAAGACGTTCATGGAGGCCGTGGTCTCCGAGAACGTCGACCGGCAGAACTTCGACCCCATCGAAGAGGCCTACGCCGTGCAGGCCCTGGTCGCCGAGTTCGGATCCAACCGGGCCGTGGCGCAGCACTTCGAACGGGTCGACGGCTGGGTCACCCAACGGGTTCTCCTCACTCACCTGGCCCGCGAGGTCCAGGACCTCGTGCGGCAGAAGACCATCCCCTTGGAAGCCGCTCGGTCTCTGGGTAAACATGCCCGAGACAATGCCTGGGGGGCGTCGGAGCAGCTGGCATGGTGGGAAGAGGAGCAGGACCGGCGGGCCGCCGCCGCAGCCGCCCGGAAGGCCGCCAAGCAGACGGTTTCCACCCTGCCGCCAGCACCTGCAGTCGTCCCGCCGGCGCCACCGAGTTTTACGGCCGTAAAACAGGAGCCGGACGCGGCCCCTGTCCCGAAGGGGGCAGAGTCCGTCAGCGATAGCCCGCGGACCACGGCGAGGCAGCCGGTACCGGTTCAACCTCCGGTTCCGGACGGCCCCCGGCCGCCGGCGCCGCAGCGGCCGGAGAGCATCCCGGAACCGCGGGAGGCCTTCGCCGAGGATCGGCCGGCGCCGAAGATGTTCCCGTACCACGACGGTGACGAGGCGGGGACTCTGCTGCTGTTCAAGATGCCGCCGGAGCAACGCGACAAGGTCCTCGACTTGCTGCTCCGTGACCGGGAGAAGCGGGCGGCGAACGCCAACTGATGGCGGTGACTCAAATCTGAGTCGACGAGGCTGCGGCCCTGGCTCTCCTTGCCCATACGGGAGGAGGCCGGGCCGCTTGCTTTGCCCGCCTTGCCGGGGTTTCCGGTCGCCCGTTCGAGTGATCCGACTGCAGACGTCTTCACAGTGCATATATCTGCAGGGTTGGCTGAGATTCCGGTTCCCCCACACCGGGATGCCGGCCGCCCGGCCGAGGACTGCCAGGAGGCGCCTGCGTAGCCCTCCAGGCGCCCCTCCTCGGCCACGGCGGCCGCCCCGTGCCCGCTCCCACCAGGGCTGAACAGGAACTTACTGGAAAGGTCTATGCGCTGCGGAGTACCGGCTTTAGACTCTGGTCTTACCAGACGGGTGCGCCCAGAGCGCGTCTTGAGGTCTCACAGCCCCTGCACCAGGCACCGGATGTTGTCGGCAACTCCATCCCACCTCGGCTGCAGGGGCTGACCTGTATCCGTACGGCCACCACCGAAACCCATAGACAACACAGAGCAACACGTCGGTTGCAGATTGCGCCACCACCGTTGGAAATCAGGTCACAAGGGCGTGAAAACTTCTTTCAGCCCTACGCATTGATTGAAAGAAGTGCCAGAGTGAGCAAGCCCTGGACGTGGACTGGCAGCCGTGTTTGGGGTAGGGGCCCGCGACCTGACCAGCGCGGGTGATTCGAGGACCTTTCGATCTGCCGGAGGAGCGGAGACTCCATGTCCGCAGCAGAGCCGGCCGTCCCCCACACGCCTGAGACCGTGGTGAACGCGGGTGAGGGCGCGGCCGTAATCCCCATCACCGCGCGGCGTGCAGGACGTGGCGCATCCCAGCCTTCCAGGGGGTGGAAGACGATGGAGCCCACCCGCCTCCCGACCCCGGGGCCTGCCCTGTCGGACAGTGAGCGTGCGCAGCGGGAGGCCGCACTACGGCTCGTCGCCGACGACGTGGAGAAGATCTTCAACCAGACTGGCCGGACTCTCACCGACGACGAGACGGCGGCTGTGTATGTGACCGCGATGCAGATTGCTCAGCACACCCTGAAGGGTGCAGTCGTCAGCGGGATCATCGGCGAGGACCAGCACGGCGAGTTGGACGTGCTGCTCGGTGGGCTGAAGGAAGCCCCGCGGCTGGTGTGACCACGGCGACCGTGTCGCATATGCCCGGGGTTTTTGTCATCTGCGGTGGGGCCGTTCATCCTCCGCCAGCAACACTGTGTTGATCAATTCTTGCTAAGAGTTCAACTAACCCCGCGCGCGTGCCATGATGAGGCGTCCGGATTCACCCGGAGTGCCAACATCCGCCCCGGCGCGCGCCCCTGCACATCTGCGTAGGACGTCCCGCGCCCCCGGGGCGACCTTGAGGGACGGGGGACGCATGGCCCACGGGGACGACAGCGCCGCAGCAAGACTGAACGAACTCTCCACGTACTTTCGCCAGCACCCCATCAGGGGAGCTGCAGGTCACTCCTACATCAGCTCCGAGCCCCGCGCCACTGCTGTAACGCCGACGCTTCCGTTCAACGCCGACGTGGTTGAGCACATCATCACCTCCGTCCAAGAGGTCGCCGACCACACCCGCGCGGCCAACCCGGCCGCCGACCCGCTCCCCGAGCGCGTCCAGGACGCCTACGAGTGGATGCACGCCAGCCTCGAGCACTCCCCTGAGGTGGACCAGCTTCGGGCCGCAGTCATCGAGTACCGGCAGTACCTCGAGCACTGCCTGAAGGCCGGCGACCATGAGACCGTCCGCAAGCAGGTCATCCGGGAGCCCTGCCCGAAGTGCGGCTGCTGGGGCCTGATGTGGGTCCGGGAGATGCACTCCGTGTTGTGTACCAATGCCGAGTGCGTCGACAAGGACGGCAGCTCCACGACCCTGTCGCTGGGGCAGATCGCGCACGCTCGTGCGGTGGCTCGGCAAAATGTTCGTCAGACCCGTGCAACCTGATGCGCCCGAGACGTGTCGTACATAGCATCACCATCAACTGAACACGGTTTCACCACAACTGGACCTGTCCCAAGGTCCACCCGTATTCGGCGCCACCGGAGCTGCGAACGATGGCGGCCGCCGACCCCGGGAGGCCGCCATGGCCGTCAGCTACATGAGCCCCTACATCGCCGCCAGTGACGTCGAGATCAAACTCAAGGTCGCGGCTGACATGTTCGCCGAGCGAGGGCGTCCCGTCTCGGTCAGTACCCTCGTTCGCCTGTGCCGCGACCACAACGTGCCGATGACCAAGCTCGGTCGAGCCAATGCGGCGCCCTGGAGCCAGTTGCTGAAGCTCCACCGCGACTGGGTGCACTCCCAGAACTGACTACCAGACACAGGCCCCGGCACCCCGTGAGGGGTGTGCGGGGCCTTTCCTGTGCCCGGTTACAGCATAACCCGGCTCATGCATTGCAATGCCATGCGTTGCGCGGTACGGTGGAACCACAGATAAGGCAACAGCCCCCTCACCAGGGCTGATTGACCCCATCCCAGCCTCCCTGGAGCACCCGTGGCCGTGATGACGCATGCCTCCGCACGCACCGAAGCCGACTACACGGCCCTCACGCCCACCATGCAGGCCGTCATCGACAAGGCCATGGAAGACGCCGACCACGCCGCCACCGGCGAGGACTACGACCGCGCCATGAAGTACGTGGCCATAGCCGCCGGCATCCCGCTCCCCGCCTCCAAGGACCTCGCGGTCTGCGACTGCCTCAACGACGGCTGCGGCTGCGGCGCCATCTTCGACAGCCGCGCCGAAGGCGTCATCGTCACCGCCGGACCGGACCCGGACTGCAACCTCAGCCGCCTCCAGTGCCCGACCTGCGGCCACGACCACGGCCGGCCCCTCGCCGACTGACCCACCACAAGCCCGCCCGGGCCCCGCATGACCACCGCACTGCGCGGCCCGGGCGCTCAACCATCAGGGGAGACCCACATGAACGCCACCCGCTTCATCCTCCAGAAGATGGCCACCGTCATCAGCACCCAGGGACTCCACACCGGTGCGCAGTTCGCCGAGCACGGCCCCATGGACAAGCTCGACATCTGCGCCGTCGCCTACATGGTCGCCGAACGCTGCCCGGCCCCGAAGGAGTTCTTCACGGACGAGCTGGCCTCCCTCCGGCTCATCGAGTCCAGCGCGAAGGCCATGGCCGCCATCAAGGCAATCAGTGACGTTCTCGACTCCAGTGTCTGCGAGACCGAGATCGAGCCCGGCACGTACGTCCCGGACTACATCGAGCACGTCTCCAACTGGGCCGCCACCAACCCGATCGGCGAGTCCTTCCCGCCCTCCACCGACGAGGTCATCGACCGCATCCTTCGCGCCGCCAACGTCCTCGCCGTCCAGACCCCCGCCGCCTGAAAGGCCCCGCCATGAGCCTCATGACCTTCGACCTCGTCAGCGGTGGATTCGCCGGAGACCCCGCCCACGCCGCCGGCCGCGCCGACGCCTACGACGACGCCAAGACGCTCACCACCGACGAACTCGTCATCCGCGCTGGCATGTACGCCGACCACCACCCCAGCCTGCCGTACGCCGTCGGCTACATGGACCACGTCATCGAGATCCGCCTCGAACTGGACGTCACCGCCGGCGCCGAGACGGAGCTGGCCTGGGCCGACCGCACCGCGGCCGCGACCAAGTGACCTGGCCTGACGGCATCGCTATCGCCGTCGGCATCACCACCCTCGCACTCCTCCACCACCCCCACACCAGACGGAGCACCACCAAGCCCCTCCCCAGGACGGAGGCCGACCATGGCCACCACCCGCACCGCGAAGAAGACCGCACAGGCCCGCAAGACCACCCCGGCGAAGAAGACCCCCGGCCGCAAGCCGGCCGCTAAGAAGACCACGCTGCCCCCGCTCCCCAAGCGGCCCCAGGAGTGGATGACCGACGGCCAGGGATATGCAGTCGTCGCCGCACTCCTCGCCGGCATCACCACCGACCGCATCCAGGACTGGACCGACCACCACGACGGCACCGTCACCCGCGCCCTCACCGACGGCACCCTCCACTACACCACCCGCACCCGCACGCTGCGCTGGCAGGCGACCTGCCGCATGGGCGCCGTCCACTCCTACCGCATCGACGACCCCGGCATGGCAGTTTCCGCCCGCGTCCGCTCCGCCACCTGCAGCCTGCTGCACGCCGACTTCGACCACCTCACACCGCTCAATCGAGACGAGCTGGAAGACCTCGGCATCCACACCGGCCCCACCTGGGCGCGCCGCCTCCCCGACGAGCCGAACACCGTCAGCAAGACCGTCCTGGCACTCCCGACCACCCCGCAGGTCCTCGGCGACCAGCCGACCCATACGCCTCGCACGACCGCCGCCGACACCCAGCCGCTGGCTCGCGACGAAATAGCCGACGGCCTCGCCGCCCGCGCCGACAACGACCACGCCAAGGAGCACCCGCAGCCGTGACGAACATCGAATGGACAGGGGAGACCCTCAACCCCACCACGGGGTGCGACCGAATCAGCCCTGGGTGCGACCGGTGTTATGCCCTCACCA
The DNA here is from genome assembly GCF_055603265.1 of Streptomyces sp. NPDC037288. Classification (NCBI taxonomy): domain Bacteria; kingdom Bacillati; phylum Actinomycetota; class Actinomycetes; order Kitasatosporales; family Streptomycetaceae; genus Streptomyces; species Streptomyces sp. NPDC037288. Next base: position 39,318 of record NZ_JBVJVY010000036.1, read on the forward strand.
TGGCCAAGCGCCTCAAGGCCATGGGACAGGCCAAGTACCAGAACGACGGCAACCCCAAGACCTCCGGGCCCGGCTTCGCTCTCACCATGCACGAGGACACCCTCAGCGTGCCCTTCACGTGGAAGAAGCCCCGCCTCGTCTTCGTAAATTCAATGAGCGACCTGTTCCACAAGGACGTCACCACCGACTTCCTGGCCCGCTTCTTCGCCGTCATGGCGCTCACCCCGCAGCACACCTACCAGATCCTCACCAAGCGGCACGCCCGCATGCGGTCCGTCCTCAGCGACCGCTGCACCTGCGGCAACGGGCATCTCCCGGGCGTCCACTTCCGCTCCGCCATGGCGTGGGCCGTCTCCAAGGCCAACCCCAACCGGATCCCCGGAGCACCGGACGACGCCGAGAAGCGGGTCTGGGATGCCGCCTGGCCCCTGCCGAACGTGCACCTCGGCGTCTCCGTGGAGAACCAGAAGTGGGCGGACATCCGTATCAAGGCCCTCATGCAGACCCCGGTCGCCATCCGGTTCCTGTCCTGCGAGCCCCTCATTGGTCCGGTCCGCTTCAACCGCGGCCACGCCTACTGCCCCACCCACGACTTCCCGGGCGGCTTCTGTAGCGGACCGTGCCCAGACCTCATCCTCCCGAACTGGGTGATCATCGGCGGTGAGAGCGGGCCAGGCGCCCGGCCGTTCGATCCGCAGTGGGCCGCGGACCTCATCGAGGACGCCCGCCTGGTCGGCGCCGCCCCGTTCGTGAAGCAGCTCGGCTCCGTCTGGGCCCGCGACACCACCTGGGCGGGGAAGACCGTGGCCACGCACGGGGACACCAAGGGCGGCGACCCCGGCTACTGGCCCGCCCACCTCCGCGTCCGCGAGTACCCGAAGCGGGTGGCTGCCGATGTTTGACACCGACCAGGCATACGTCGACACGCTCGTCGGCCAGATCTGCTGCCGACACGCCAGCCTCCTTGCCACCGCCGAGAACGACCTCGCCGTCCTCCGCAGCCGCATCGCCCTCGCGGTCGCCTACATCCACGACCCGGCCGTCGACCGTGACGCCCGCATCAGCCTCGCCCAACGCCTCGGACTGCCCGAACCTCGCCCGGAGGTGACCCAGTGACCGCGACCGCACCCGAGACCCAGCACGGCGGCATCACCCGGCCCGCCTCCTGGCGTCTCGCTCTCCCACCCAAGACCAAGCTCATCAACGCCAACCAGACCCTGCACTTCAGGCGCAAGGCCGAGATGGTGAAGATCATCCGCAATGCCGCATGGACCATGGCCCGGCACAGCAGCATCCCGGCCCTCCAGCGCGCTCACGTGTACTTCGTCGTCCACCCCGACACGGCTGTCAAGCGGCGTGACCCCGGTAACTGGGCGCCGTCCGCCAAGGCTGCTGTCGATGGCCTGGTGGATGCCGGTGTGCTCCCGGACGACGACTCCACCCGTCTGATCGGCCCGGACCCGCGGATAGGTCAGCCGGTCAAGGGCTCCCAGCTCGTTCTGTGGATCACCGACCTCGACCAGATAGACCCCGCTCACCTGGCCCTCCTGAACCCGCCCACGGACCTTCCCGGAGCCACCCGATGACCACCACTGCCCGCCTCGCCGCGACTGCTGCCACGCCCCGGAACTGGAAAGCTCAGGCTGCCTGCCGAAACGCTGACCCCGAACTGTTCTGGCCCGAGAAGGACACGCCACCGGCTCGAATCCAGCAGGCCAAGCAGATCTGTGCCGGTTGCCCGGCCAAGGAGTTCTGCCTGAACGAGGCCTACCGCATCAACGAGTGGGACGCGATCTGCGGCGGTCTGACCGGTGAGGAGCGGCAACAGCTGCTCGCCCCTGTCACCAATCGGTGGGCGGCCCGCAGGGCCGACAACGCCGATGCCCGCAAGCTTGCCGTCCAGTGCGGTGCTGAACTGCTGATCCGCCTGGTCAAGCATCGGGCGAGCGTGGAGACGGTTGCTGAGCACTTCAGCTCCACACCGCGCGCGCTGTACGGAGCCTTCCGGATCCTCGTGCCGGCCCCGGTCGAGGACGGCATCCGCACTCACGCGCCGTCAGCCATCGAGAAGCTCCTGGCCAACTCGAAGGAGTCGCTGCGGACGCTAGAGAGGATGGGCCGCTCACACACGGAGATAGCGGTCGTGCTGGGGACGTCGCAGAGCATCGTGAGCGCCTCCCTGACCGTGCTGCAGCAGCGCGAGAAGGCCTTCCCGGCCCTTTCGGCGAAGGGCCCCCAGGTGGCGGTGGAGCGTTGCTGGGCGGAGGAGACCCGAATTCGGCAGCAGTCCGGCTCAGGGCTGACGGTCGAGGACGTCATCGAGATGGCCGGCACGCAGATCCTCGCGTTGTACGGGTCCGGATTGACGCTGCGGCAGGTGGCGAAGCGGATCGGCATCAACCGGGAGTCGGTGCGTCTGGCGTACCTGCGGTTGACGGACAAGAGCGGCATGAAGTCGCTGACCCAGAACGAGATGGAGGAAGCAGCCTGATGGCTGGAGAGAGCGTCCTGACTTTGATCGGGAACCTGGTCGATGAAGTGGAACTCAGATTCACCCCGAACGGCGCCGCAGTAGCGAAGTTCCGTGTGGCTTCAACGCCGAGGAAGTTCAACCGGGACGCGAACGCTTGGGAAGACGACAGGGACAAGGCCCTATTCCTGCCGTGCACGGTGTGGCGGCAGCAGGCAGAGCAAGTCGCGGAGTCCTTGCAGAAGGGGATGCGGGTCATCGTGGTGGGCCGGCTGACGCAGAGGTCCTATGAGGACAAGGAAGGCGTGCGCCGGACCGTTTTCGAGTTGGAGGTCGACGATGTCGCTCCCAGCCTCAAGTACGCGACAGCGAAGGTGACGAAGGCTAGCGGCGGTTCGGGTCAGGGCCGTCAGGATGCGCGTCAGGCCGTGCAGCAGGGGGCGTCGGCGCCGGCGGATGACCCGTGGGCGTCCGGGGCGCAGGGTGGCGGCCAGCAGGGCGGCTGGGGTTCCGGTGGGGGCCAGAGCGGGTGGGACGACGCTCCGCCTTTCTGAGCGGCGGGAGTTCGGCAAGGGGTCTGGCCTTCGGGTTGGGCCCCTGTGTCGTACCCAGCCCGTCTCATGCATTGCAATGCCATGCATACAGCGGTACGGTGGAGCCATCAAGCCCCACCACCTCGCTTCAGGGGGACTCCCATGTTCGAACTCCGCCTCCTCGACCCCAACGGCTACACCGTCCCCGGCGGCATCCGCACCGTCGACTACGGCCACCAGATCCCCGGCATCAAGGCCCAACTGCTCACCGAGGACGCCCCCCGACACGCCGCCAGCACCGGCGTCGGATACAACCCGGCCGCCTACGAGGTGAAGGAGGGCCTCGCGCCGCAGCGCGCCGCCACCGTCCACGACATCGTCAAGCGACTCACGGACACCAGCTACGACTGGACCGCCGTCACCGCGCTCGGCTGGGGCATGGGCCTCGCACAGCTGAACATCGACTCCGCCGTCCAGGAAGCCGAAGCGGAGGGGCGGATCGTGTCCGAGATCCACCGCGGCAAGAAGATGGTCCGCCTGGCCCCGACGTACACCCTCACCTACGAGCGCGCGGACGGGCGGAAGAACCGAGTCGGCTTGCGAGCCCGGCAGGTGGAGACGATCGGCCGTGTCGTTGCCAGCCTCGCCGACCGGGGCGAGGCGTGGAGCATCGCCGTCCTCGACGCGGACGGCAGGGACGTCACGGACGAGTTCGCCTGCTTCCAGGACTGACTTCCTGACTGCGGTCCCCTGCCCCCCTTGGGGGACCGTCCGGCCGCGCACCCCCTGGCGCGGCCCCTGCCGCCTCACCCCGTGCCCCCAGCGGGGTGGGGCGGCCCCATACCCGTCCGAAAGGACCAGCGGTGACCGCGTTCCTGTTGTGGCCGCTTGCCGTTCGCCGAGCTGGCCCCGCGCTTCCTCCACCACACCCTGACCGCTCTCACCCACCGGAAGGTCCGATGAGCAACGCCGCCCTGCATCCCGACGCCCTCGCCGCGAAGTACGCGACGCTCAAGCACTGGCGTGCCAGCAAGTCCAGTCGCCGCGACTCACTGGGGAACTGGAGGGTCACCCGCGGTGGTGACGGCCGGCTGACCGTGTCGGCTCAGCTGCGAGGCCCGGACCCGGTTTCTGCGCTCAGGGCGTTCATGAACCGGCAGGCGTACTTCCTGTCCGAGCGGATCGCCCCGTCCACGGACCGTCAGTTGCCGCAGCTGGACCTGACCCAGCCGGGCCGTGTGGCCGCGTTCTGGCGGCTGTCGGGGGTGTGGGTGGAGATCTGGCACCACGACACCGGCAGTGCCCCAGTCGAGCCCGCTCAGGCCGTTCCCGTGCCATCCCGGCGTGGGCTGGGCGGCCGACTCCCGAACACCCGACGCAAGAAGGAGAGCACCACCGTATGAAGACAACCCGCTTCGTCTACCTGGACTGCGAGTTCCTCCCCGCCGACCCCAGCACCCGAGGCCTCGTGTCCATCGGTCTCACCGACGACCAGGGCGTCGACTACTACGCCGTCAACGCCGACATGGACGTGGCCGCGCTGCTTGCAGTGCCGTGGATGGTCGAGAACGTGTGGCCGTATCTGCCGAGGATCGTGTTCGGCTACGACGAGCCGGGCAGCATCCTGAACTGCGATGATCCGGCCGTGCAGTCGATCGCGGACATCCGTGCCGGTGTGGCCCGGTACTTCGCGGACACGGACGCCGACGAGACCCGGCTGTTCGCCTGGTACGGCGGGCAGGACATCTGCCGGCTGCACTCCCTGTGGGACAACGACTGGTCGGTGATGCCCGACCAGATCCCCCGCTGGTTCACGGAGCTGGAGGCGCTCATCGTGGAAGCCAGTCACCCTGAGCGGCCGGAGCTTCCGGTGCAGGACGGCGGTGAGCATCACGCCCTGGCGGACGCCCGGTACAACAGCCGACTGCACGAGGCGGTCATCAACCACTCGCTGGAGATGCAGCGGAGGTACCGGTGACTGCCCCAGTGCAGGTGGGCCCGTCGTCTGCGCACGGCGGGCCCGACCCGTCTTGCGACCGGATCCTCAGCAACCAGCTCCGGGAGGTGCTCCAGCTCGCCGCGAACGGCTTCTCCAACAAGCGCATCGGCGTTGAGCTGCACAAGACGGAGAACACGGTCAAGTCGCAGATGGCGAAGATCATGCAGATTCTTCACGCCAGCGACCGGACGCAGGCCGTCGCGGTCGGAGCACGCCTGGGGCTGATCGCCATCGGCGACGGCCACCACATATACGGGCCGCCGTCAGTCGAGCAGCTGCTGATTCTGGTGGCGCGTGCCGAGCGGAAGGGCGGCCTCAACGACATCGAGGGCAATCGGCTGCGCGAGGGCATCCGCTATCTGGCGACCAAGCGCACGCAGGAGGCTCGTGAGGCTGAGGCGTTGGAGAACGCGCTGGTGACTGAGCTGCGCAGGAAGTACAACAACGCCCGTAAAGAGGCGTGGTCGTGGAAGCAGCGGGCCGCGGAGTCTGGGGGCGGGGAGGCGCAGGACGCGGTGCGTCGTGTGTCTGAGCTGGCCAGGCGTTGGATGAACATTCCGGCGAAGCGTCAGGCGGCTGTGTCCGTGCTTGCTGCGATCAGAAACCAGTACGGGGACTGACCCACCGCGCGTGAAACGGACATCTTAGGCACCGCCACTGGCGGGTGACACCGATCTACGCCCGGGAGGGCTCATGCCACGCATACCCCCGCTCCTCGCCCAGATCCTCCTCGTCGGCGTCATAGCCGTTGGTACTGCCTGGGGATGGCTGGCCCTGATCGGCGCCCGTGTTCTTTCGCCGGGCGCGGTCATCGTCTGCACGGTCATCGCCGTCGCTCTCGCCACGGGCGTGGATGCCGGTTGGCGGCGTGCCCGCCGTCACCGGCAGCGCACCGCCCGCCGTACCCACGCCCGACCCCGACCCACGACAAGGAAGGCAGCATGACCGACGACTACGAGCAGACCACCGGCCATGAGATCACCTGCACCGCAGTGTTCTCTGGTCAGTGCGACTGCACACCTACCGCAGCGACCGACGCGACCAGGCTGGACAAGTCCCGCCGCTACCTGGTGCCGGTGGCCCGGCTGGACCTGCCGAGTGAGCCGGACCTGGTGCACCTGTCCGTCTACAAGTGGCTACCGCAGTTCGAGGCTTGGGCGACCGGGCTCGGTCTGTGCGGGCGGTCTACCCGGCAGGGCGCTCTGTCAGGCGGTACGACGGTGACGTGCTCGGACTGCCTGGCGTACCAGCCGGAGTACGAGCGGATGCTCGCTCCTGGCTACCGGCCGGAGGATGACGACCCGGGCATGCTGCGCCAGCGCGCGGAGTCCGCTGAGCGGCAGGTAGCGCAGGCACGGGCGCTCGTGGCGAAGTGGCGTGAGGTGGCCGCGGAGCGGGGCGACGCGGTGATCCTGGTGGGCGTTGCCGCGGACATTCTGACTGCCACCATGGACGGCTTCAACGACCTGCTCCGGGAGGCGGCCCGGTGAGTGCGGCGGGGAGGTCGGCGGCTGCGGAAGCCCGTGCCATGCGTGCGCGGGCCCGGCGGGGCGTGTGGCGGCGTGTCACCGCGTGGGTGGGCATGAACCCGGAGGCGGTCCGGGCGGATGCTGTGGCGGGCCGCTGGACGCGGGCGGCGGAGGCTGAGCGGGCCACCGCACGCCTGCTGTGGCGGCTCAGGTGGCGGGGCTGGCGGATCCTGCACGACCGGCGATTACCGGGCCACGGCCGCGCCAACGTCGACCACGTGCTCGTCAGCCCCTGTGGGACCGCGGTCGTGGTGCTGGACACGAAGGCCTGGCGCCGGTCCTGGACCACTCACCTGGTGGCCGGGCGCGTGTACTGCGATGCGGAGGACCGGCACGGGGAAGCGGAGAAGGCGGCCAGGTACGCGGTCACGGTGGGCCGGCTGCTCGGGTTGCCTGCGGGTGTGGTGTGGCCGGTGCTCGTCGTGCACGGCTCCCCGGTCGCCGGGGGTGTGCTGGAGGCGCGGGTGCAGGGCTGGGCGGGGCCGGTGTGGGTGCTGGACCCGTCACGGCTGGTGCCTGCGCTGGCCGCGGCGCCGTCGGGGTGGAGCTGGCGGCGTGCGGCTGCGCTTCGGCGGCGGGTTGCCGAGGCCCTTCCGCCGTACCGGGGGTGAGGCGTAGCGTTACCGCACCACCCGGGGAGGACATTGCCCGTCACCTGCGGCTTCGGCCCAGGTGGCGGGCTCTTTTTTCATGCCCGTAGGATCGAACACATGCCCGATCTGCCGCCCGCCGAGCGTCTCGCCAAGCTCCGTGCCCTCGAGGAGTGGCTGGACTGGCAGCTCAACAGCACCCGGGCGAAGATCCGCATCGTCGTGGCGGAAGTCGAGCGGGAGAAGCGGACCGCAGCCCGGGCGTGGGCGGAGCAGCGGTGGAAGCTCGAGCCGGCCCGGAACAAGCGGACAGTCCTGCACCGCGGCGGATGCGGCATCTGGAAGGGCGAGCAGGGATACCTGGAGCGGCACGAGGTGATGCTGGCGCTCGAGGACGACACGTTCACGGTCGAGATGTGCCAGGTGTGCAACCCGGAGTCGGGCTTGCGGGAGTAGACGCACGACCGCCCCGTCTCGACGGGGGACTGCGAGACGGGGCGGCGCTGTGAGGCCCGGTGCCGATCGGCGAGTGGCCGGGGCCACCCACACCGGACGGAAGGCGCCTACACCGCCAACCGTGGACGGTTCAGCTCCTGTATCGAGTGTGCCACGGGGGACTGACAATGCTCCCTCACGACGTCCACGTGCCGTGGAGGGCGCTGACGCTGAAGCCTGGCCCGTAGGCGACCATCAGGGCGTGGGTGCCGTCCGCGGGTGGATCGCTGTGGGTGCGCTCGAGCACGCGGAGAACCGAGACACCGCCGAGGTTGCCCTCTTCGCTGAGGGTGTCGAGGGAGTGGCGGGCGTCGTCCTCGGTGAGGCCGAGGGCTTTGGCGGTGTCGAGGATGATGGGCCGGGATCCGGGGTGGATGACGGGCACCGTGACGGGGCGGTCGTTCAGCCAGCCGAGGATGGCGGGCATGACGTGCCGGGCGCCGCCGGTCGCGTCTTTCGTGCTGTCGAAGTGCAGGCCGCTGCTGTCGATACGGCCGGCGTAGAAGTGCAGGCTGTCCGGGAGGGCGTACTCGCAGAGCCCGCCAGCAGTGACGGCCAGGCCGGGTCCGATCGGTTCGCTGGAGACGATGGTCGCGGCGCCGCTGTCCCCGAACAGGGTCTTGTAAATCATGTGCTCAATGGCGGTGTCCGCGTGGTTGTAGGACGTGCTCAGCACTTCGGCGGCGACGACGAGGATCCGGGATCCTGGGTAGAGGAGGGCCTGCTCGACGGCGCGGATGAGGGCGGTGGCGCCGCCGGCGCAGGCTGTGGTGGTCAGGGCGGTTCTGCGGATGGTCGGTTTGAGGCCGAGCCGTGCGGTCAGGTGGATGTCCAGATTCGGCACGCTCCAGCCGGTGGCGTGGGTGGTGACGAGGCCGGTGATGTCGGCCGGGGTGAGGCCGTGGCGCTGGAGGGTGGTGCGGGCCGCGGTCTCGGCCATGGTGAGGCCGTCGGTGAAGGCGCGGGTGGCGCGTTGGCCGATGTCGGCGGTTCCGTTGATGGTGGGTGAGTTCAGGGGCTGGGTGAAGTAGCGGGACTGCACGCCGCTGTTGCCGATGACGCGGAGGATCGCGGCGAGGCGGGGGTGATTTGGGTGATGGGTGCGGATGTCGTCGGCTATCTCCGCGGTCGTCACCTTGTGCGGGGCGAGGACGGTGGTGGGTCGGGCGATGTATGCGGGCATGGGTCCCCCCTTGGACACGCGTGACCTGATTGGGGTCAAGCTACGGCAAAGTTGGCTGGTTTGATTCCCCTGCCGCCGCGGTCATGGTCCCGCACCGCCCGTCAAAGGCGGGCAAAATCAGGCGTAGAGACTCGTCACTTCGCCTGGAGCATGGGTGGACGCTGGGTCGCCCTGCGGGGCCCTGGCCGAAAAATGAGGATCATGAACCGGGACCCCGGCGCCGTAAGGGGCTGCGCCACACACATCGTCACCCAGCCCGGCCCCAGTACAGCGTGCCGGATCGGGCGTTCGTCCCCGTCGGGGTGGATGGACGTCCCGCGGACCTCGTACAGGGGCCGGGATACAGGGTCGGCGAGGACTTCGGCCTCGATCTGCCGCACGACTTTGTCGCCGGGGCGTGAGGCCACCGCGTTCTGCAGCTGAGGCATGACGAACGGCGCCCAGGCGGTCGCCCAGTCGGTGAGCTGGTCACGACCGTCCAGCAGCATCCACCTCATTGTGTTCGCCGGGGCTTGGCCGCTGTCGAACAGTTCGTGGAACGCTTTGTTGCAGGCCAGCAGGTTCCAGGAGGCGTCGGTGACGTAGGCGGGGTGCATGCATCCCGTCACGGCGTCGGCCCAGGCGGAGGGTACGGCGTCACCACTGGTGTCATACAGCGGGTAGGGCGGGTTCTCACCGCGGGCGAGCTGGCAGAAGGTGGACCATTCCTGCTCGTTCATGCCGTAGAGGCGTGCGACGTCACGGAGCAGCTCGACCGGCGGGGAGGGGTAGTTGCCGGACTCGAGACGTTGGTAGGTGCGCTCGGAGTAGCCGAGGACTTCGTCGACTTGGGCTTGGGACAAGCCGGGAGCACGGCGGCCTGGCCCGGTGGGGCGGGGAAGGCCGTGGGTTTCGGGGGCTATCAGTGCGCGCCTGTCTCGGAGCAGCTTCGTCAGTGCTTGCTTGTTCACTGGTGCGCTATCCCCCGGATCCTCTTGTTGACGGAAAGTCAGTGTAATTAGTGTCATGCAGTTTTGCTGTAAAGGATTCACCGTAGATACGTGGTGGGTGCGTGTTGCATGCTCTGTGACGCGGGGTCGCTGGCCTGCAAGTGTCATCGCTAGTGATCACGTGGATACAGCCCCTTGCGGGTACTGGTCGGCATCGTTCTGATTACCGGCCGGTATCAGCCTTGGGGCCAGGGAACGGAAGGCTGAGCGTGCTTCCGGTTTCTGGTGCCGGCCCTTTCGGGGATCGCAGCGCGGCACCAGGGGCCGGACGCAGGCTCAGTGCACCGTTCCGCTCCGCTGCCAGGCTGCGGCCGGTGCCCTCCCGCCCCACACCAGGGGCCTCGGCACCGGCCACCAGCACACCTCACGGCCCCTCGTCACCGACGAGTTGGTGCTCGTCCCGGTGCGCCCCGCAGGTCTGCCCAAACAAGTCCGCACGGCACACTCCGGGACCCTCGTAGGCGTGGTGCCTGATGTGGCCGACGTTGATAGTCTGCTGCCCAGCAAGTGGCGCCGGCGTCGCCCGCGCGAGCTGTGCTTCCACGGCCTCCAGGCGCCGGACTATCTCCCGCCGCGACACCCAGCGCCTCACTCCGACGTCTCCTCGTCGGCGCGGGCGAGGACGAGCAGGGCGCGGCGGAGAACCGAGCCGGGGCGTTGGCCTTGGCGGGCGTAGGCGCGGAGGATGGCGGCGCTGCCGTCGTCGGGCTGCCAGCGGATCGGCGGGCGGGTCACGGCTGCTCCCGGTTCGTGCCGAGGGTGGCGGTCCACCGGCGGTAGTCGCAGGGCCGGATGGGGTGGATGGCCTGGTAGCCGAGGGGTGTCGGGTCGTTGGCCCGGGTGATCGGGTAGAGGGTGGCGAGTACTTCGCGGAGGGCGGTCTCAGCGCGTTGCTGGGCTGCCTCGTGGCTGGCGCAGATGTCGGCGAGGTCGATCTCGTCGAAGTTCTCCAGGAACCAGCGGGCGCGGTCGCCGAGCTGGTCGATACGGTCTGTCACTTCTTCCTCCGTGCTGCTCGGGCGATGGCGCGGCGGGTGGCCCGGTTCGGCGGTGCGGGGTCGGGTGCGTCGTGGTCGATGACGGTCTCGGTGCGGACGATGGTGGTCTGCCAGGTGACGCCCGGCCGGGGCGCGTGCTCGCCGCGGGGCGTGGACGATGGCCCGGTCATGGCTGTTCCTTGGCGGCTTGGCGCGCGGTGTCGCGGTATGTCATCGCTGCTCGTCGCCGTCGGCTCGGGTGCGCCAGGCGGCGGGGTCGTGCTTGTGGTCGCGGTCGGGCATGACGATGTGGTCGCCGCGCAGGCCGTAGCCGATGACCTGGCCGGGCCGCAGGTGCGGGTTCCCGGCTGAGGTGCCGGTGCAGGCGTCGGCGGGGCCGCAGGCATCGCCTTGGTGGCGGCCGTGCTGGCAGCGGTCGAGGTCGGTGAGGATCGCAGCCCACACGCCGTCGCTGGCCTGGCTGTTGAGGGTGGGCAGCTGCCGGTCGGTGCGGGCGAGGGCGTGCTCGATCCCGGCGATGGCTGCGGTGACCTTGGCGTGGAGCGGGGAGTAGAACACCTCGGTGGCGCAGTGGAGGGCGGCGTTGGCCTGGGCGTGGGCGGCGAGGTGTGACTGCGCGTCGATCAGGGCGAGTCGGGCCTTCTCCAGCTCGCGGCGGAGGTCGGTGACGGTCGGGTCGGTCATGTTCTGCTCCGGTGTGGTTGGGGTCCTGTCCGGTGACGGCCGGGCAGGGGGCGGCTACGGCTGGGCGGTCAGGCGTGGCGGCGGATGTCTCGGATCGCGGCGGCGACGTGCGGCGGATCGGGCGTGATGTCGATCTGCGTCCGACGCTTGCCGCTGTACCAGGGCAGTGCGAGTCCGTCGTTCTCGGCGCGGGGCACGAGGTGCAGGTGCAGGTGGAACACGCTTTGAGTCGCTTCCCGGCCGCGCGAGGTGATCAGGTTCATGGGTCGGTCCGTCCACTGCATGAGCTGGGCCGCGCGCCGCATCGTGTCCGCAGAGACGGCCGGGTCGCTCGCGAAGTCGGGGACGTGCCGCTTAGGGATCACGAGGGTGTGCCCGTCGACCACGGGGTTCAGTGGGACGATCGCGATGGTGTCGGACCACTCGTGCACGAACGTGGCGGGCGCGCGGCCGAGGTTGATCTCGCAGAAGGGGCAGGACTGTTCGCTCACGTGTTGCTCCTGGTGGTGTGTCGGGCGGGGCGGGGCGGGGACGGCGGGCTACGGCTGGGCCGCCGCGCCCATGCGGCGGCCCGGGGTGGATCAGCAGACGTCGAGGAGCGTGACGGGTACGGCGCCGGGTGCGCCCTCGCTGCTGCGGTCGAAGTACCAGGTGCAGTCCGGGTCGTCGCCGAGCTCCGGGTCCGGGCGACGGAAGATCACCCAGTGCTCGGTGATGGCGTCCTCCCACTCGCCGACCGTGCTCGCCTGGTCGTCGGCCAGGTTGGCGAGGTGGCAGAAGACGCGGGCGTGTCGGTTGAAGGCGGCGAGTGCGCGGCGGGTGCCGGGGTGGCCGAGGGCGAGCATGTCGCCGTCGTCGCCGATGTGGCAGACGGGGATGCCGTAGTGGGTGGCTTCGGTCTCAGGGTTGGTGAGGGGCTCGGTGGTGGTCTGGGTGGTCATCGGTTCTCCATTCGGGATTGAGGCAGCGGAGGCGCTGTACGCCTCTGTGAGGCTCTGGGGGTGGGTTCGGTGTCGCGAGACCCGCGCGCGGGGGCTTTCGGGCCGCAGACGGGCGCTGAGGCGGCTTCCTGGCCCCCGCAGGGTCGCGGCGTAGACCGCGACCCACACGACAGGCAGACCGTCAGGCAGACGGCGGGGTGTCCGTCTTGCGCTCGGACACGCCAGCGGGCGCGTCTCGGTGCTCGGGGAGTCCGGACCACCAGCCCAGGTCCTTGCCGAGTTCGTCCAGGTCTTCGCCGGGGTGCTCTTCGACGAACCAGCCCCAGCAGGAGCGGCACTTGCACCACTTGCGCCGCCCCTCGGTGTCCGGTGTGGGCTGCGCCTCGGCGGCCAGGAGGGCCGAGACGATCAGTCCTCGGTACTCAAGGGCGCTTCGGCCCACGACGGCCTCCGTCTCCAGCACCGCGCGGACTCGCTCCACGGCGGCCCTGTCGGCCTGCTCGGGCAGCACGGCCAGCACCGCGTCGGCGATCCGCTCGGGCTCGCCAGCTTCGATGGCGTACACGCCACCCGTCTCGTGCAGCCGCGCCACGGCCTCGGCGATGCGGTCTCGGAGGGCGGCCCGGTCTACGGGCGGCAGCGCCGCGGGCTCGGCGGCAGGCATCACGGGCGGCTCCTCGCCCCGGTCCTCCGCCTCCTCCACGTCCGCCTGCCACCGCATGAACTCCCGCAGCCCCATGGTCGGGTTCACCCGCACCGCGTCGAGCTGCGCCTGCACCTGCTCGTGATGCCCGGCGGCGTAGCCCTCGTGAAAACGGCAGGTGCCCTCCACCTCCGTGCAGGCCGGGCAGTCGTCCAGCGGTGCGATCTCGTCGTAGGGGGCGATCTCCGGGGTCCGGTCGGGGAACTGCTCCCCGATAGCGCCGGGCGACAGGGTGAGCGCGGCGTCCGGGCGTCCGACGCCGAAGACGCGGAGCGGCCAGTCGTCGGGCAGGGCGCGGATGTGCTGGGCGAGCGCGGCGGCGGTGGCGGGCTGCCACTGCACGAGGTGCTGCCACAGCTCGGGGGCGGGCTGGTTCATCGGTTCACTCCGTGGTGGGTAGGGTTCGGGGCTGACGGCCGCCCGGATACGCCCCGGGCGGCCGTCGTCGTGCGGGTCATGCGGAGGCGTCGGCTTCGGGCCGGCGTTCGACGATCCAGCCCGGCCCGCCGTCCGCGTCCCGCTCCTCGCCGAACGGCGGCCGGTAGCGCAGCCGGTACGCGTGGTGCCGCTCGGCGGGGTCCAGGACGGTGATGCTGTTCACGCCGAGTTTGTCCGCGAGGGCGAGCAGCGGGTCCGCACCCCACTCGGTGAGCCGGTTGAGGGCGTCGGCGAGGTCCTGCCAGAGGGCGTGATCGATGGCGTCGTACATGCGGGCGACGGTCTCGTCGTCGTGAGCGGCGGTCATGCCGGGTCCCTTCCTGGGTCTGTCGTGTGGGGTGCCGGCTCAACCGGCGGCGGGAGCGGAACGAGCGCCTGCGGGCAGCCGGTCGAGGGCTTCAGCGATGGCCTCGCGGGCGATCTCGTCGTCGTGCATGGGTCGGTTCCAGTGGCAGTTGGCGCACCAGAACTCGGCAGGCTCCGGCTGCTCCTGGAAGTCGCGGCAGAGCGGGTTCGGGTTCTGTGGCACGTTCCGGGCTGCTGCTTCAGCGGCCTTGGCGCGGCGTTCGTCGAGCTGGCTGGTGTTCTGCATGGCGACTCCTGGGGGGCTGGGTGGGGTGGGACGGGGGTCAGGCGGTGGTGGTGTCGAGACTGAGGAGGTCGAGCTGGCTGCCGAGCCGACGGTTCGACCACAGGACTTCGGTGCGCCCCTTGTCGCCCTTGGCGTTGCCGGTCATCGCGGCCTGCGTGTACCGGTGCCAGCCCTGGTACAGCTCGTCGTACAGCGGGCTGTCGTAGCCGGACAGGACGACCGCGGCCTTGCAGCCGGCGAGAGCGGCCGCCAGCTCCCGGTGTTCGTCCGGGTGCTTCATCTCGTGGCGGTAGCGACTGCCGTTGGACCGCGCCTCGCCGAGATATGGCGGGTCGACGTACAGCAGGGCCTTCGGCTGTGCCCCGTACTTGGCGATCAGGTCCAGGGCGGGCATCGACTCCAGCGACACGCGGTGCAGGCGCTCGGCGACGATGGCCATGCGGTCGACGTAGGCGGTGAGGTTGCCCGGCATGCTGATGTTGGTGCCGTCGGGGTTGATGTAGAACCGCCATCCGGCCTTGCGGAGGGCGCCGCCCTGGGACTGGGTGAGGCGTACCCAGACGCGGCGGGCGGTTTCCAGGTCGGTGTCGGCGTCTTCGCGGGCGGCGAGAAGTTCGGCTCGGCTGTGCGGGGTGAGTGCGCAGGCGCGGATCAGGTCGGCCGGCTGGTCACGAAGGACGCGCCAGAACGTCATGAGCTGACCGTCGAGGTCGTTAACGGTTTCGATCTTGCTTGCCGGTTTGGCCAGCAGGACGGACAGTCCGCCGCAGAACGGTTCGACGTAGTGCTCGTGGGCGGGCAGCAGGCTGACGATCCACGGCGCGATCGTCTGCTTGCCACCGAAGTATGGGACGGGAGGCTTCACGTGCTGCTCCTCTCGGGGCGGTCTGTCGTGTGGGGTGGCTCAACCGGCGGCGGGAGCGGAACGGGCGGCGTGGACGTGCGGCGGGTCGCAGTCCTGAGCGCCCGCGAGACGGCCGGTCGGGCACGGGTACGGGACGAGACCGTCACCCCCGGCCGCGATCGCGTCAGCGTCGATGCAGACGGGGCAGGGGCCCATCGGGGAGTCCTTGTGCAGGTGCCGGATCTGCTCCAGCACGTCGCGAAGGGCAATCAGTTCCGACTCGCGACGTGCGGCCAGCTCGCCGAGATCCCGCTTCTCGCCGCGCAGCCGCTCGATCGTGCCGCGCATCTTGGTGAGCGCGGTCTCGTCCTCGCCGTGCCAGCGGATCAGCTTCGCCTTCTCAACCTCGGCATCCGCCAGCTCGGCGCGGAGGCGGTGGACTTCAGCGAGCAGCGCGGGCACGTCCTCCTTCAGCACGCCCTCGGCTCCTTCCAGGGATTCCTGCTCAGGCAGTGGCGAGTAGCAGTTGAGCCAACCCGACAGGGCGGCACGGTGTTCGTCGGCGCGGGCGGCGATCTCGTCGAGATCGAGGGGCTGGCTGGTGTTCTGCATGGCGACTCCTGGGGTGCTGGGTGGGGTGGGGCAGGGCTCAGACGGAGGGCTGCGCGGCGGCGGGCCAGGTGAGCTGACGGCGGTGACGGGTCCCGGAGATCTCGGCGGTGGCCTGGTGGTCGCCGCCGTGGCCGTGCTCGCGCTCGCAGAGCTGGCCGACGAAGGTGTCGTCGCCGGGGAACTCGCTGGTGCAGAGCTGGTCCTCGTCGGGCTGGCAGGGGACGAGGTTGCTGTGGGCGGGCTTGCCGCAGCCGCAGCGGTAGCCGGTGGGTCCGTAGGCGATGGGGTCGGGCTTGCTGGTCATGGTGTGGCTCCTTGGTGGCGGTGGCGGGGCTCAGGCGCGGCTGTCGAGGTCGTGGACCCAGGCGGCGCACACCGCGGCGATCTGGATCAGCTCGGTGCGCAGGGCGGCCGGGTCGGCTTCGGCGAGCGCCTCGTAGACTTCCTCCAGGAGGATCAGGTCCCACTGAGCGCCCATGTCCGGGCTGTCTGCGGCGATCTGGCAGTTGCGGCGGGCGGCGACAGCGCGCTCCTGGTAGAACCGGCCGCCGGTGCCGTCGGGGTGGTGCTGCTCGCCCCACTTGGCGAGCTGCCGCTGGCGTTCGGTGTCGATCTCCTCGGCGAAGGCCTTCACGCCGGGGGTGGTGAAGAGGGTGGGGTAGCTCATCGGATGCTCCTTCGGGTCAGGCGGGGCGGGTGCCATGGCGTGCGGTGCAGTGGTCAGGCGGCGTTCTGCCGGCGGCGTCGGCGTTGTTCGCGGCGGCGCTTCGAGAGGGACGTGTCGTCTTGCCAGTGCCAGCCGTCGAGGGCGGCGGCGAGGTCGGCGAGGTACTGCTGCTGTTCGTCGGCGGTCCAGGGTTCGTGGGCCGGCTTGGGTGCGGGGGTGGGGCGGGTCGGGATGGCCTCCTGGAGGAGCCGGTCGAGGGGGCTCACCGCTGGGTCTCCTCGGGTGCGCCGTGCTGCTCCAACTCCCCGTCGGTCATCAGGTCGTGCGGGACGTGGCCGGTGCGGAGGACGTCGCGGATGTCTGAGGCGGCCTTGCGGTAGGTGCGGCCCCGCTCCCCGACCTCGGCGTCCAACGTGGCGGCGGCCGGGCCGTCGAAGCTGCCGATGGTGGTGTCGCCGTGGTCGGCCATCTGCTGCCAGCGTTCGGCGAGGGTGGTGAAGGCGGCGACCTTCTGGCGGAGCTTGTCCACCTCGGCCATCGGGGTGATCAGGTCGAGGGCGTTCTCCCACGGGCAGTTCATCGACGAGTGCTCGCCGATGACTTCCTCGGGGGCGACGGCGTAGGCGAGCTTGTCGGCCATGTCGTGGAAGTGGTCACGGTCGTCGATGGTCTCGCCGTGCCGTCGCTCCTCGGCGGCGAGTTCGGCGCGGAGGTGTCGGATCTCGCGGGTCAGGGCCGGGACGGTCACGGCGGCCAGGTGATGGGCTTCGGACGGCATCGCCCTGTAGTTGGTTAGGTAGGCGGCGCAGTAGTCGATGTCGTCGAGGTCGAGGGGCTGGCGGGTGTTCTGCATGGCGTCTCCTGGGGTGTGCTGGCTTGGGGCGGGGCTCAGGCTGCGGGCTGCAGCTCAGGCCGCGGGCAGGAGCCCGGCGACTTCCCGGATCTGCTGGGGTGTGTAGCGCGTCCCGCCGCCCATGGCGCCGATGAAGTCGTCACCGAGTTCCTTCACGAGCAGGTTCCGCAGGTCGTCGTGTAGCGCTTTCACGGCTGCCCGAGTGCCATCTATGCGGGTCTGTCGGAAGGCGGTCGCCCACTGGTTCCAGTCGAAGGCGGTGGCCGGGTCGAGGGGGAGCATGGCGTAGGCGAGGACCTGGTCGGTGATCGGGGCGCCGTCGTTGTAGATGCCGAGCTGCTTGGTGCGGGTTTCGATGATGTCCGCGACGCGGAGGACGGCTGCTCGGAGTTCGGTCACCGTGGCCATGGGTGGCTCCCAGGGGGTTTGCGTGGTGGTGGTCCAGCCTGCCGCGTGCGGGCGCGACTGTTCCCTCGGTGTGGAGTGTGGGGAGTTGAAGGGTTCCACTGTACCGCGCTAAGCATGGCATTGCAATGCGCGAATGGGGTTAGGGGCGGGGGGATTAGGCCCCCGGCCCGACGTGCTGAAGTCCGATCACAATCCGCATCCCAGTCAGAGCCAGGAGCCGCTCAGCCCATGCCAGAGGAAGCGGCGCCCGCCCCGTGACCATCTGGTTGACGTGCTTGTGCGACAGACCGAGACGACGGGCGGCTTCGGCCTGGCTGATCCCGGCGTGGATGAGGGCGGACCTGACTTGGGTACGGAGTTGCTCCTCCGCATCACTGTGCTGGGGCATGCCGTCAGGGTCCCGCTGTTCCGGCTGGTTGTTCCCTGGACGCGAAAAGGCCCCGGGCCGTGAACCCGGGGCCACCCAGCACTTCCCCTCGCCGCCGGCGGGCGGGTCCTGGGGGCGCTTCACGGAGATGCCCGCTGAGGGGCACGACCACGGCATCACCCGGATCTACGGCAGCGTTCCCTCGGCCTGGTCTGCGGGCGCGCGCAGCTGGTAGTCGGGGCAGCGGGCCGGGTCTCCCCAGGATTCCTTGTGCGGCTCGCTGGTCCCGCACCACGGGCACGGCAGGACCGGCGTCCTGGCCGCGCCGTCGATGCCGCAGTGCCCGACGTCCCCGAACTGCTCAGTGCTGTACACGGTGACGGCCTGCCGGCCGCAGGTACACAGCTCACCGGGCTGGGCAGGGCGCTCGCTCATGCGGTCAACGTTTCAGCAGAGGACGCCCTTCGGGCTTCCCTCGCGCCAGCTTGCACGCCGTCCAGGAAGGCGTACACGCTGGCACGGTCCATCGGGGCCAGTCCGCTGCCTCCGACATGCACGGCGTACCGGTCGTCCTCCAGGTCGATAACGTGGATGCGCAGCCCGGTCTCGCAGGCGGTAACGCCGGCCGCCCACTGGACCTCAAGGTGCGGCGGCCAGTTCTCATCGTAGGGCGGGTTGTGGCTTCCGTCAGGGTTCCTGGTGACGTTCACGGCGATGCTCCTTAGTCGGCGTAGGTCATGTACTGGTCGTGGGAGCGGCACTCGCAGGCGCAGTTGTGGGACCGCTCGCAGGGGCAGGGTTCGCAGCAGTAGTGGCTGCCGCAGTCCCGGCAGAGGTGGCGGTTGCAGTCTTCGCATGGTTCGTCGTACACGGGTCCTCCTGGCGGTTGTCGGCAACCCGGCCAGTCTTCCAGCCGGGTCCGACATCGCGGGGCAGGATGGCATGCTCCGAACCAAATGAGTTGATGGGCGCCGGGGCGTCGGTGGCTGCCTCTACGCTGCCAGGATCGCGCTACACCAACCTGGGGGGACCAGATATGCGCACCCGCACCACCCTGCCCGCGACCGCCGCCGGCCTGCTGCTCGCCGCTCTCACCGCCTGCTCCGGACCCGGCCATGCCGACGGCTCGGGTTCCGAGGGAAAGCCCGCGGCCGTGAAGAGCCACAGCCCCAAGACGAAGCCGTCCGTTGACTGTTCCGACCAGAGCCTGGACCAGGCCACGTGGGTGAAGAACTGCTCGGGTAAGGCTGGCACGGGCGGCGACGGCACCACCGGCACGAAGACGCTGGCTTGGGGGAAGGGCGCGATGACGGTTGGAGCGCAGTCCCCCGCGGACGGTGGCCCGGGAGGCGGGGCTCTCGAGGTCACCCCGACCACCGTCGTGTACGCCAAGACCGCCATGGGCAGTACCGCGGCTAACGGAACGTTCGCCGTCATCACCGTCAAGGACGAGGCCATCGGGGCCACTGCGGCGGCGGAGTCCGCGCCGATCGAATCAGGTGGCTGGCAGTGGATCGCCCCGGACGGGCAAGCCCTGGACGAAGGCGAGAACGAAGCCTCGAGCGTCCAGCCGAACGGCTTCGTCGGGGGCGGGATGGTGAAGGCCGGCACGTGGCATTGGCGGACCATTGCGTTCGACCTGTCCGAGACGCAGCGCGGCGGGACGATCGCCTACACCGACGGCGCCGGCAGCGTGTACCGGTGGAAGGTTCCCGCCACCGACAGCGGGCCTGAGGTGGCCGCGGTGAAGAAAGGCATGGAAGGGAACTACTAGCACGAAGAGGCCCGGCCGTTGAAGGGGTACGGCCGGGCCTCGGTCGTGCCTGGGGCTACTCGGCGGTCGGCTCCCCGCGGAGCGCCTTGCGGACCTGCTCGTGGCTGAGCCCGATCCGCTGGGTGATGGTGTCCCGGTCGACACCGCGGAGATGGGCGGCGCGCATGGCGGCGTTGCGGCGGGCGACGTGCACCTTCCGTCGGTGCTTCCCGGCGACGGTGTGCTGCAGGAGGCTGGCCCACCAGAGCAGGGCGCGGCCGGTCCACAGGGTGAAGGGTTTGGGTGCGGGTGCGGGTGCGGGTGCGGGTGGTGCCGCCAACGGGTCCCCCTTGTCGTGTGGTTGATGCTGGTACGACGTTGGGGTGTGGGCTGGTGGTGGGACAAGGACACGAACCGGCCGTGGCAGGCGGGACCGGAGGGGCTTGGGCGGGCGTGGGACGGCCCATGAAGCCTACGAGGTCTCGAGGGCCGCTGCAGACGCGGCCGGGACACGACGGCGCCCCAGACCGGCAGGGTCCAGGGGCGCCGGTGGGGAGCTAGTCAATGCCCCACTCTGGTCGGCAACCAGCATGCCGCCGATACCGGCGGGCCATCACCTTCAGCACTCGGATCGCCGTGTCCGAAACGCCGTATTGCTCAGGGCTCGGAAGGCAGGCGGCAACGATTTCCCGATCCCGGTCGATGTCCGCCGAACCTGCGACCGTCTCGGAATCCAGCTGCTGGACCAGCCATGCAGCCAGTGCTTGAACGTCACCCGGCTGCCAGAAGACGAGTACTTCTGGAGGGTCTGGCTCAGGATGCCGGGTGATCCGATAGGTGAAAGCTCGAGAGCCACGTGCCGAGGGTAGACGTTCGACGCGATTGCCTCGTTCCCAACGTCGGAGGTGGTGGTGCACTGTTACTTCGCTAGCGCCCGTCGTCTTGGACAACTCGGAACGAGTGAAGGACGTATCTCCGAAGGCATTACTGGCCAGGAAGTAGAGCAGCCCGATCTTCCTGGCGTCCCTGCTGGGCTTGCATCCCGAGCGAGAGACAGCGAACTGGTCTCCCGCGTGCACCAGGCGCCTATCCCTTTTTATGATCTTGGCAAGACCCCTGGTGATGCCGATGATCGGGATGCTGTACCGCTCCGAGAGGGCGCCGTAGCCTGGCAGAATCGACCAGAGCGGATAGGTGCCGTTGTCGATGTCGTCGGATATCGCGTTGATGGCCCGCTCGGTTTCAGCTTCAAGCCGCTGGTCCACCTCACCGCCGATTGTGCGTTGGCCAGCCCGGTCATATCGAGGAGCCTCTGCCGCCGTGGAGATGTCTTCGATCACCTCCGCTTCGGCGCGGGTGGGGTACCAAGCAACCTCGCGGCGTTTCACATCAAGCCACCAAGGCTGGTTCCGCTCATGACTTGTCCAGCGCTTCTCGATGTTGTGGGTGATCCCGATGTACAGCAGCCGGTCCTCGTTGTCGTAGAACCGGTACACGGCTGTAGGCACGTGAGCCAGCGCAGCCCGTTCCCCCTTTGTCACGCGGTCGCATCCTCTCGGCAGTCACGGCAGAGGCCGTCGGGTGTGGGCAGCATCTTCCGGTGGCCACAGGTGGGACCAGGGCAAATCACGTACCGTCCGTGCAGGGACGACTGGGTCGGCTCCTCGTCGCCCACACGCGGCGCTGGCAGCCGGGGCGGGGCAGGAAGGTTCGCCGGGGCCAGACGGTGCCTGTAGACGGCCGCGAGAGACTTCGCCGAGTCCGTCTCCTCGGTCAGCTGCACGCGGAGCTTGTTTTCGCTCCAGCCGGCCGCCAGAGCCTGGCCAACCCGCTGGATCAGATGAGCCCGTTGCTTCGGTCCAGGGATTCGACCGCGATAGGGCAGCGAGTCCACGAACGCGGCCGCCGCTGGGTTCTGTTCTTCCTGCTGCGGAGCATCCCCGCCCCCTCCTCCCTCCTGGTCCTCAAGCCCGTTCGCTGCCTGTTCGTCCTCACGCGCGGGGGAGGGGGAGGTACTTCCCCCCAGTTCTTTAACCCCGTAGGGGTTAACTCCCGTCTCACCGGCATCCGGTCGACCGGCTCCCGGTGGACCGGATGCCGGTCCACCGAAGTCCGGTGAGGCGGGATTCGGTCCCACCTGCGAAAACTGCGAAGAGCCCTCGCTGGCGGGGACAGCCTCCAAGTGCCCGCGGTCGGCCTTCTTCGCCTTGCTCCACGGCTTCGGCAGACTGGCGGGCAGCGAAGCCGGGTTCTGCGGCTCCTCATACATCGTGGTCGTCGTAACGAACCGACCCCGCTCGCCCTGTGCCCGCGTCCGAACTAGGTACCGCTCGGCCTCCAGCTCGTTCATGTAGCCGGCGATCGCGCCCCGGCCCTCTGGGTTGTCGGCTGCCAGCGACCGGATGTCCACCCGTGCCCCGGGCGGCAGGCTCAGCAGGTACTCGGCCAGGCCTCGGGCCCCGAAGGACAGCCGGTTGTTTTGCGCCAGCGCGTTGTCGATGATGACGAATCCGCGGTCCTTCCGCGGTCCCCTCTCGATGTTCACGCGGTCACCTCCGCCGCGCGGAGGAGCAGACGGGGGGTACTTGTCGACATCCTGGGTGGAACCGCTACGCTCATAGCGAGTGCTGCTTTCACGAGACGGGACTCGAAGAAACAGCGGGGTGCGACCCGCTGCGACTTGTTAGGACGGCCGGTGAGGAGCTGCTGCGGCTCTGACGACCCGGCCGTTCGCGCTTTCGGAGCCCGGGGCTGCGATCCCAGGCCAAAAGCCTTCACGACCGTGTTCGGGGCTTCTTGTCTCGGCCCCGCCGGTGAGGGTTTGGCGGCTCGTCTTCCAGATGCTTGAGGAGCACCTGCGTATCCATCGTCCGAGCGTTGGATGCCTTGCCGTACGGCGTCTGACCAGGGCGGTTGCCGAAGGGCCAGCTCGTGTCCCTGCGGGTGCGGGCTAGGTAGCGGACAGAGTCGCCCGTGGCGTTCGGATCGATGCCAAGTTCGACCAGGAGGCGCGCCGCATCCTCAAAGGTGACGAATACGGGCAGGTCGGTGCGGTCGCTGGTCACCATGAGGGGTGTACCCCCCACACACTTTTACGGAGTCTCGTGAAAGCGCGTAGGCTCATGCTGAATCTCCTTCGCGGGGATTCCCTACAGCCGACGTCTTCGCAGGGCAACGGCATGTAGGGCGGCCGGCCGTGCCACTGGTGCGGTCGGCCGTATTACTAGATCAACCAGCCTCGTGAAGCTCCGGCTGGCGGTCCGGGATCAGGGAAGCAGCGGCTGCACGCGCGTTCACGTACGGACCACTGCTCGCCCCCAGGCTGCCGTCGGCTAGGTACGGCTGGGCGTACCAATCCTTCAGAGCGGACGGGGAAGTCGTGTGGACCTCCCCGAGGGGCTTGTGGTGATAGGTGACCAGCATCGGACCGAGCTGGTCATCCGTGAGCGAGGCGTACGCCAGACGCTCGTGCTCGCACAGCTTGACCGCCAGTTGCTGGTGGTCCAACTCGCTCAGCGCGGCCGCGGCATCTGCATCCGCCTTGGACAACTGCTCTTCGCTGTATTGGCCCATCACGTACTCCCATCTGCCAATGGCAGATTGTTGTAGACGAACTCGATCCTGTCCGCCGGAGCCGTGACTCGGAGCAGCTCCAGAGGCTTGCCATCAGCACCGCGGGTGATGCGTTCAACCGTCAGCAACGGCACGCCCGTTCCGGTGCGCATGAGGTCTGCCTCCTCACGGGTAGGCATCCGGCCGCGAATCGTCTCGTCCACAGCGGTTGGACGCAGGCCTGCGGCAGTGAGCGCGCCGTAGACCCCTCCTCGAACCTTGGTGGGCGAGCTGAGACCCGCCTGGAGAGCAACGCCCGCCGGATACCAGGCCTGCTGAACCTGCAGGACCTCGTCTCCGATGCACGCGTGCCTCAGGCGATACGTGACGTCCGACCCGGGTTCGACGCCGAGTAGCTCGGCATCGCCCTGCCCGATCGGCCGGCTTTCGACGGCGACTGTCTTCATTTGGCCGTCCAGGCCCTGCTCAGCGCAGGCGGATTCCCAGGGGCCATTCGAGCCGCCGGCAGCCATGACGCTGTTGTAGCGGCTGAACGGGATGCGTATACGTCGACTGTCTCGCACGGTTGTCCTCCGGCGACCTCGACCCGGATTGAGAAGCCCATCGTCGACCAGCACCTTCAGCGCGGCCCGCACCGTAGTTCGGGACACGGTGTACTCCGACATCAGGTCTTCGATGCTCGGCAGCTCGTGTCCGGGCGGGTACGTCCCGTCGGCGATCAGGTGACGGATCGACTCGGCCACCTCCTGGTACTTCTCCAAGACTCAACCTCCTTTCTCTCTGGCGTCCCCACCAAGGTACTTGCTGTAGCGACTATTGACAATTGTCGCGACCTTTGGAATTGTTGGACTTGTCAGGGACTTCAACGGCCCAGCAAGCCGAACGGCCCAGGTGGTTGCACACCCGGGCCGCTCGAGGGCCCCGAGGGACCCAGACAGCTCGCTACCCGCCTTCACAGGAGCAGCTGCCATGGAAAACCGTATCGGACCCGCGACGATTCGTCGCGACGACCCCCAGTCGTCCGTACCTTTGGCTTCCACCACCGCCGCCCAGATCGGTCCGCGCCGGCCGGGCACGGTGTACGACAACGCGGCCGGCATGTACCGCGTCCTCGCCGTCGTCACCGACCAGTCCGAGGCCCGCCGCATCCTCCGCCGTAACGCCGCCCGGTTCGCGGTCCTGATCCGCGACCTGCACACCGGCACCGAGCACTACACCGGCGCCACCTGGACCGGATCCGACCGAGTCCTGAAGGCGGTGGCGTAGATGGAGCGCCGTGAAAACACCCCCGAAGAGCAGGCCCTCCTCGACTTCTACACGGAGCTGATGAAGCTCTCCGACGACGACACCGTCGGCGGCCGGTTCATCTTCCTCAGCCCCGAAGGCGTCATCGTCGCCAACGGCAGCCTCGCCCCGACCGACATCGCCGCCGCCACAATCGCCCTGCAGTCCCTGAACCGCCACCGCAAGGCCATGCAGGACATCGAAGAGTCCGGCATGACGGTCTCTCTGCCCGCAGTGGACGAGGACGTCGTGGCGGATGTCATCACCGGCTTCGAGAAGTTTCTCGGCGGCGAGTGATGAACGGGCACCACGTCCACACCGGCGACAACGCCGTACCCAACGTGGACGACACCGAACTCGGCGACCTCCTCGCCGACCTCGAAGGCGTCCACGCAGGGATCGACCTGATCCGCGACGGGATCCGTCTCCTCGCTCACGACCGGCACGACCTCAACACCACCCAGGTCCTCCTCGCGGTCCTGGCCGGCTCCCCGGACTCCACCGACCTCCTTGCCGCGATCGGCCACCTGGTCGCCCGCCTCGCCAACCCCGACACCAACCCCGTACTCCGCACCCTTCCCCTCGACCAGCAGAAGGAAGCCGCCCACCAGGGCTGGCTCACCTGCCACAACCTCGCCGACCCCGACCTCCGCAACAGCGCCTCCAACGCCAACGCCGCCCTCGACCAGTGAAAGGACCCACCGCCGTGCCCACCGACCGAGAACCCGTCCAGCTCGCCGCCGACGTGATCCGTGAGGCCGTCACCTGCGACCGCGCCCAGTGCACGCCCGACGACCACTACCGGTTCATCACCGAGAACCTGCGGATCGCCGCCGACAAGACCAACGCCCAGCAGACCAACCGCTGACCACCACCCCGGGGGCCGGCCGTTCCGACGCCGACAACAGATCGGCCGGCCCCCACCCTCACCACCCTCGACCAGTAAAGGACCCACCCCCATGGACCTCGCCACTACCACCGCCCAGCTGGCCGACCTCGTCAACTCCCTGTGGGAGTCCGTGGCCCACGCCGAACGCGACGGTAACCACGCCCTCGCCGAACAGCTCCGCGACCAGGCCTGCGAAGCCGAAGGCCAGGCCCTCGCCGCCCGCCGCTAACCCATCCACTCAAGGCCGGCCACGCCGACCCGCTGGCCCCCACCCCACATCCCACCGGAAGGACCCCAATGCCCCGCAACCTCATCCGCCGCCTCGCCCGCACCCTGAACTGGCGCTGCATCGAGTGCGACACCTGGAACGCCGACACCGACACCGTCTGCATGTGCTGTGCCAGCTAACCCCGCACCCCGGGCCACTGGCCCGGCCTGAGGCCGCCCCGCCCAAACCATCCCCCGCCAGGCGGGACGGCCCCACGCCAGACCAGCACCCACCCGCACCGCAGCGAAACGGAGGAGGCCATGGACCAACCGCCCACCACCCGCGCCGAAGCCCTCGACGACTGGGACCACGCCCGCGCCCACTACGGGCCCGACGCCCCCGAAACCATCCAAGCCGCCCAAAACCTCGAAGCCCTCCTCACCACCCCGGAAGGAAACCCCTGATGGACCAGCACACCAGCGAACACCGCTTCACCCGCTGCTCCCAGCTGTGGAGCGCGGCTACCAGCTTCCGCCGGTTCCGCACCCACCAGCAGGACCAGACCGCCCGCCGCAACCAGATCAAGGCCAACACCCTCAACGCAGCCGCCGAAACCCTCCTCGTCGCCGCCACCCTCGCCGTCGGCCTGACCATGTTCCACCTCCTGGCCAACACCCCCCAGGCCATCGCCGTCGTCGCAGCCATCGCCTCCGCGTTCGGCGCCGACAGCTTCCTCCGCCCCACGTTCACCGCCGTCTTCGGCCCCACCATCAACCGCCTCCGCGGCCTCGAGCCCAAGGGAGCCGACCAGCGATGACCACCACGACCCCCGCCCCCGGACCCCAACAGCCCATCAGCGACGACGAAGCCCGCCTCGCCGCCGCCCAGATCCTCGGCATCGACGTCGACCACGCATGGACCGGCGACTGGCACCAGGCCCTCAAGGACGCCTCCGCCCGCTGGACCCCCACCCGCCGGCAGCGCATCGCCCGCCGCATCCGCCGAGCCTTCCACCTCGCCGCGTAACCAACGAGAGAGGATCGCCATGCTCCGCGTCATCCGCAAGACCGTCCTGGACACCCTCCACAACGACCAGGCCGAACTCGCACACGTCCGAGAAGAACTCGTTTCGACGAAGGCTGAACTCGCCATCGTCACAAACTCCGCAACGCGCACCGAAGTCGTCGCCCAGGACCTGCTGAAGCAGACCGCCCAGGCGCACGCCGACCGCTTCCAGGCCGAACGCGACCGCGACGCCGCCCGCCGCGAACGGGACCAGGTGGAGGCCGCCGCGCGGCGGGAGCTGGACGAGATCCGCCGGGACGTCGCCCAGCTCCGCGACGCGGCCGCCGACACCGAGACCGGCCAGAGCATGCGAGCTGCCATCGCGTACGACGTCCTGCGCAACCTCGTGGACGACGCCCGGGCGCGCGGCCTGGAACTCGGCCGCCCCTTCGACCTGGTGGCGATCGTCCTCGGCTTCGACACCGACCCGCAGGCGACCACGACCACCCCCGCCTGACCCGCCCCTGGAACTTCCGACACCCGAAAGGACCCCGCCCATGCTCGCCGAAGCGCTCAACGCGGTCGAACGGGTGCCCGTGTACGCATGGGCCGCCCTCCTCGCCCTCACCACCCTCACATTCGGCTACCGCATCGCAGCCAAAAACCCCAGCCGCACCGCCACCCAGAAGCCCGCCGACAAGCAGAAGCGCCGCACCCTCACCGGCTTCCTCGGCATGGGCCTCGTCGTCACCGCCGGCCTCGCCCTCTCCACCAACACCAGCGCCCGCTTCGCCGAGAAGCGACTCCACATGGAGACGCCCCTCACCATGACCGTCGGCCTCGCACTTGAGGCCATCGTCATCGGGCTCTCCCTCTACAGCTGGGCGTTCAACGACAAGGGCGCCGCCCGCGCCGCCTACCTCCTCGTCCTCGCCCAGGCCATCGGCGCCATCGAAGTCACCCGCTTCGAAGGCGAAGACATCGGCACCGCCGCCGTCCGCATCGTCGGCCCCGTCATGCTCGCCTACGGCCTCCACAAGCTCCTCGGCCTCGAAGCCAAGCTCGGGAAGATCGAGATCAAGTCCGACGGGATGCTCGCCCGATTCTGGCGCGACCGCCTCAAGCGACTGGAAAGCCGCCTCGGCATCGGCTCCCGCGGCGCCGACGCACAGGCCATCAGCCGCCGCAACGCCCAGGACAAGCTCATCGCCCTCGCCACGCTCGGTAAGCCCTGGTTCATGGGGCGGCGTGCCTACGAGAAGGCCCTCATGCGGGCAGGAGACACCTCCTTCCACGGCCTCGACGACACCCTCGACGAACTCGGCACGGAGATGCGGATCACCACCCGCATCGACCGCATGGGCGCCTTCAAGGGCCTCCCGGACCGAGCCGAGTCCTACACCCTGCGGTCCCTGCGCCCCACCCACGGCCCCCAGGGCGCACCGGAGAACGTGCCCGATGACATAAGCGCTCTGACCAGCGAGGGCGCAGCAGGGCGCACCACAGGGCCCGACACGGGCGCGCCCGAGGCGAACCCGGGCGAGGCGCAGGCGAGCAAGAGGCACGACGGAGGCGACATCGACCGCCGCAGGCTCGCTTTCGACCTGTACTTCGACCTCCGCGGCAACGGCCCGGCCCCCTCACAGAACGCCTTCGAGAAGGCATGGCGCGACGCCGGATACGGACTGAAGACCGACGACATCCGCGCCCTCTACAAGGACATCCACACCAAGGTCACCGGTAACAACAAGTGACCGCCACCCTCAGGACGCAGCCGGAAGGAGACGACGTGCCCCAGACCCGACCTACGGCCAGGCCGCGGACGGCACCCCCGCCTACGGCCCCGGCCCGCGCCCCCCGCCGGATCCCGACCGCCCCCGCGCCGGCCCCGGTCCAGCCGGTCCAGACCCCCGACCTGACCGTGCCCTGGTCCCACCGAATCCTCCCCCCGGCCGTACGCGAGCTCCTCGCCGACCTCGGCTGGTGGCAGAACCCGGCCCCCGCCACGCCCTCCCTGCACCTCGCCCAGGTCCTCGAGGTCCTCCGCCGCGACGGCTGGACCAAGTCCCTGGACGTCGCCCCCACCGGACGGTGCTGCATCCGCGGCGCCCAGACCCTCCTGCAGCGGGCCGGGCACGTCACTGAAGACGACCGGGCCCGCGCCGTCCACTACCTGCAGCAATCCCTCCGCGAGATCGGCGTCACCATGCCGTTCTTCGCATGGAACGACCTTCCCGCCACCCGCTTCCCCGACGTCGAGCGCCGCCTGACCAGGGCCGCCCACCTCGCCCGATCCAACGGAGACTGACCATGAACGAGTACAACGACCCCGACTTCGACAACGCCATCAAGGGCTACGACCAGCCCCTTTACCAGCCGCCCGCCAGCCCCACGCACGAGCAGGGCCCGTACGGAATCCCCGCGAATTCCATTCCGCAAAAGCCCGGCCTGACCAAGCGCGGTCGCATCGCAATCGCCGTCGGAACAGTGGTCATCACCGGTGGTGGACTCATTTTCTGGCAGCACTCCAGCGCGGTCGAGGCCGCCAGCCAGGCCAAGCAGCAGGAAATCCAGCTCCAAAGCAAGAAGCTGGACCTGGAAATGCTGCGGGAAATGAACCAGGCAAACGCCGCTACGAGCAAGGCCCAGGGCAGTCAGGAGTCCGAGCGGCAGAAGCAGATCAGCGCCTGCGTGAACGCCTCCAAGCCCCTCATCGGCAAGCAGCTCGGTGTCACCTACCCCAGCGTGCTGAAGGACTGCCGCGACCAGTACCCGGACACCACGGACGGCAGCGACATGCAGAACACCGCCTCCAGTGACGACTCCAGCGGCCACAGCGGCGGGGTCAACGACGGCCTCCTCATCGGTGGTGCTGTCCTCGCCGGCGGAGTCCTCCTCGTGACCCGGAAGCGCACCAGCGTCGGCAACGCCCAGTAACCGACGTCTTCTTACTCCTCTGTTCTTCCACCCGACCAAGAACGTCAATCTCCCCATGTAAGCCCCTGGGAGATCGACACTCACCCGGAGTAGAAGAAGGAAATAAGAACACTACCCACAGTGAGGAATCTGATGGCGAGCGATACGGTCCCCGCAGCCGCGGACGGCCCCGACACCCCGCCCAGCACGGCCAGCGGCACCCAGCCCGCCACCCCGAGCGGTGGGCTGGGCGGTCTCCTCGCCCCCGTCCCGCCGGCCCGCCCCGACCAGGCCACCTTCAACCTCAACCCCGACCAGACCGACGCGACCATCATCGGCAACAGGGACGAGCCGATCAGCGTGTCCAGCGCCGACTACCACCCCCAAAACGACCAGGAAACCACCCAGAACGGAAACAGCACAGGCTCGGGCGGAAAGCAGCAGCAAAGCGTTCTGCGAGCCTGGATGCTCGCGGGCGCCGAACGCTGGAAGAAGGGTGCCGACGCCCGAAATAAAGCCCTCGACATCAAAAAGGCCCGCGCACAGGCCCTACAGGTCAAGGAAACCCGGACAGTAAACCGCTCCGAAAAGCACGTCGGTGGCTCCACCAACACCGGAAATAGCAACAACAGCAATTCCGGGAAGTCCCTCAACAGCAAGACCAGTAACAACGGTAAAGGCGCCGGCAGCAAGAACAGCCACAACACCGGCTCCACGGGCCGCGGCAGGGAGAACGGCAGCGCGGGCGCCGGCGGCAGCCGCGGCCCCAACAGTGGGGGAGCAGGCCGTAACTCCGGCAGTGGCAGCCAGGGATCCTCCGGAGCCAGGGACAACACCCGCCGCGGCACCGACAAGAGCAGCACCAGTTCCGGCGGAAGCAAGTCGGCTGGAGGCGGCAAGGACACCGGCAAGCAGCCCAAGACCAACGGCGCAGGCAAGTCCCCGGCCGCACAGGGCAGCAGCAAGGGTGCCAGCGGCACGACCGGCGCGAAGGGCCCCGCCGGCCAAAACGGCACCGCCGGGAAGGACGGCAAGCCCGGCAAGGACACGCCCGCCCGCCCCGACAACACGAAGCAGCCGCCCAAGACCAGCAAGGACGCGAAGGACACCAGCGGCCACGCCAAGCCACACAAGGTCGACCTGGAGAAGAAGCCGCCCGGCAAGACCAGCCCAGACAACGGCAAGAGCGTCCCAACAGCCAGGAAGACGTCCGACACCCCCGCCGGCGGCAAGGGCAAAACCGTGGCCAGCGACAAGAAAGCACCACTGGCCACCGGTACCGGCAAGCCCCTGAACGTTCAGGAATCCCGCGAGGCCGGCTACCGCGACGGCGTCCGCGCCGCCACTGTCACCGCGCACGTCGGCGCCTGGCGCGACGGTGTCCGCGACGGCTGGAACGACCGCAAGGAAGACGCCGCCCGCGAGAAGGGCCGCCTCGACCAGGCCCACGCCGACCGCAAGAACAAGCCCTCCACTGCTGATCCGCGACCGCAGAAGGTGCCCTCCATGCCAACCGAGCCGCCCACCAACCACCTCGGACCACAGCCCATCCAGGTCACCGCCGTCACCGAAAACGGAGTCACCCTCGGTACCGGAGCCGACCGCACCAGCCTCGGCCACGGCGAAGTCCGCTCCCTCAAGCAGTTCGAACGCAAGCTCGGCGCCAAAGCCGACACCATGGCCCGCATCGCCGAAGGCACCCGCTCCCTCAAGGACCACGCCGAGCAGCAGCTCAAGCACGTCACCTGGCTCACCGAGCAGGCCCGCATCGTCGAAGGCGGCGACCAACTCCTTACCGCCCTCCTCGAACTCGAAGAAGCCGCCAAAGCCCAGTCCATGCACGCCGACGACATCGTCACCCGCGCCCTGCGCGGCCACGAGGGCTGCACCGTCCTCCTCGCCAACGTCGACACCCGCTACGGCGGCATCTACAAGGCCGTCATCGACTCCGGCCTCATCGCCCCCGCCGACATGCACTACTACGAGGACACCGTCCATGCCTGACATCACCTACCGGGCCCTCGCCAAGGCCGTATCCGACCTCGCCAAGACCAGCGCCCGCAACGCCGAAACGATCCACGCCAACGCCGCATGGATCAGCGACGAAGCCCGCGACACCGCCCGCATCGCCGACCAGATCGGCGCCCGCCACGTCGACAACAACACCGTCGCAGAGACCCACGAAGTCTCAAAGATGATGCAGGGCCTGTCCGACGCCGTCCTCGCCTACGCGTCCGCCGGCGACAACACCTCCAGGGCAGCCGCAGCAGCACACGCCGCCAACCGAGACAGCCACGACGGAATCAACGAAGCCGTCTCCCGCTCCACCGTCGGCCGCGACATCCACAACATCGACCGCGGCTGGTTCGAACGCGAGTAACCCCACCACCACCCCGTAGAAGGAGACCCTCCGATGACCGCCAACACCACCACCGTCCGCGGATCGCACACCACCGAACGCCGCATCGCCGCCGCCACCAGCCTCGCTCCCATCGCCGCCGGCGTCATCGCCCCCCTCCTCAACACCGACGCCGCCACCGCCATCGACCTCGCAGCCCTCGTCTCCGGAGCCCTCGCCACCGCCAACGTCCTCGAGATCCTCCCCACGCAGGTCTACGACGTGCTGCCAGCAGGTGACGTCCTCAACGCGCACCGCCTGCCGAACTTCATCGCCCACCTCACCACCGGCATAGCACTCGGCATGGGCACCCTCGCCGGCCCCAACGGCACCGACGCCCTCCTCGCAGGCGTCACCCAGATCGCCACCGCACCTGTCCCCGGGATCGTCTCCCTCGGCTGGTGGGCCGCGACCCTCCTCGTCCCCTACCAACTCCGCCGCGTACTCGGCCGTCGCCGCGCCAGCCCCAAAACAGCACACGGCATCCCCGCCCCACCCAACATGCCGCCCACCCTCGCCACCGAACCCGAGAAGATCCTCCACCGGTGGGCCCAATACATCTCCAACCCCACCACCGGCAGTCACCCCCAGCAAATCCTCACCATCACCCGCTTCATCCCCGGACGGCAGTGGACCGGCGTCATTGACGCCCCCACCGGCAAGACCGTCACCGTTACCGCCGACAACGTCTCCAGCGTCGAACGCGTCGACGCCTCCTGGATCACCATCAGCGACGGCGCCCACGCCGGACAGCGCACCATCACCGTCAACCTTGTAGCCCCACCCAAACTCGACACGTCCACCCTCGAAGGCGCCTGGCGCAAGTGGGTCGCCCGCACCAGCGGCGTCATGGCCGGCACCGAACTCAAGGACGTACAGACCGACCCCAACACCGGCGGCGAAGTCGCCTACGTCATCGCCGGCGAAACCCTCAACAAACTCCCCACCCCCGACCGCGCCGAACTCGCCGGAGCATTGCGCACCAACACCCTGCTCTGCTCCTACAACCCCGTCCCCGGCGACCCCCGCAAGGGCGAGATCCGCCTCATGAAGCACAACCCCCTCCAAGACGGCGTCCCCTTCCCCGGCCCCCATGTCCTCAAAATCAGCGACGGCGGGTACGTCCAGATCGGACGCCACGTATCCGGCTTCCCCGCCCGCATCCAGTTCACCGACCCCATCCTCGGCGCCAAGCACCTCTTCATCGCCGGCGTCACCGGCTCCGGCAAGGGCGGCCTCATCCAAATCGTCGCCCTCGCCGACCACGTCAACGGCCACGCCATCATCTACAGCGACCCCAAAGGCTCCTCCAACCCCGACGTCGTCACCATGGCCTGCTACTCCGGCCTCGGCGAAGACGGCTGCATGGGCCCCCTCCGCGTCGCCTACGCCCTCCTCCAGTGGCGCATCGAAGAATCCGCCCGCCTCGGCATGAAGAACTTCCAGCCCACCGAACAGCGGCCGTGGGTCCGCGTCATCCTCGACGAAGCCCACGTCCCCCTCTCCGAACTCGTCCACCACAAGAAAGAAGCCGCCATCATCCTGGAAGCCCTCGCCGCCAAGGCGCGCTCCCAGGGCATCATCCTCACCGTCGTCAACCAGGCCGTGAACGCCGACAAGCTCGGCGGCTCCACCGCCCTGCGCATGAACGTCATCCAGGGCGGCTCGCTGGTCATGCTCCGCTCCGACTCCGGCCAGCAGCACCTCGTCACCACCGGCTTCGAAGGCGTCGACCCCGGCGACATCCCCGCCGCCTGGGACGTCGAACGCCCCCTCATCTACGACGACAAGGTCACGCTCAAGGACCCCAAATCCACCTTCGGCCTCGGCTACACTCTCGGCCCGGGCGGCGCCGCAGAGATGATGCGCACCTTCATCCTCGAGTCCGCAGCCCCCTACATCGACCCCAACACCATCGCCTACCCCGCCGACTGGCCCGACTGGAACAACCGCGAAGCGATCGCCGCCACCTCCATCCTCGGAGACGGTGAAGCAGACGAGGACGGCAGCGGATCCGGGCTGCTCTTCGGCGGCATTGAACTCACCAAGAAACCCGACACCGCCGACGGCAAGGTGATCAAGGCCCTCCGGGACGCCGCAGACCCGGCCGGCCTCGAGGCCACCTACCTTCACAAGGACGACATCAGCCAGCTCACCGGCCTCAAGGGATCAACCCTCAACAACGCCCTCACCGACCTCACCAAGGAAGGCCGCATCCACCGCGGCCCCGACCGCGGCACCTACGGCCTCGGCCCCACACCCGCAGGGGAGTAGCCCAGGGGGATAGCGGCTCTGACAACCCCACGCGCATACGCCACCATCGGAACGTCCGCCCAGGGAACCGGCCCGTCCCACCCGACCCCGGGCACCACGGCCCCACCACCAACTCCCCCCGGTGGTGGGGCCGACCCCTACCCCCGGAGGAGCCCCGTGTACGAATACGCCGCCCGCCTCGTCAGAACCGTGGACGCCGACACGTGGATTCTGGACGTGGACCTCGGCATGCACGTCTGGCAGCACGGCGTCCGCATCCGCGCCGCCGGCATCAACGCCCCCGAACTCTCCACCCAAGCCGGACAGGACGCCCACGCCTGGGCCGACCAATGGTTCGCACAGCACTGCCCCGACGGCACCCTCACCGTGAAGACCCAGAAGGACCGGAACGACAACTACGGCCGCTTGCTGGGCATCATCACCGCACCCGACGGCGCCGTATTGAACACCGACCTCCTGGACGCCGGACACGCCCAACCCTGGCCCCGCAAGAAGGCGACCGCCACCACGCTCACCACCGAAGCAGAAGCACTCCGCCAACACATCGCCGCAGCAATCCACCACGCCGTCTTCCCCCACAGCAACTGGGACCACCAACCCCACGCAATCCGCGCCCTCTACCTCACCTGCGCCGACGCTGCCACCAAAGTCGCACAGTCCACACCAGACGAGACGCTGATCTGAGCCGGGGACCGGTCCGGTTCCACTTCGCGCGCGTGAGGCGCACAGCCCGGCAAGTTACCGGCTGGTTCGGATGCGACCTGCGGAAACGCGGCACCCAGCGCGCTGAACACTCCCGATCAGACGGGCAGACTGTTAGAGAGGATCAACCGAGGGAGGTGGTTACATGCCTGGGAAGCGACACAAGGGATTCGTTTCCAAGGCGCAGAGAAGTGGCGCTACTTCTTTGCGAACCCGCGACTGAGGGCGCGCTACGCCCACCAGAAGGCCCACGCCACGAAGGGCGGGCCCGTGACCCGTTACCGTCGTCTACCGATGCGTAAGGGCGTCCGCCGCCGCTGACAGCCCTACGAGCCCCCGCCCACCCAAGCCTCGTCGTGCCACTCCAGCCCCGGCAGGATCCTGATCCCGTCGAACTCCCCAGCCGGCTTGAAGAAGCCGCAGCCGAGTAGCCGGCACCGCCATCCCAGCCGCATCGGATCCTTGGCCAGCACGTGCTCATGCTCAAGCGGCTCCTGCCCGACCAGTGGGCCGAAGGCGTAGCGCATGCTGTCCAGGCTGTGGTTCAAGCCCGCCCCACCAGCGCACGGTCCCCAGGATCGTCGGTGACCTCTACATCGGCCATGTGACCGCAGCCGAGCCATGCCACATGCCCCAGGACGTCCCTTGAGCCGTGCGCCCCCATACAGGACGCAGGGCAGGGCTGCACGACCACCTCACGCGGCTCCTGCCCGCACACCAGGCAGCTCGCAACGCCGAGGCCGCGCTCCTGCAACGCCTCCGTGTCCCGGCAATACCAGGCCCACTGGGACAGCGGGATGACGCTCTGAGTGTCGGTCATACTGCCATTCTCCTCGCTCAGGCTGCCTTGGGCTGCCCCTGCTTCGGATCGGCCTGGTCGCCCGGCTCCTGGCCGTCCGCAGCGTCCTCGGGCGCGCCGTCCTCCGGGTCCGTGGCCGTCGGGTCCTCCGCAGACTGGCCGCCGCCGGTACCAAACGGGTCGCCGGCCGGGATCGGATTCGCCGCAGCAGCATCGTCCCGAATCCGGGCGACCTCTTCCGCGACGTCCTCGTCGTCCCACTCCGGATGCAGCGTCTTCACCTTCATCCACGTACTGATCGCCTTGGCCGTCTCCAGGTACGACAGCGTGCGCGCCGTGGACTCCGGGTCGGGCTGCACGGCCTGCGGCCACGACGCGGTCAGCTCCACCGTCGGGTCCACGCCCTTCGCCCCGCAGTGCGTGACATCCACGTACAGCATGGTGGTGAGGACCTCGAGGAGCGCCGGCCGCTGGTACAGGATCTTCAGCCCGCGCGTGGTCAGCGACTGGCGTTCCCGTGCCGCGACCTCCGTGGCCGTGACCGCGACGGTGCCCTCATCCCCGAGGGACTGCGCGGAGTAGCCGGCCGCAGACAGGATCTGATGCCTGAGTGCCGCCACCGTCCGCTCATGCTCATCGACCCGGATGTTGAACTGGTTCATGGCAAGCGAGCTGGCGCCCGCCCCGTCGTCCAGCATGTTCAACTGCACGAACACTTCACGGTCCAGATCGAACAGGCCGCCACCACCCGGTCCTTCGACCTCGAGCATCGACTGGGGCAGCATGATCCGCGCCTTACCCAACCGCAGGTCACGCATCCACGACGTCCAGGCCTCGTCGAGTGACCCCATCAGGGACTCGATGCCAGCGAAGTCGGACCGCCCGAACGCCTTCGCCTCCGGAATGTGATCCCACTGCCGGTTCGGGCCCACGTTCGGCATGTACGACACGAGCAGCCGGTCGATCCCGGTCTCCACGACGCCGTCACCGTTGACCTGCCCGATCAGCTCCTGGGTCTCCGGGTGGTCGTCCAGCGCCATCATCATGCCGAGGGTGTCCGCGTCCCCCCGGTATAGGCCGTACCCGATCGATCCGGGCTCGTGCCGCTCAAGGAGTCGCCACACCTCGGTGTTGCCGTTCAGCGGCTCCAGCTCCCGCCACACCGTCGCCGCGGCGAGCATCCCCCACTTCCACTCCGGGACCACTGCATCCGGGCCGAGGATGTCCATCCACGGCCGCGGCCTCAGCGACAGATCCCACACCACCCGTACGTACACCCCGGACAAGGCGGCCGCTATCTCCGCTCCCTCCCGCATCGACGCGTGCCCACGGTCGTCCAGGTACCGCTTGATCTGATCCGTCGTCGCCACCAGTGCCGGCGCGCCATCCGCGGAATCCGTATCCACCGTCACCGTCGGGATGTCCGACCACAGCAGATTCGCGCTGAGCTCGGCGATGTCCGCGGCGATCGGCACGTGCAGCTTGGCGTGCGGCTGCCCCGGCGTGATCGGCTCACCCCAGAACATGCGGGCCAACCCGCCCACGATCCCACCCCGGTACTGGGATGGCCGGTTCAGGTCGAAGAACGAGCGGGCCTTCGCATTGCTCATGAACGCGTTCGGGCCGCCGTACACGGACGCCAGATGTTGGGTGTCGCCCCCGTACCAGGCACGCCACGTGTCCATGTCGGCGTACGGCTCGTGAAACTGCAGCGGGGGCCAGGCGGTCTTCCCGGACGGCGGCAGCGGCATGACAGTCTCCTTGTTTCTGATACGAGGCGGGGAAGCCGGTGGCGGTGGGCTACGCGCCGCGCCCGAGCCGTGAGAAAGTGCTCTGACGAGGAGGCGCCGGGCGGTCGTCAGCCGGGCCGTTGAGCTTCTGACGCACCCACGCGGCGTCCGACTCGGCAACGTGCGCCCCAGCGGAGCGTGCGACGTGGACGGTCATCGGCTGGCCGTCGCCGTCGCGTTCCGGGCCGACCCAGGCGCTCCAGGGCTGGGAGCCACCGTCGGGCGGGGTGTGTCCGTCAGGGCAGTGCGGACAGGTCATGTCCTGCTCGGGCGTCTCGGGGTCGTCCCAGACGATGCGGGTGTGACCGCCGTGCCCGTGGACGTGTAGGGCGTTTTCGAGCGAGTGCCAGAAGACAGTGGAAGGCATGGGCCCCGTCCAACGGATGGACACGGTCCCGTCTGGCCAGACGATGCCATCGGCGACGCGGCCAGTCCCGGAGACACCGGTCACGTCGTGCTCGCGCTGAAGGTGGAAGCGGCGGGACTCGGTCATGATTGATCTCCTGTCAGTTCGGTTCAGGCGGCGAGATGGACATGGCGCTGCCAGAGCGCGCGGGTCGTAAAGATCCCGTAGCGCAGCGCGTCACAGTTATGGACCAGCACGCTGCCTGCGAAGTACTCCGGGCAGTCAGCGACGGTCAGATTCCACACGGGCACGGCGCCGCTCAATGGCGTCACGCCGAGAACATGACTTCCCGCAAAAGCGGGTCCTGCTGTACTTGTTGACGACGAACGGAGACGCGCACCGTTCACAGTTGCGCTGCTCGTCATCGACGCCGCTGGCGCGGCGCCAAGCGGCCTTGCAGGCGTTCCCGCAGAAGCGTTCATGCCCTTGCCGAGATCGCGTGTGGAACGTGTCGCCACACTGTTCGCAAGTTCGAGGCTGGGGTTCCACGCCCTCCCAGGACCTGCGCCCGTTCTCGGAGTGCCAAGCGCGCCCTTCGGGAGACCCGTGCCAGGCGGAAGCCAGAGGCCTGATGCGTTCCAGGTTCGCCCGGGCCGCTGGTGAGCAGACACCGCGCTGCTCGTCGGCGTGATGCTTGGCGTGCTCTGCTGCGGTGAGGCAGACCAGATTGCTGGGGTCGTTGTTGAGGGGGTTGTGGTCCTGATGGTGGACGTGGTGCCCCTCGGGTATCTGGCGGCCATGGTGGGCCATCCAGATCTCTTCGTGGAGCCTGCGTACGCCTCGGGCTCGGTCAGTTCCTCCGGGCGTGTAATAGACGCTGTCGGCCCAATTCTTTGAATCCGGGTATCGGCGGAATGTGACGCCTCGGAAAACGATGAGTTCGACTCGTTTCGGCACGTCAAAATTATATCCGCATAACGCAGTTCATCGAGGCGGGTCCATCCCTTTCCTTCAACCCAAACGGGATGGTTTCCGGTTCCGGTAATGGAATACCCGTCTTCAATATCGACGCGGAAAACCTCGGCGGCTGGAGACGTCATTCCAGCCGCTACGACCGGCCGGTACCCGCGCCGCGTGAGCACCAGGTCACCCGGGCCAACGTCCTCGATGGGAACCTGCCCAGTGCTCGTAGTCACCGGCGTCCCTGCGACAAGGCATCCGTGGTCGGCGACCTTCAGGGGTTGTTCGATCCCGCGCAGGGCAGCCTGGTCGTCCCACGAATAGCCGCCAATCTCCTGGATCAGTGCCGCGCATGAGGCGTGGACGAGGAGCTTGTTCGAGGCGAGGACGCTCGAGACGGTACGGATCCCGTCCATCACGTCGTTCTTCGCCGGCGTCGGCGTGAGCTTGTCCCGCTTCAACTGCGCCGTGAAGCTGGCTGCGGATGGGTCGACGGTGACGAACTGCGGGCGCACCGCCCCAATGCCCGGGACCTCCTGAAGCCAGCCTCGCAGCCGTTCGGAGTACTCCGTGTCCGTGAGCTGCTTCCGGGTCTGCCGCGCCTCGTACCGCCACTCCGCGGCCGCGTACAGGCGCCGGTCCCGTCCCAGGCCGAGCAGCACGGCATGGAAAGGATTCGACGTGCCGTAGTCGACCCCCAGGCTGATCCACTTGTAGATGCCCTCGGCCGGCAGTGCGGTGACGATGTGACGGTCCCGGTCCCACGAGTCGTAGATCGCACCCTCCGCCGCCACCCACTCTCCCAAAATGAAGCGACGGAAGAACAAGCCCTCATGGGAGGCCTTCATATCGGCGACGTACTCGGGATCCAGGAACGGGTTGTCGTCGATCGTGAAGCTGAACCGTGCGACAGGCTTCCGGCCGGCCTGCGACAGCCAGTCCCGCATGAACCAGTGCGCCGGATTGTCCGGGTTGGTCGTGCAGTAGATCTGGCTCCCGCGCACGCTCATGCGGCCATACAGCTGCTCGAAGAAGACCTGCGGGACGAGCGTGACCTCATCGACGTACGCCCCGCACACCGTCATACCGCGGATCTTCGGCTCCGACTTGGCGTCGTTCGCACCGATCACATGAACGGTGCGGCCCAGGATCGTCGCGGTCGGCGCGCCCGGCGTGTAGTGCACGTGCCGGGCGATC
Source organism: Streptomyces sp. NPDC037288 (assembly GCF_055603265.1). Lineage (NCBI taxonomy): Bacteria > Bacillati > Actinomycetota > Actinomycetes > Kitasatosporales > Streptomycetaceae > Streptomyces > Streptomyces sp. NPDC037288. Next base: position 79,307 of record NZ_JBVJVY010000036.1, read on the forward strand.
TCCCCGAACAGAGCAGCATCCTGCATCGGCAGGAACAGGTTGCGGTGGATCGTTTGCGCCGTCTTCCCGACCATCACCAGCTCACCCGTGGTCGGCGCACCCGCAATGAAGATCAGCCACTTCAGCAGAGAAGCGATCGTCTTCCCCGACCGGATCGCGCCTTCCCAGCAGCAGATCTTCGCCGTCGACTCCGCGACAGACCGGATCTGCTTCCGGGACAGAGGCATCGACTCCAGCGTGGTCGTCACCGGGCTACGACCCGCCGTCCAGGCCCCGCTCGGCTTCGGCCGCCTGCTCGTCCTCCTGGCGCGTGAACGCCACCAGAGCCTCACCCAGCGACCCCAGCATCGACTTGGCCGAGTCCAGGTTCGACGACTCCTCCGCCGGAACCAGCTTCAACGACCGGTCGATCGCCATACCGGCCGTCGACATCAACGCCCGCTTCTCCGACGCCGGCGCCTCATCGAATTCGTGCTCTTCGTAGGTGTTGTCCTTGCCGCCGAAGGAGTAGACGGTCGTCGGCTGCCACATCTGCGCGCGCAGCTTCTCCGCATCGCCCAGAAGGTCCTCGGCGAGCAGGGAACGCCGCTCCGCCAGGTCCGCCAGCCGGGCCTCGGTCGCGGCCTGAATCTTCGACCGGTCGAAGGTGAGACCCAGGTGTTCGGCGGTACGGGACACCATGACCGGCGGGACACCCATCTCACGGGCGATCCGGTTGCGGCCGTAGTTCCGTGCGTGCAGGTCCCGGAGTTCGTCGAAGCGGTCCGGGTCGATGGTTCCTCCGGGCATCAGACGGTCCTCCGGGCGGGAGCGGGTATGCGGGCGCCGGCGCGGGCGCGTTGCTGCAACAGCGCCGGGAGCGGCGTACCGGTCGTGTTGGCCGTCCAGCGCGGATGCCACGGAATGAGTCCGCAGCGGCAATGAACGTGCCGAGGTGGACCCGGTATCGACGTCAGGAACACGGCGCGCTTCGGGTCCAAGGACAGTCCGCCGGGGAAGTGCCCGCCCGGGCGGATTGACCGGCCGGCGTATGCGGCGCACGCCGGGCAGGCGCCGGGCTCGGCCACCCACAGCATCCGCACCCCAGGGCCGAGGTAACGAGCAACGGTGAGGGCAGCGTTCGCGGCCGCCGAGGTGATGGCCGTGGCCACACCGGCGGTGATCCGGATGACCGCGCGGCGGGCCCTCGAGAACACGGACTTCACGGCGAGCAGCCCTCCAGCGGTCAGGCCCGCAGTGGTGAGCAGCGCCAGGGCGTGGGAGTGCTCCTCCTGCACCGCAGCCGTGATTCCGTCGGCGGCGCGGTCGGCGACCGGCCCGGTCTCGACGGGGATGTTGGTGGGCGGGGCAACGCCGCGCAGGAGTGCCGTGATCCTGGACGCGTGCTGGATACCAAGGCTCGCGGCGGTGTAGGCGGCGCGCTGGGCCTCGCGCATGGCGTAGGCGCCTTGCCCGTAGAACGCCGCTTCCAAGGCCTTGCGGATGTGCTCGATGAGCACCTGCAGGTCTGCGGGCGAGGGGATGGCCTGAGTGGGTGTGGTCGCCATCAGCCAGCGGCCGGTGGCATCCGTCTCGGCGTCGGCGAGCGCGCGGGCGAGGGGGCGAGCAGCAACGGCTGCGTGGCGGTGCTCGAGGGCCCGGAGTTGGGCGGGCTGACGCTGTGCAAGGGCGGCTATCTGGTTGCTGCTCTCGACCACACCAACCCCCTCTCTTCCTTAGATTCAAAGGCTAGCTTGCTTTCTTGCCTTTGATTGTGCAGCATTGAACCGTGGTTTGGGTTAACATCCATGCCAGTACGTGTGCGGTCAAGGCACCGCAACACCCACGTGCAGGCAGCCCAAGGAGGCTCTGATGTCGACCCCCGCCCAGCCCGAAAGCACGCCCACGGACCCGAGCAACCAGCCGGCCGTCCCGCAGCAGCCCGAAGGCACCGCACCGACTCCGCCAGAGCCGGCCGCACCCGCAACGCCCCCCGCACAGCCCGCGTCTCCCGCCGAACCGGCCACCGAACCGACCAGCGAACCCAAGGGGAAGGCCCCAAAGTTCGAGGGCGAGTTCGACCCAGCGAAGTTCGAGCGCCTCGTCGAGAACCTCCGCGGTGACGTCGCAGCCGAGAAGGCCAAGCGCGAAGCCGCAGAACAGAAGGCGCAGCAGGACCAGGCCGACTTCATGAAGAAGGTCGCGGCCGCGTTCGGCATCGACACCGGCGAGGAGAAGCCGCCCACCCCCGAGGAGCTGGCCAAGCAACTGGACGAGGCCCGCGGTGAGACCAAGGCGTCCCGCGACCAGGCCCGCCAGACCCAGGTCGAGCTCGCCGTCTACAAGTCGGCCGGGAAACACGGCGGCGACCCCGACGCCCTCCTGGACTCCCGCGGTTTCGCCAACGCCATCGCCAAGCTCGACCCCACCTCCGGCTCGTTCAACGCGGACGTAGAGAAGGCCGTCAAGCAGGCGGTGGAGGCGAACCCGAAACTCGCGGCGAAGCCCGAGCCGGCCAAACCGGCGGTTCCCGCCGGGGGAGCGCCGATGACCGGGGCGCCGGGCGGCAAGAAGCAGCTGGGTGCGGAGGACGTGAAGCGGATGACCCCCGAACAGATCACCAAGGCCGTCGAAGAGGGACGACTCACCTCGTACCTGGGAGGCGGCCGGTAGGCCACTAGGAGCCTCCGTGTCCATCCAGAACTTCAAGCCCGAGATCTGGTCTGCCCAGCTCCTCGTGGCCCTCCGCAACAGCCTCGTCTACGCCCAGCCGGACATCGTCAACCGGAACTACGAGGGCGAGATCAGCTCTCACGGCCAGTCGGTGCACATCACCACCATCGGTGACCCGACCGTGTTCGACTACGACTCCGGCGACACGATCAACTACGAGGACGTCGAGACCGCGGGCACCGACCTGGTCATCGACCAGGCCAAGGCCTTCGCGTTCAAGATCGACGACGTCGACAAGGCGCAGGCCCTGCTCAACCCCATGGCGCAGATGGCGCAGAACGCCGCCTACGGACTGCGCGACAAGGCCGACGCCTACGTCGCCAGCCTGTACACCGGCGCCGCCTCCGCCAACGTGGTCGGCTCCACCGGCTCCCCGATCGCGCTCGGCTCCACCCCGACCGACGCCTACGACAAGGTCCTCGTGCCCCTGCGCACCAAGCTGAACCGGGCCAACGTCCCCACCGAGGGCCGCTACGTCGTCGTCAGCCCCGAGTTCTCCGGTGACCTGCTCAAGGACTCCCGGTTCATCAAGGTCAACGAGTCCGGCACCGACCAGGGCCTGCGCAACGGCATGGTCGGCCGCGCCGCCGGCTTCGACATCCTGGAGAGCAACAACACCCCGAACCCCACCGGTTCGGTCCAGGTCATCCAGGCCGGCTACCCGGGCGCCATCACCTACGCCGAGCAAATTTTGGAGACCGAGGCGCTGCGCCTGCAGTCCACCATCGCCGACGCGATCCGTGGCCTGCACGTCTACGGCGGCAAGCTGCTGCGCCCGACCGGTATCGCCGTCGCGTTCGTCACCCCCTGAGCCCTCCCAGGGCACTGAACACCCTCGTGCGCTGACCCCCTAGGAGGCTTCTCATGGCGCGCACCGCCGTCAGCTACACCAACTTCGTCCCCAACGGCCACCTGTCCGACGTGGCCGGCACGACCATCGACTCCACCCTCGTCACCAACGGTGTCGTCATCAACGGCGTCGACCCCGAGCACACCCTCATCAGGGTCACCAACACCGCGACCGGCGCGAAGAACGTCATCGTCCGTACCGGCTCCGGGATCCAGGCGTGGATGGCCGGCCAGGGCGACCTCACCGTCTCCGTCGGCGCGAACACCGGCAAGGAGTTCCTCGGCCCGTTCACGTCCGCCAGGTTCCAGCAGGACGGCAGCAGCCTGTACGTCGACTTCGAGAGCGGCTTCCTGGGCACGATCACCGTCTTCAAGATGCCGAAGGCGTGGAACTGACCCATGGCCTCCCGTGAGTACGAGGGTCCGGGTGGGCTGCGGCTCACCCTGGATGACCCGCTGCATCCTGAGATGGCCAAGCAGGTCGCCCGCGGGCACCTGCGGCCCGTCGACGGCAAGCCGGTCGATGTGGAGGCCGGCGACAAGTCCCTCGTCGTCGTCCACGGCGCCGAAGCGGACACCGTGAACCGGGTCGGCGACCACCGCCGCGCCCCGGGCGAGCGGCCGGGCGATGACGCGCACGCCGGCGAGTGGGCCACCTACGCCGTCGCGCTCGGTCTGAATGCCGACCAGGCGTCCACCCTGTCCGTCACCCAGCTCCAAGAGTGGGTGGACGCACACGAGGAGGCGCTCGGTGAAGGCCAGGAGGCTCCGGTCCCCAACGAGGACGCGGAGAACCCGGTCGCGCCGCTGCCGGACCGGCCCGCGAAGAACGCGTCCGTCGCCGACTGGCGTGCGTACGCCATCGCGCTCGGCATGGACCCGGACCAGGCCAAGGACGCCACCAAGGCCGACTGCCAGGACTACGCCCAGGTCGTCGAAGACGCCCGCGAGATGGGGGAGTAGGCCCGATGGCATACGCGACGATCAGCGACCTCGAGGCGTGGCTCGCCCCCGAGCCCGCGCCCGCGAATGCGTCCCGGCTCCTCGAGCAGGCGTCGGACGCGATCGACGCGGCGCTGATCGGCGCGATGTACGAGCCCACCGACCCCAACGTCCAAGACGTGCTGCGCCGGGCGTGTGTCCGGCAGGCCCACTGGATGCTCGAGCGTGGGGACGAGACCGGCGCCCAGGACGACGTGCAGTCCATGACGACCGGGCAAAGGTCCATCACCCGACGCAACGGCACAGGTTCCGGTGGCTCCGCAGCCCCCAGGATCGCTCCCGCGGCAGCCACCGTCCTGCGGAACTCCGGGCTGCTCACGATGTGGCCGCTGGTGATCGGATGATCGGGAACATCGGCCGTCAGACGGTCACCCTGCTCGAGGCGCCACTCGTGCCGGGTGACTACAACACCACGGTCCGGGACTGGGACCACCCGACCCCCACTGTGATCACCGGGTGCACGGTCGACTACATGTTCGCCACGCGTACCAAGCAGGCCGGCGACCAGACCATCACCCGCGCGCAACTGTTCCTGCCCCGCAGTGCGCCGAAGGTGCTGCCCCAGCACCGGATCCAGTGGGACGGCCGGACCTGGGACATCGACGGTGTCCCCGCCACCGTCGAGCAGGCAGGGCCGCTGGACGGTCAGTCCGTCACCTTGCTGGAGGTGAAGGGCGCGTGAGCACCGAAGTGACCGTTCAGGTGGAGGTGAATGAGGACGCCATCCACCAGCTGCCCCACACGCAGATCGTGCAGGACGACCTCGCGCGGCGCATGGACCGCGTGGTGGAGGTCGCCCAGTCCATCGCCCCCGTCGATACCGGCCGCTACAAGGCGTCCATCCACCGCGTGCCCGAGCCCGGCCCGGACGGCGAGGTCTACGTCGAGGCGAACGTCCCCTACGCGATCTACGTGGAGCACGGCACCCGCCAGACCGACCGCAACGGGCGGGCCATCCACCCGCCCCACTACACGCTTTCGACCGCGCTTGATGCAGCCGCGGGCGACCACTGAGAAGGAGACCGCCATGGCTGACGGCGCCGAACTGGTCAAGATGCGCCTGATCTTCTGGCACAAGGACAAGCAGCCCGGAGACACCGTCGAGGTACGCCGCGACGAGCTGCACCAGTGGCGGGGCTTCGCCGTCCCCGCCAAGGACAGCGAGCCTGAGCCCACCAAGACCGACGACACCGCCGCGGCGAAGACGCCGGCCAAGACGAGCACCACCAAGCAGGCGTAAGCCGTGGCCACGCCGGTCCGCCTCCCCGACGGCAAACAGATCGCCATCGACCTGCTGCAAACCGCGCTCGGCACCACCGCGCTCGTGGTGGGCGAACTCCCCGAGGGTGAGGAGTTCAACGCCACCCTCGCCGAGCACGGCGGCATCGTCCGGGTCCTGCGTATCGGCGGAACCGCTGATCTGCGGGGCTGGTCCGATCCATCTGCCAGGGACCAGCCCCGCTTCTCCGTCGACTGCTACGCCCCCGCAAAGCCTGCCCTCGGTGCGGCCACCCGGCTCGCCCTCAGGGTGCGCGGGGAGTGGGAGCTGCTGCCCGGCCAGTCCACCGCCGACGGCATCGTCACCGGAACCTCCGAGGAGACCGGCCCGCAAGACCGCCCAGAGGAGCCCAACACGGGTGTCCGACGGGTCGGGATGACCCTGGGGATGAGCGTGCGCCCACCCCGAACCGTGAGCTAGGAGGCCCGTCGTGGGCAACGCAGACAACATCAAGATCGGCGTAAAGGGCAAGTGCTACGTCGCCCCCGTCGGTACGACCTTCCCCACCAGCCCGACCGTCGCCTGGGGCACCGGCTGGGTTGACCTGGGCTACATGCACCCGGACGGTCTTGAGGAGGCCCTGGGTGAGGACCGTACCGAGGTGATGGCCTGGGGTGAGGAAGCCCCGGTGAAGACCCGTGTGAAGTCCCGCGACGGCTCCTTCAAGATCACGTTCCTGGAGACCACCGCGGACCTCCTCCAGCTGTACTACGCGGTCGAAGCGACCGACATGACCAGCACCGCCGCCGTCACCGGCCCGCCCGCCGTCCCCCAGTTCCTCAGCTTCGGCACCGGCCAGGCCTCCCCGGGCATCGAGCGGGCCCTCGGCATCGACATCATCGAAGGCGACGAGATCGAACGCATCATGATCGCCCGCGTGGACGTGTCCGACCGCGGCAACCGCAAGCGCAGCGCGGACGACGCCTCCTCCTTCGAGCTGACGTTCAAGCCGCTCGCCGCCCCCGGCGGCGGCCAGGCCGTCCAGCGGTTCCTCACCAACGTCACCCTGCCGTCCTGACCCCCTGACTGGTGGCCTGCTCGCGCTCACATCCCTTGGGCGGGGGCAGCACGAGCAGGCCACCTCTGAAGACCCCCGCCCCGCCCCTGCCCACGAAGGAACCTCCCGTGTCCAAGCCCAACCGCAAGGTCATCCGCCTCCAGCAGATGCGCGCCCAGGTCGCCCAGGCCGCCGGCGTCAAGTACGTCGACGTCGTCTTCGACCTCCCCCTCACCGGTGACCAGCCCGAGGGCGCCGTGCCCGACGAGCGGGTCTGCTCCTTCCTCACCCAGGACTACTGGCCCGTCGACGTGGTCCGCAGTGTCGAAGCCGACGGCGACAGCACCAACCTGGACGTCCTGCGGAAGGTCGCCTCACCGCCCGAGGCGTTCGACGACCTCATCCGGGTGGCCCAGCTCACCGTCGGGGAGCTGAAGGCGCTGGTCGAGGAGCTGAGCCAGGAGGCGGGCACGGAGCCGGGGGAAGGCTCTGGCTCCTCCAACTCCTCGAGGAGCACGCCGGAAGCATCCGCGCCGACCTACAGCGCTACTACCCCGGCCGTCGCCTAGAGGAGTTCTGGGCCATGTCCTGGGGAGAGGGATCGATGACCTGGTCCGAACTGAGGGACTTGGTCATCGCCCTCCCAGAGGACTCCGCCACCAAAGCCGCCGCAGCCGGCGACCAGGCAGGCCACCGCTGGAACCAGACCACCTACATGCAGGCCACCGAGGTGAACCTGCTGCAGCTGATGGCGCAGATCCTCTGGAAAGCCCACCTCAAGGGCGAACCCCCAGCCATGAGCCCGGTGGAACCACCCAAGTTGGCCACGGACGAGGCACGCGACGCGCTCAGCGAAGCGCGGTCCGCCCGGAACCGGGCCGTCCTCGACAGTCTCGCCCCCCGGCAGGCCCCGGAGGGCGCCGCGCAGAAGCAGGCGGAGATCGACCTCTGGCTCAGCCGGATCCGCGACCTCGAAGCACACAAGCAGAAGCAGCAGTAGAGGAGGGAGGGCAGCATGGCAGATGCCACCTTGGTCGGCTCCACCCGGGTATCGCTGATCCCGGACATGTCGCAGTTCGGCGACAGGCTCCGTGTCGAGCTGCCCTCCGCCATCCGGCAGCCCGCCAAGGACGCGGGCAGCCTGGCCGGGGACACGATCCGCCTCCAGATCACGAAAAGGCTGCTCAAGCCGATCGGGGTGAAGGTCAAAGCCACCTTGGATGACAAGGCGGCCACCACCAGCCTGAAGACGCTGACCAGGACCCGCACCGTCAAGATCACCGCCACCCTGGACAACAAGGCAGCCACGGCCAGCCTGACGAAGTTGACCAAAGACCGGACTGTCAAGGTCACCGCTCAGGTCGACGACAAGGCAGCGACCAGCAGCCTGAAGAAGCTGACCAAGGACCGCACCGTCAAGGTCACGGCCCAGGCGGACGTCAAATCCGCCACATCGGC
>NZ_JBVJVY010000037.1:0-73811 GCF_055603265.1 Streptomyces sp. NPDC037288
GCACCCAAGGTGGGGGAAAAGGGGACCTCCCCTTCGCTCTCCCCCTTCCCCCCCCCAGGAAAACAGGCAAACAACCCCCCCCCCCCCCCCCCCCCCCCCCCCCCCCCCCCCCCCGCCTAGAGGTCGTAGACGACGGTCACCGGCGCGTGGTCGGACCAGCGCTCGGCGTGCGTGGCCGCGCGCTCGACGAAGCCCTTGACGGCCTTGCCGGCGAGACGGGGCGTGGCGACGTGGTAGTCGATACGCCATCCGGAGTCGTTGTCGAAGGCGCGCCCCCGGTACGACCACCAGGTGTAGGGCCCGTCGACGTCGGGGTGCAGGGCCCGCACGACGTCGACATAGCCGCCCTCCTCGGCGGCGAGCACCTGGCCGAGCCACTCGCGCTCCTCGGGCAGGAAGCCGGAGTTCTTGGTGTTGGCACGCCAGTTCTTGAGGTCGGCCTGCTGGTGGGCGATGTTCCAGTCACCGCACACGACCACCTCGCGGCCGTCGGCGGCGGCCCGCTCGCGCAGTTCCTTGAGGTAGCCGAGGAACTCGCCCATGAAGCGGACCTTCTCGTCCTGCCGCTCGGTACCGACCTCACCGGAGGGCAGATAGAGGGAGGCGACGGTGACGCCGGGCAGGTCGGCCTCGACGTAGCGCCCGCTGCCGTCGAACTCGGCCGAGCCGAAACCGACGCGGACGCGGTCGGGCTCACGCCGGGTGTAGAGGGAGACACCCGCGCGGCCCTTGGCGGCCGCCGGGGCGTGCACGACGTGCCAGCCGTCGGGCAGCCGCACCTCCTCGGGCAGCTGGTGCGGCTCGGCGCGCACCTCCTGCAGGCAGACGACGTCCGCGGAGGTCTGCGCGAGCCACTCCACGAAGCCCTTCTTGGCGGCGGCTCGCAGTCCGTTCACGTTCACCGAGGTCACAGTCAGCACCAGGGCACGATACCGGCACACTGGTCGGGGCCCGGAAAGCCCCGTACCCGACCTCCGCATAGAAGTACGATGCCCAGCATGCATATACGCCGTGTCCGTTTCGACCACCCCGATGCCTTGAAGCTCAACGACGAGGTCCAGAGCGAGTACGCCGAGCGTTACGGCGACGCCGGGGACGCCACCGTTCTCGACACGGCGGACTTCGACCCGCCCCACGGCGTCTATCTGATCGCGTACGACGACTTCGACCGCCCCGTGGCCACCGGCGGCTGGCGCAGCCAGGACCGCAACGAGGAGGGCAACGAGGACGGCGACGCCGAGCTCAAGCGCATGTTCGTGATCGCGGAGATGCGCGGGCGGGGTCTCGCACGCCGCATGCTCACGGCCCTGGAGGAGGACGCCCGCATGGCCGGACGCGTCCGCATGGTCCTGGAGACGGGCTCCAAGCAGCCGGAGGCCATCGCCCTGTACACCTCCAGCGGCTACGAGCCGTGCGCCAAGTTCGGCTACTACCGCCACCACGAGGAGAGCCGCTGCTTCGCGAAGAAGCTGTAGACACGATGAAGCCCCAGTCGGCTCTCGCCGACTGGGGCTTCATGCTGCGTGGACCTGAGGGGATTTGAACCCCTGGCCCCCTCGATGCGAACGAGGTGCGCTACCGGACTGCGCCACAGGCCCTTGCAACGAGTGAAACTTTAGCATCCCGATCGGGGTGCTTGGAAATCCGCTCCCTGACTGGTCAGCGCGCCTTCCCGAAGTGTGGCGGCCGTCACTCGTTGGCCGCGCGCGGGCGGTCGCCGTCCTCGTACTGGTCGAAGAGGGGCGTGCCGCCACGCTCGCGCGCCCGGCGCGCGGAGGCCGCGCGGCGCGCGTCGCTGCGACCGCCGGCCGGCCTGCCCTCGGCCGCGGGCGCCGGCTCGGCCGCCCCGGCCTGCGGCGCGTGGCTCGCCTCGTGCTCCGGAGCGACCGAGCTGGAGCGCGCCGAACTCCATGTGCCGGGTGCTCCCAGATCCACGTCGGACGTGGCACGCGGCGCGACCGGCGCGGTCACATACGTCGGCAGGGGCACCGGCACCGGGTCCCAGCTGTCCCCTCCGGGGCGCCGCTGCCGCTCGCGCTGCTGGTCGACCCACTCGGCATGGTCCGTCTGCTCGACCAGGGCGCGCCGGTCCGCGGCGAGCGCGGCGAGCCCGGTGTCCGTCTCGGCCTGATGGGCCTCCCCCGTTTCGTCCGCCCCGGGGCCCGTCTCGATGGGCGCGCGCCGACGCGGCTGGCGCTCACGCAGCCGCTGGGCGGCGTCCTCGGCGCGCTGGCGGTCCATCTGGTACGCGAAGCGACGGCGCTCCTGGGAGCGCAGATAGGCGATGTACGCGCTGAGCAGCATGGCCGGTACGGCCGGTGCCCACAGGAAGGTGAGCCCGCCGACGGCGGCGACGATGGCGCCGAACGTGAAGGCGAGGAAGAGCATCACAGTGGTGCGCCGGCGGCGCGCGAGGACCTTCGAGCGCTGGGCACGCGCTGCGGCCGCCTGCGCCGAGGGCGAACGCCGCGCGGGCGGTACACGCTTCTGCGCGGGCACGGTGACGGACGCGGGCGCGGGCGCGGTGCCGGACGGGGACGCGGGCGCGGTGCCGGACGGGGACGCGGGCGCGGTGCCCGGCGCGGGTACAGCGCCGGACGCGGGCGCGGACTTTGGCTTCGGCGCCGGCCCGGCGGCCTTCTCGCGCGCCGGTTCCGCTCTCACGGGCGCGTCGGGTTCGACGTCGGCGTGCACCTGACGGCGAGTCGGAGGCATGGCGAAGGCCCGGACGTCCACCGAGTCGGTGACGGCGTCCGGGTCGCCGGTGTCCGGCTCCCCCTCCTGGGTGGAGCGCGCCCGCAGGTCCTTGGCGTACCGGCGCTCCATTCCCGCCCGTCCGGACAGCAGCCGGATGGCGGTGCTGAAGCGTTCCGTCGGACGGGCCTCGTTCAGCTCGTCCTGCCTACGGAGCCACATCGGCACCAAGTAGGCGGCCCAGGCCCCGACAATGACTGCGTAGATGAGGCCGCTGCTGCTCACGTCTCACACCGTAGAGGGGTTTGCGTGAGGCCATCTGCCAATTGGGCCGGTGTGTCGCACGATCTGGCTGATATTTCCAGCTTCTTTTGCGACCGATGCGATCAGCGGACCGCCGCAGGCACGAATTGAATGACCCTGAGATGGTCAACGGCCGATCAATTTCGAACAGACATTCAATTTCCTGTGCTCTGGGGTTTCTGCCGCACCTGCTGGGATCGTGCCCGCTGCCACCGCGCGAGCAACCCGTCGGGCACCTCTTCCGCGGTGAGCGCGAACACCAGATGGTCGCGCCAGGCCCCGTCGATGTGCAGATAACGCGGCCGGAGCCCCTCCTCCCGGAATCCGAGTTTCTCCACGACCCGGCGGCTGGGCCGGTTCTCGGGGCGAATGCAGACCTCGATGCGGTGCAGTCCGACCGCGCGGAAACAGTGGTCCACCACGAGCGCGACGGCCGTCGGCATCACCCCGCGACCGGCCACGGACTCGTCCACCCAGTAGCCGATGTGCCCCGAGCACATCGACCCCCAGGTGATCCCGGCCACCGTCAACTGCCCGACGAGCTGCCCCTGGTACTCGATGACGAACGGCAGCATCCGGCCCGCGTGAGCCTCGGAGCGCAGGTGCCGGACCATCTGGCGGTAGGTCGGCCGGTGCGCGATCGGCCCGCTCGGCGTGGGCGGCGGAATGGTCGCCTCCCAGGGGCGCAGCCAGTCCCGGTTGCGCCGGTTCACCTCGCGCCAGGCCCGCTGGTCGCGCAGCTTTATCGGCCGGAGGACGACATCGCCGTCCGCCAGCACGACGGGCCACGAAGGGCTGTTCAGCTCGCACCCCCGCTACTGGGTCTGGGATGGTCGCCGCCGCGGATCTGGTCGACGGCATGGACCAGCAGGGGCTCCAGCACGGCGAGGCCGTCCTTCACCCCGCCCGCGGAGCCCGGCAGATTGACGATCAGGGTCCGTCCCGCCACCCCGGCCAGGCCCCGGGAGAGCGCCGCGGTCGGGACCTTCTCCCGTCCGAACGCCCGGATGGCCTCAGCGATGCCCGGCACCTCGTGGTCGATCACCGCGCGGGTCGCCTCGGGCGTGCGGTCGGTGGGCGAGATACCGGTGCCGCCGGTGGTGACGATGACGTCGTACCCGGCGTCGGCTCCCGCGCGCAGGGCCGCCTCCACGGGATCTCCGTCCGCGACGATCCGAGGGCCGTCGACGTCGAACCCCAAGCCCTTCAGGCCGTCGGCGACCAAGGGGCCGCCCTTGTCCTCGTAGACGCCCGCGGCAGCCCTGTTGGAGGCGGTGACCACCAGAGCTCGGTAGGTCATGCCCGGCTCCAGTCGCCCGACTTGCCGCCTGTCTTCTCCTCCACCCGTACGTCCGTGATGACCGCTCCCTTGTCGACCGCCTTGACCATGTCGATCACGGTGAGCGCGGCGACCGTCACGGCGGTGAGGGCCTCCATCTCGACGCCCGTACGGTCCGTCGTCTTCACGGTGGCCCCGATCTCCACGGCGTCGTCCGCGACCGACAGATCCAGTTTCACACCGGACACCGACAACGGGTGGCACAGCGGGATCAGGTCCGGGGTGCGCTTGGCGCCCATGATGCCGGCGATACGCGCGGTGGCGAGTGCGTCCCCCTTGGGCATCCCCTCGCCGCGCAGCAGCTCGACCACGCGGGGTGAGACGAGGACGCGGCCGCTGGCGCGGGCGGTGCGCGCAGTCACGTCCTTCCCGGATACGTCGACCATGCGGGCGGCGCCCGCGTCGTCGATGTGCGTCAGTCGGTCCTCGGTACTCATGGCTGTGGCGCTCCCGGTCCGGGCCCGTCACAGTGCGGTGCACGGGCCTGCTGTGCGCGACACGGTACCGCCAACCAGCAGGGCTCAGCCGAGCAGGACCACTTCCACCTCGGCGCCGGACTCGACGGACTCCACGTCCTCGGGAACGACGATCAGCGCGTCGGCGTGCGCCAGCGCGGCGATCAGGTGCGAGCCGGTACCGCCCACGGGGGTCACCTCGCCGTCGCCGTACGCACCGCGCAGGAACTGCCGGCGCCCGTGGGGCGAGCGCAGCGGCTTGTCCGCCTTCAGGGTGGCCCGGACCCGGGGCCGGTGCACGTCCGTGAGGCCCATCAGGGCGCGGATGGCGGGACGGACGAACAGTTCGAAGGAGACGTACGACGACACGGGGTTGCCCGGCAGAGCCAGCAGCGGCGTGTGGTCGGGGCCGATGGAGCCGAACCCCTGGGGCTTGCCGGGCTGCATGGCGAGCTTGCGGAACTCCACGCCACTGCCCGCCTCGTCCTCGTCACCGGCGTACGACAGCGCCTCCTTGACCACGTCGTACGCCCCCACGCTCACCCCGCCCGTGGTCACCAGCAGGTCGGCGCGGATGAGCTGGTCCTCGATGGTGGAGCGGAGGGTCTCGGCGTCGTCGGCGACGGCACCCACCCGGTAGGCGATGGCGCCGGCGTCCCGCGCGGCCGCGGTCAGGGCGAAGCTGTTGGAGTCGTAGATCTGGCCGCCGGCCAGTTCCTCGCCGGGCTGGACGAGTTCGCCGCCGGTGGACACGACGACCACGCGCGGGCGCGGGTGTACGCGTACCGTCCCGCGGCCGATCGCGGCCAGCAGCGCGATCTGCGGCGGGCCGAGGATCGTCCCGGCCTGAAGGGCGCGGTCGCCGGCCTTCACGTCGCTGCCCTTGGCGCGCACGTGCGCGCGTGCCTCGGCGGGGCGGTGCACGCGGACGTGGCCCTCGGCGCCCTCGGGGGCGAGGCTGCGCGCCCGCATGCCGCTCACCGGGCCTTCGCCGAGTCCGCCGTCGGTCCACTCCACCGGGACGACGGCCTCGGCGCCGGGCGGCAGCGGGGCGCCGGTCATGATGCGGGCGGCCTGGCCGGGGCCCACCCGGACCGGGTCGGCCGCGCCCGCCGCGACGTCACCGACGACCTCCAGGACGGCCGGGAACTCCTCGCTGGCACCGGCGACGTCCGCGACCCGCACCGCGTACCCGTCCATGGAGCTGTTGTCGAACGGCGGCAGGGACACCGGCACCGTGACGTCGTCGACCAGGACGCAGCCCTGGGCGTCGAGCAGTTGCAGCTCGATGGGTTCGAGGGGGTGGACCGTCGAGAGGATGTCCTCCAGGTGGTCGTCCACCGACCACAGCTGGTCCGGCCCGGCGGGGTGGGTCGCGGCGCTGCTCAAGATTGCTGCATCTCCTCGGCTACGTAACTGCGGAGCCAGGACCGGAAGCCCGGGCCCAGGTCTTCACGTTCGCACGCGAGTCTGACGATGGCACGCAGATAGTCGCCCCGGTCGCCGGTGTCATAGCGGCGGCCCTTGAAGACGACACCGTGCACCGGGCCGCCGGCCTTCTCGTCCGTCGCGAGCTGCTGGAGCGCGTCGGTGAGCTGGATCTCGCCACCGCGGCCCGGCTCGGTCTCGCGCAGTACGTCGAAGATGTGCGGGTCGAGGACGTAACGGCCGATGACCGCGTAGTTCGACGGGGCATCCGCCACCTCCGGCTTCTCGACCAGACCGGTGACCCGTACGACGTCACCGTCGGCGGTCGGCTCCACGGCCGCGCAGCCGTAGAGGTGGATTTGCTCGGGCGCGACCTCCATGAGGGCGATCACGCTGCCCCCGTGCCGCTCCTGCACCTCGATCATGCGCTGCAGAAGCGGGTCGCGCGGGTCGATCAGGTCGTCGCCCAGGAGCACCGCGAACGGCTCGTGGCCGACGTGCGGGGCGGCGCACAGCACCGCGTGGCCCAGGCCCCTGGGGTCGCCCTGGCGCACGTAGTGCATGGTCGCCAGGTCGCTGGACTCCTGCACCTTGGCGAGCCGTTCGGCGTCGCCCTTCTTCCCGAGCGCCGACTCCAGCTCGTAGTTGCGGTCGAAGTGGTCCTCGAGCGGGCGCTTGTTGCGTCCGGTGACCATGAGCACGTCGTCGAGCCCCGCCGACACGGCCTCCTCGACCACGTACTGGATCGCCGGCTTGTCCACGACCGGCAGCATCTCCTTGGGAGTGGCCTTGGTCGCCGGCAGGAACCGGGTACCCAGGCCGGCCGCGGGAATGACAGCCTTGCTGATCCTCGGGTGCGAGTGAGTCATGCCCGCAACCTTATCCGGTGCCTTTGCAGGGAATCTGTGGCTCTGGTTGGTTGACCCTTATATGGCCGCATCGGAAGGGTGCAAGGACGAGCCGTGGAACACGACGGACGCGCGAGCGAGCCTGACAAGCGGATGTTGCGGCGGGAGTTCCTCTCGGTGAGGAACAGGTTGACGGCCGATGACGTCGACGAGACGGGCCGCGCGCTGGCGGAGCGCGCGCTGGAACTGCCCGAGCTGGCGCGTGCGCGCACGGTGGCGGCGTACGTCTCGGTGGGCGGCGAGCCCGGCACGGGGGCGCTGCTGGACGCGCTGCGCGCGCGGGGCGTACGGGTCCTGCTCCCGGCGCTCCTGCCCGACAATGACCTGGACTGGGGCGCATACGCCGGCCCGGGCTCCCTTGCGCGGGTCCAACACGGCGGGAAGATGGCGCTTCTCGAGCCCTCCGGCGCGCGTCTCGGTCCGGACGCCGTGACGGCCGCGGACGTGGTGCTGCTGCCCGGGCTCGCGGTCGACGCGCGCGGGATGCGGCTGGGACGCGGCGGAGGATCGTACGACCGCGTACTGGCCCGTCTCGAGCGCGCGGGCGCACGCCCCCGGCTCGTGGTGCTCCTGTACGACTCGGAGGTCGTCGCACACGTCCCTGCGGAGGCGCACGACAAGCCGGTGCACGCGGTGGTGACACCCTCCGGCGTGCGCCGCTTCCCGAGCGCCTGACCGGACGCACGGTGCGCGAAACGGCCCTCCACGCGTGTGTGGAGGGCCGTTTTCCGCCGCCGTGCCGGTGCCGTCAGCAGCTCACGGCTTGAGGACGAGCGTGTCGCTCGTGCTCTTGTCGACCGCCTTGTCCGAAAACGACCAGGGCAGCAGTTCGCCCTTGGCCCACAGGCCCGTCTGGTCCGTGTAGTGCGCGCTGAACGCGTGCCCGGAGGCACCGGTCAGGTTGATCCACCTGGACTTGTCGAAGTCGGCGAGGCTGACGACCATCCGCATGGACGGCACCCAGACGACGTTGTAGCCGCCGGCGGCGTTCCAGCCGGTCGCGTTCACCGTGGCCTCGCCGCCGCTGAGCTTCCACGGGCCGCGGTTGAGGATGTACTGCAGCACCTGGGGGCCGTCGGTGCCGAGCGTCTGGTTCTTCAGGAACAGGCGGTGCAGCCGGCCCCAGCTCCAGGTGTCGATGTCCTTGCCGAGCTTGGCGGTCAGCTCCCAGCGGGCGTCGATCATGGCGCGGGCGAAGAGCTGGTCCACGTTGTTCGCCGCAGGACGCGTGCCCGACTTGGGCGTCTTCCACCAGTCGCTGTTCGGCTTCTCCATCAGGGTGCGCACGACCTCGAACCAGCGGTCGCCGCCGTCCGGCTGCGCCTGGTCGGCGTCACGCTGGCCGCATTCGCGCACCTTGGCGTCGTCGTCGACCGGACCGGTGCTGTCGATCTTGTCGACCCACAGGCACTGTCCCTTGACGCGCAGCTCCTTGGGGAGCTTGTTGCCGAAGGAGAGCTTGAGGATGTTGCGCCAGACGGCGTTGAAGTAGGCGGCTGCCGCCGAGTCGGCGTCCTGGGTGTAGTCCCAGCCCTCCAGCAGCTTCTGCGCGTCGCGCACGTCCTTGTCGTCGAGGTTGATCTTCAGCAGCTTCGGCACCAGGAGCTTGGCGATCTCGCTGCTGTTGTCCAGCTGCATCTGCCGCATGTCGTCGGGCGAGATCTTGCCACCGTTGTTGATCTTGGATTCGATCAGGTCGGCGATGCGCTGGCTGCGGGTGCCGTAGCCCCAGTCGGTGGTGAGGGTGTACGGGTACTTGCCCTTGTCGACCACGGCCTGGTTGGCGGTGACGATGTAGCCGCGCTTGGGATCGAACTCGTAGGGCAGCTCGTCCTGCTTGACGAAGCCGGTCCAGCGGTACTTCGACTCCCATCCCGGCGCCGGGACGGAGCCGTCGTCGGCGGCGGAGCGCGTGGGGATCCTGCCGGGCAGCGTGTAGCCGATGTGGTTGTCGGTGTCGGCGTAGACCAGGTTCTGCGAAGGCACGTCGAACAGGGCGGCCGCCTGGCGGAAGTCGCTCCAGTCCGCCGCCCTGTCGAGGGCGAAGACGGCGTCCATGGAGGTGCCCGGGTCGAGCGCGGTCCACCTCAGGGCGATGCCGTAGCCGTCGCCGCGGTCGGGTGCGGCGGTGTTGACGGTGGCCTTCTTGCCGACCTCGACGAGTTCGTCGTCACGGTCGGACAGCAGTGGCATCCCGTCCTGCGTCTGGCGCACGACGATCGTCTTGGCGGCGCCGCCGGCGACCTTGATGGTCTCCTCGCGGGTCGTGAACGGCCGGACCTTGCCGTCGTACAGGTATCCGTTCGCGCTCACCTTCTCCAGGTAGAGGTCGCTCACGTCGACCCCGGAGTTGGTCATGCCCCAGGCGATGTTCGCGTTGTGGCCGATGACCACACCGGGCATCCCGGCAAACGTGTAGCCGGTGACGTCGTACTGGCACTTGCTGGAGACGCTGCGGCAGTGCAGGCCCATCTGGTACCAGACGGACGGCAGCGACGCCGACAGGTGCGGGTCGTTGGCGAGCAGCGGTTTCTTGGTGATCGTGTACTTCCCGGCCACCACCCAGGAGTTGGAGCCGATGCCCTGGCCGTTCACACCGACGGCGGTAGGAACGTCGTCCAGGACGCTGTAAAGGCCCCCCAGCTGGCTCCTGAGCGTCGATCCGGTCGCACCCGAGGAGGAAGAGCCTCCCGAGCCCGCCGTGCGCCCAGAGGCGCCCGTGGCGCCGCCGGTCGTGCCGGACGCGGCTGTCGTGCCGGCGCCCTGGGAGGTGCCTGCGGCGCCACCCTGCTGGAAGGACTTGGTCAGCGCGTTGTACTGGCCCTCCTGCACGATCGGCTTGTTGCGGCTGTAGGGGTACTCCGGGTACAGGTCCTGGATCTGCTGCGGGCCGAGCCGGCTGGCCATCAGGGCCCGGTCGATCTCGTCCTGCATGTTGCCGCGCAGGTCCCAGGCCATCGCCTTCAGCCAGGAGACGGAGTCGACCGGGGTCCACTTCTCCGGCATGTAGTCGTTGGTGAAGCCCAGGGCGGCGTACTCCAGGGAGATGTCCTTGCCGCCCTTGCCCTGGAGGTAGGCGTTGACCCCCTTGGCGTACGCCTGGAGGTTCTTCTTCGTGGAGGCCGACAGCTTGGTGTCGTACTCCCGCTTGGCGATCCGGTCCCAGCCGAGCGTGCGCAGGAACTCGTCGTTCTTGACCTGGCTCTTGCCGAACATCTCCGACAGGCGCCCGGACGTCATGTGCCGGCGTACGTCCATCTCCCAGAACCGGTCCTGCGCCTGGACGTACCCCTGCGCCATGAACAGGTCCTCGTCGGAGGACGCGTAGATCTGCGGGATGCCGTTGCCGTCCCGCTTGACGTCGACCGGCCCCGACAGGCCGTCGAGCGTGATCGAACCCGTGGTCTGCGGGAAGGAGGCGCGGACGGTGCTGATCGACCAGTACGCCCCGTAGGCGATGCCTCCGATGATGGCCAGTACCAGCACCAGCACGACCAATCGGGCTTTGCGCCCCTTCTTCCTGCCGGACTTGGCGGGCTTGTCACCCGTTGTGGCGGTGGTGTTGGGGGGCATCGCTGTCCTTGCTGTCCTAACGCGAGCGGCAGGTCGGGCTGTGACTTTGAATGAGCGCTGGAGCAACCATAGGCGCAGGGCCCCGTCCCGCTTGACGCGGAGTCGGGAACCAGCGCGCACGAGCGTTCGATCTTGCCTCGCCGAGCGTCAAGAAAGCGTCAAGAGTTAGGTAAGGTAACGAAGTAACCGGAGATCTCAGGGAGGGACCGCCACTGACTGTTCACCACCTCAACCAGCTCCTGCTCGTCTGCTCCGTGGTCCTGCTCGTCGCCGTGGCGGCCGTGCGGATCTCCTCCCGCAGCGGGCTCCCCAGCCTGCTCGTCTACCTGGCGATCGGCGTCCTCATGGGCCAGGACGGCATCGGCGAGATCCACTTCAACAGCGCCGCGCTGACCCAGGTCATGGGGTACGCGGCTCTGGTCGTGATCCTCGCCGAGGGCGGTCTCGGCACGAAGTGGAAGGCGATCAGGCCGGTCCTGTCGTCCGCTTCCGTCCTGGCGACCGCCGGAGTCGCCGTGAGTGTGGGGGTCACCGCGGCGGGCGCCCACTATCTGATCGGGCTGGAGTGGCGGCAGGCGCTCATCGTCGGCGCTGTGGTGTCGTCGACGGACGCGGCGGCGGTCTTCTCGGTGCTGCGCCGAGTTCCCCTCCCCGCGCGCGTGACGGGCACGCTGGAAGCGGAGTCCGGCTTCAACGACGCCCCGGTGGTCATCCTGGTCGTCGCCTTCTCCACGGCCGGCCCGGTCGAGCATTGGTACGTCCTGCTGGGCGAGATAGCCCTGGAGCTGGCCATCGGCGCCGCCCTGGGGCTCGCCGTGGGCTGGTTCGGCTCCTGGGGACTCAAGCACGTGGCCCTGCCCGCCTCGGGTCTCTATCCGATCGCCGTGATGGCCATCGCCGTCACCGCGTACGCCGCCGGCGCCCTGGCGCACGGCAGCGGCTTCCTGGCCGTCTACCTGGCCTCGATGGTCCTCGGCAACGCCAAGCTGCCCCACTGGCCCGCCACACGCGGCTTCGCCGAGGGGCTCGGCTGGATCGCGCAGATCGGCATGTTCGTTGTACTCGGCCTGCTGGTCACCCCGCACGAGCTGGGCGACGACGTGTGGCCCGCCCTCGTCATCGGGCTCGTCCTGACCATGGTGGCCCGTCCGCTGAGCGTGGTGCTCAGCCTGGCGCCGTTCCGCATGCCGTGGCAGGAGCAGACCCTGATGTCGTGGGCGGGACTGCGCGGCGCCGTGCCCATCATCCTGGCAACCATCCCGATGGTGAACGGCGTCACCGGCAGCCGCCGCATCTTCAACATCGTCTTCGTGCTGGTCGTGGTCTACACCCTCGTCCAGGGGCCGACCCTGCCGTGGCTGGCGCGCACGCTGCGCCTGGGCGAGCAGGGCGAGGCCTCCGACCTGGGGATCGAGTCGGCACCGCTGGAGCGGCTGCGCGGGCACCTGCTGTCCATCTCGATCCCGGAGGGCTCCCGGATGCACGGTGTCGAGGTCAGCGAGCTGCGCCTGCCGCCCGGGGCCGCCGTGACGCTCGTCGTCCGCGAAGAAGAATCGTTCGTTCCGATGCCCACGACCGTGCTGCGCCGGGGCGACGAGTTGCTCGTCGTCGCCACCGACCCGGTGCGCGACGCGGCGGAACGGCGTCTGCGCGCGGTCGCCCACGGCGGCAAGCTGGCGGGCTGGCTGGGCACCGACGGGGCGGGCAGCTTGCGTTAAGGGCGCGTTTCGGGCGGTTCACACCCCGTGAAATCACAGGTGACCCCCGCTCGTGGTGCTCGTTTTCACAGCCTTGGGCGGCGCTGATCCCTGTAGCATGAAGGCGCACCCTGATCGAACCAACTCTGCCTGACGCAGAGCTGGCGCGACCGTATGGCGGCCGGGTCCCCCCACCCGCAGTGGGCGCCGGCATCTACCGCAGTCCGCGCAAGAGGACAGCTCTCGGCACCCGGGCCCACACGGCCCGCGCTACCAGGCGGCAGAAAGGCACGGCCGTGGGATCCACGGTCACCACCACCGAACCGGAGAAGACCTCGCCGGCCTCTTCCCGCCCGGGATACGGACAGCTGCTGCGCACCCGCGGCGCCTGGACCTTCCTGCTCCCCGGTTTCGCGGCGCGCCAGCCGTTCGCGATGCTCACCCTCTCCATCGTGCTGCTCGTGCAGCACACCACCGGCTCGTACGGCGCCGCGGGCGCCACGGCGGCCGTCACCGGTGTCTCGATGGCGCTGTTCGCGCCGTACAGCGGTCGCCTCGCCGACCGCTACGGCCAGCGCGCCGTGCTGGTCCCCGGCGTCCTCGTGCACACCCTGGCGGGCCTGTCCCTGACGGCGCTCGCGCTGGCGCACGCGCCCCTGTGGGCGCTGTTCCTGGCGGCCGTGCCCACGGGTGCCTCGGTGCCGCAGGTCGGCCCCATGGTGCGTGCACGCTGGGGCGTGAAGCTGCAGGGCTCGCCCCTGATGACCACCGCGGCGGCGTTCGAGTCCGTCACGGACGAGCTGACCTTCGTCTTCGGTCCGCTGCTGGCGACCGCGCTGTGCACCACCGTGGCTCCGGCCGCGGGTCTGGTCACGGAGGGCGCGCTGACCCTCGTCGGCGGGCTGCTGTTCGCCGCGCAGAAGGGCACGCAGCCGCCGGTGAGCGGTGGGAGCGGGCACGCACGCGTGCAGCACGCCTCCGCCCTGCGCGTGCCCGGCGTGCGCGTCCTGGTGGTGACCTTCCTGGGGATCGGGTCCGTGTTCGGCGGCATGCAGGTCTCGCTGGCGGCGTTCACCGAGTCGATCGGCGAGCCCGGCCTGAACGGTGTCCTGTACGGCGTCTTCGCCGCCGGAAACATGCTGTCCGGCATCGTCTGCGGCGCGATCGCCTGGAAGGTCGCCCCCCAGCGCCGCCTGGTCGTCGGCTACACGGCGCTCGCGATCGTCGCGTCCGCGCTGTGGACGGCGCACTCGGTGCTGCTGCTCGCCGGGCTCGGCCTGCTGGTCGGCATGTGCATCGCGCCGGCGCTGATCACCGGCTACACGCTCGTCGAGGGCCTGGTCCCGGCCGGCGCCCGCACGGAGGCCTTCACCTGGCTGACCGGCGCGGTCGCGCTCGGTCAGGCGGCCGCCGTCACGGTCTCCGGGCAGCTGGAGGACCGGCTGTGGGGCGGTGCGGGGTTCCTGGTGCCGATGGCGGGCACCGTGCTCGCGCTGGTGACCCTGCTGGCGCTGCGGTCGCGGCTGGTCGCGCGGCAGCAGAACCGAACGGTCGCACGTGGCGTCGGTCACCGCGTGCCGGTGACGGTGGACTGATCCCCGGGAATGCGTCACTATGGACCGTCGTTAGCACTCATTGAGTGAGAGTGCCAGGAGGAAGACAGTGCCGACCTACCAGTACCAGTGCACCGAGTGCGGCGAGGGCCTTGAGGCGGTGCAGAAGTTCACCGATGACGCCCTGACCGAGTGCCCGAACTGCAGTGGCCGCCTGAAGAAGGTGTTCTCCGCGGTCGGCATCGTCTTCAAGGGCTCCGGCTTCTACCGCAACGACTCCCGCGGCTCCACGTCGAGCAGCAGCCCGGCGTCGAAGTCGTCGAGCTCGTCCAGCACGTCTTCGTCCGACTCGAAGTCGTCCACGGCATCGTCGTCGACGTCGTCCTCGACGTCGTCCTCGACCGGCTCCACCAGCAGCTCGGCCGCCTGACATCGCTTTCCCGGACCCTGCCGTCGTACGACGGCAGGGTCTTCGGCACTGGTCGGCACCGGCTCCCCCGCGGTTTCGCCGCCCGCTAGTGTGCTGGTCATGGCGAACGCAGAGATCGGCGTAATCGGCGGCTCGGGCTTCTACTCGTTCCTCGACGACGTGACCGAAGTCCAGGTGGACACCCCGTACGGGCCGCCCAGTGACTCCCTCTTCCTCGGCGAGATCGCCGGTCGGCGGGTCGCCTTCCTGCCCCGGCACGGCCGCGGCCACCATCTGCCGCCGCATCGCATCAACTACCGCGCCAACCTGTGG
Source organism: Streptomyces sp. NPDC037288 (assembly GCF_055603265.1). Lineage (NCBI taxonomy): Bacteria > Bacillati > Actinomycetota > Actinomycetes > Kitasatosporales > Streptomycetaceae > Streptomyces > Streptomyces sp. NPDC037288. The sequence goes on from NZ_JBVJVY010000037.1 coordinate 14,693, forward strand.
GCGCTGCGCTCCATGGGCGTACGGCAGGTTCTCGGTCCCTGCGCGGTGGGCGGGCTGCAGCCGGAGTACGGGCCCGGCACCCTGCTCGTGCCGGACCAGTTCGTGGACCGTACGAAGTCCCGGGTGCAGACGTACTTCGACGGGTTGCCGCTGCCCGACGGCACCGTGCCGAACGTCGTCCACGTGTCCATGGCCGACCCCTACTGCCCCACCGGACGGGCTGTCGCCCTGAAGGCCGCCCGGGGGCGGGACTGGGAGCCGGTGGACAGCGGCACGCTGGTCGTGATCGAGGGACCGCGCTTCTCTACACGTGCCGAATCGTTGTGGCACCAGGCACAGGGCTGGTCGGTCGTGGGCATGACCGGTCACCCGGAAGCGGCGCTCGCCCGGGAACTGGAGCTGTGCTACACGTCACTGACCCTGGTCACCGACCTGGACGCCGGCGCCGAGACCGGCGAGGGCGTCTCCCATGAAGAGGTGCTGCGGGTGTTCGCGGCCAACGTGGACCGACTGCGCGGCGTGCTGTTCGACGCGGTGGCGGCACTGCCGGAGACCGCGGCACGGGACTGCCTGTGCGTGAACGCGCTCGGCGGAATGGATCCTGGTTTCCAGCTGCCGTAGGGCGCACGCACACCGAGTGGAATTCCCCGTTCGAGTGGGCGAGTTGTCCACAGTCCGTCGGTGATCCACCGGCTCGGGTGGGATTCGGCGCGAGGCCTCATCGTGGCATCGCAAACCGAATTCCTCGTCGCAGGCGGTGATCCCCATGCCCCGGTCCTCGTCGTCCCCCAATCCGCCCTCGCCTCCTCCTCCCCCTCCTTCGCCTTTTCCGTCCATTGCGCCCTCTCCGCGCTCGCGCCCTTCGCACCCGCCGGCCGGCTCGCCCTTCCCGCCTCCCCTCCGGCTCCCGCGTCCGCTGGGCACGGACGCGCCGGCGACCTGTGAGATCCCGCAGTTCCCTCCGGTGCGCGTGCGCGGCGGGCGGTATCAGCTGCAGCGGCTCGTACGGCACCGCAGGCGGGCCATCGCTGCCGGTCTCGCGGTGACCGCGGCCGCGCTCGTCGCCGCAGGGCCGCACAGCAAGGCCGAACCGGACCGCGTGGAACAGTCCCGCGGTCACCGGGTCACGGAGCCCGTACGCCGGCGTGCGGCGGCAAACGTGGTGACAGCGCCGGTGCGGATCGCCGACGCGGCCACGGTCCGCCTCCTACGGCCCGGCGACCGTGTCGACGTCATCGCCGCGGAGGACCCGTCGGCCGGGGGCGTCGCCCGGGTGCTCGCGCGCGGTGTGCGGGTGACCCAAGTGCCCGAGCCCCTGGAGGGCGGGACGGAGAGCGGGGCGCTGGTCGTGTTGTCGGTGCCGCGCACCACGGCGGCACGGCTGGTCGGCGCGAGCGCCACGGCACGCCTGGCGGTGACACTGTGCTGAACCGACTCGGACACTTTCTGCGCGGCTTGCTGCCAAGTCGCTTGACCGAGCGAGGGCACTGGACAGAACGGCGTCACCGTGGCGTAGGTTGCGGAGCGTTTCGTTCCACACCCTGTGCATACGAGGAGAGTCCCCTAGGTGAGCGCGAAGCAGGAACCGAGCGTCTGGCAGGGCTTCAAGGCCTTCCTCATGCGCGGCAACGTCGTCGACCTGGCTGTGGCAGTGGTGATCGGCGCGGCCTTCTCGAACATCGTCAACTCCGTGGTGAAGGGGATCATCAACCCGCTGGTCGGCGCGATCGGCACACAGAACCTGGACAACTACAGCTCGTGCCTGAGCGCCAAGTGCCAAGGGACACACGGCATCCAGCTGATGTGGGGCTCTGTTCTCGGTGCCACGCTGACCTTCCTGATCACCGCGACGGTGGTGTACTTCCTGATGGTGCTGCCGATGTCGAAGTACCTGGCCCGGCAGGCGGCCCGCAAGGCGGCACGGGAGGGCACGAGGGAGGTCGTCGAGGTGACCGAGCTGGAGGTGCTCAAGGAGATCCGCGACGCGCTGGTCGCACAGCGTGGATCGGGGCACGTCGAGCGCTAGCGGCGCTGCTGCGGACGGCTCAGAGGTGGTGGGGCGGCTTCTCGTCGAGGAACCGCTTCAGGTCGGCGGCGCTGTCGCCGTCCGTGCGGTCGCCCCATCCGCGATCGGTGTCGTCCGAGGACTGCTGGTCCAGCGGGTCGTCGAAGACCAGCGCGGGCTTCGGGTCGCGGGGCTCGGATTCCGGGGCGGTGCTCATTCCTCAAGCGTACGGCGCCGGTCCACGCGCCCGTGCACGTCCGGTGCCCCCGGCCGAAGCCGCTTGTGAATGCGTTCACTGTCTGCAGGTGCCTTTACAAGGCCTTCCGGCCGCATTTCTGGTGTGCTGAGAGGCATGACGTCGAGTTCCACTCCGGCGCCCGCCCCCTCGGGCGCGCCGCACTCCTCCGGGCCGCTGCGGCGGCTCACCGCGCGCGGGCGCGACGAGGCGCACCGGGTCTCCTCGCCGCTCGAGCTCTTCTTCGACCTGTGCTTCGTCGTGGCGATCGCGCAGGCGGGTGGGCAACTGGTGCACGCCGTCGCCGAAGGACACGCGGGCGGTGGAACCCTCAACTACGCCATGCAGTTCTTCGCCATCTGGTGGGCCTGGATGAACTTCACCTGGTTCGCCTCGGCGTACGACAACGACGACGCGCTCTACCGGGTCGTCACCCTGGTGCAGATCGCCGGTGTCCTGGTACTGGCGGCCGGCATCTCACGGGCCTTCCAGCAGCACGACTACCTCGTGGTCTGGCTCGGCTACATGATCATGCGGCTGGCCATGGCAACGCAGTGGCTGAGAGTCGCGAGATCCGCCGAGGGCGCGGAGAGAACCACGGCGTTGCGGTACGCCTGCGGCGTGCTGTTGTGCCTGGTCGGCTGGCTCGGACTGGTGCTGTTGCCCGCGCCCGCGCGGCCCTGGGTGTTCCTCGTGATGGCGATCGCGGAGATGTGTGTGCCGCTGTTCGCCGAGAAGGGCCACGGGATCTCCTGGCATCCGCACCACATCGCCGAACGGTACGGTCTGTTCACCATCATCGTGCTCGGCGAGACGATCTCCGCGGCGACCGTCGCCGTGAAGTCGGCCGTGGACGAGCACGACGCACTGGGCGAGTTGCTGCCGATCGCCGCGGGCGGGCTCCTGATCGTCTTCTGCGCATGGTGGATCTACTTCGTGGTGCCCATCCACGGCCACCTGCGCTCCAACAGGCAGGCGTTCCTGTGGGGCTACGGGCACTACCTGATCTTCGCCTCGGCCGCGGCGATCGGCGCCGGCCTGGAGGTGGCGGTGGAACACGCGGTCGGCAAGGCCCACATCTCCGCACTGTCCGCGTCGGCTGCCGTCACGCTGCCCACGGCGCTGTATCTGCTGACCGTCTGGGCGCTGCACTCAAGGCACTTCAAGGTCGGCATCGCCCAGCAGCTGGTACTGCCGGTCACGGCGCTGCTGGTGATCTGCTGCACCTTCCTGGGCGGCTGGGCGGTGCTCGCGGCGGGGCTCGTGGCCTCGGCCGCGGTGGCGACCGGAGTGACGCTGACGGCGCGCATGGTCAACCGGGAGCGTGGGGCGAGCGCCCCCGCTCCGGCAGGCTGAGCCCTCCTCCCCGGTGCCGCGGCAGGCGAGACTGGCCTTCATGACAGTTGACGCAATCACCGACATCGCCGGGGTGCGGGTGGGTCACGCGACCCGCACCGGGGACGGCTGGCTCACCGGCACCACGGTCGTCCTCGCTCCGGAGGGCGGCGCGGTCGTCGCCGTGGACGTGCGCGGCGGTGGCCCCGGTACCAGGGAGACCGATGCACTCGACCCACGCAACTTGGTGCAGCGGGTCGACGCGGTGGTGCTGACCGGTGGCAGCGCATACGGGCTCGACGCGGCGTCCGGGGTGATGGGCTGGCTGGAGGAGCAGCGGCGCGGGGTGCGGGTGGGGGCGGACCCGGCGCACGTCGTGCCGGTCGTGCCCGCCGCGTGCGTCTTCGACCTGGGGCGCGGCGGGAACTTCCGCGCGCGGCCGGACGCGTCCACGGGGCGCGCGGCGGTGGAGGCCGCCGCGGCGAGCGCGCCGGGCGCCCGGGTGGTGCAGGGGTGCGTCGGGGCCGGCACGGGCGCCGTGGCGGGGCGGATCAAGGGCGGGGTGGGCACCGCGAGCACGGTGCTCGACTCTGGGATCACCGTGGCCGCGCTGGTGGTGGTGAACGCTGCGGGGTCGGTGATCGAGCCCGAGACGGGGGCGCTGTACGGGGAGTTGCTTCAGGGGCGCGTGGAGTATCCCGAGGGGCGCGTTCATGAGGACGCACGCCGGCGCCTCGCCGAAGCCGCCGCCGCCGCCAACAGCGCGCCGCCCCCGCTCAACACGACGCTGGCCGTGGTCGCGACCGATGCCGGCCTCTCCAAGGCGCAGGCGCAGAAGCTAGCGGGGACGGCGCACGACGGGATTGCGCGCGCCGTACGGCCGGTACACCTCATGAACGACGGGGACACGGTGTTCGCGCTGGCGACCGGCGCACGCTCGCTGTCTGAGCACCCGTTGGAGCTCAATGACATCCTCGCCGCCGGCGCGGATGTCGTGACGCGCGCGATCGCAGGGGGCGTGCGCGCCGCCGAGTCGGTCGTGGGGCCCGGCGGGACGTGGCCGTCGTACAGCGAGTTGTACGGGGCGCGATAGAGGTGGTGAGGGCGCAGGACCGCGCCCCCATTGCCCGTGCACTCCGCGCGCGTGCCGTGCCGACGGGCTTGAAATGTCGCGGTTCTGTCACGTGATGGCGTTTACGGGGGTTGGAGGGAACCTTCCCGAGCGCCAGTGCGCTCTTTCTTCACGCACTGGAACGGATCACGCACATCACATGAACTGGAGCAGCCCGTGACAACGCCGGACATTGCAGCGCGGCGCGCACTGGGGGCCTGTGCCGCCATGATGGTCGGCGCCCTCACCCTGACCGCCTGCGGTGGCAGCGCCAGCACGACCAGCGACGGCAAGGGTGGCAAGGACTCCCCCAAGACGTCGACGGCGAAGATCGTGATCTCGGCCAAGGACGGTTCGACCGGCGCGTCCATCAACGCGACCGGAGTGAAGGTCAGCGGCGGCAAGCTGACCGACGTGAAGATGACCGTGGCGGGGACGGGGCAGACCGTGGCCGGGGAGGTATCGGCGGACGGCAGCACCTGGAAGCCGAAGCAGCAGTTGGACCGCGGGACGAAGTACGAGATAGGCGCGACGGCGAAGGACGCCGACGGGCGTACCGCTGCGGCCAACTCCATCTTCACCACTGTCACGTCGGCGAACAGCTTCATCGGCACCTACACACCGGACAACGGCAGCACGGTCGGTGTGGGTATGCCGGTGTCGTTCACCTTCGACAAGTCGATCACCGACAAGAAGACCGTGCAGTCGCACATCTCGGTCAACTCCAGCAGTGGTCAGCAGGTGGTCGGGCACTGGTTCGGAGACCGGCGGCTGGACTTCCGGCCGCAGGAGTACTGGAAGGCCGGTTCCAAGGTCACGATGAACATCGACCTGGACGGGGTCGAAGGCGCGAACGGCGTCTACGGGGTGCAGAAGAAGACCGTCTCCTTCACCGTCGGGCGGTCGCAGGTCTCCACGGTCGACGCCAACACGCAGACCATGACCGTGGTGCGGGACGGCAAGACGATCAAGACGGTGCCGATCTCCGCGGGCAGCCCCCAGCACACCACGTACAACGGACAGATGGTGATCGCCGAGAAGTTCGTGCAGACGCGCATGAACGGCTCGACGGTCGGCTTCGGCGGCGAGTACGACATCCCGGACGTGCCGCACGCGATGCGGTTGACGTCGTCGGGGACGTTCATCCACGGCAACTACTGGTACAGCAAGGGCAACCCGCCGTTCGGCCGGGAGGGCACCAGCCACGGCTGCGTCGGCCTCGCGGACGTACAGGGCGCGCAGGGCGCCACGTCCGCCAAGTGGTTCTTCGACAACTCGCTCATCGGGGACGTCGTGATCGTGAAGAACTCCCCCGACACAACCGTCGCCCCGGACAACGGACTCAACGGCTGGAACATGCCGTGGAGCGCCTGGACCGCGGGAAGCTCCGTCTGATCTGCAGACTCTGACACCACGTGAGGCCGCGCGGGAACCTTTCGCGCGGCCCGCGCGTTTTCCCGGCGTACGTTTTCTCGGTTCCCGGACATGATGTCCGACCGAGGGGCTACCGTATGCACCCACAAGGTGACATGCAGCAACGCCGGGAGATGCCGTGAGCGTTCCGTACGAGACAGCAGCGTACGAACCAGCCGAGTCGCCCGAGTCTCCGGAGGAGCATCTCGCGCGGCTCCTCGGCCGTGCCCTGAACTCCTTCGAGCTGCCCGACGAGGTGTTACGGCAGCTCGACTGCGCGCTGGCACAGGACAGTTCGCTGCACTCCGCCTACCACAGCGCGGGGCTGCACCGGGAGACATACCGGCACACCTGGCTCCTCGCCGACGGCTCCGCGGTCACCCTGTGGGAGCTCGTGCACAACCCCACGCCGGGTGGCCCTCCGGAGCACGAGGTGTACGTCGACGAGGAGGAGCTGCAGGCGGCCACCGCGCGGCTCGGAATGGCGCCGGAGACGCCGGAGTTCGAGTTGCCCGCGCTGATGCGGCTGTGGGCGATTCCCGAGCCCCGGCACGTGTTCGCCTCCGACGGCTCGGCGGACCACGCGCGCCGGCTCCTGCGCCGTGCGGAGAACCCGGACCGCCCCGGTGCGGAGACGGCGGCGCTGCTGGCGACGGCGACCGCGCACGAGATCACGCAGGCGTTCGGACGCCCGGGGCGCGCCGGACGCGCGGGACTGAGCTACGCGCTGTACGAGCACGCGTTCCTGCTGCCGGACGACAGCGAGATCTCCCTGTGGGAGGTCGAGCACACGGCGACGCCCGACGGGCGGCACATGTGCGAGGTGTACATGTCGGAGGACGCGGCCCGGGACGCCATGGAGAGGCGCGCGGCGCGGCAGGGGTAGCGCGCGCAGACGGCATGCGCCCGGCGCGAGGGCGCTTCGGCCGCCCTTTATCCGGTCAGCCGTTGGCGAGTTGCCGCGCCAGGCCCGCGAAGGCGGCCTGTTCGGCGGGCGTCAGCTCGACGGACTCCAGTGGCGGGCCGACCCGGTTCTGGCGCGGCAGGGCCGGAAGCGGAGCGGCGGGACGCCGGGCGGGGACCTGGGGGCCGATCCGGCGCAGCAGGCGCGTCAGGACGACGGCCCAGGCGACGGCCGTCACAGCGAGGACGGCCACGCCGATCAGCTGGAGTGTCGGGGCATGCGCAGGCATGCGTCCCAGTACACACCACGGCCCGGGACTTTGGTCCCGGACCGTGACGTATCTCGCAGGTGCCGTGAACAACTCACAGCGAACTAAAGGGACAAGGCGTGCCGGCGGGATGTGTGCGGTGGTTCAGGCCGCCACGGGCTGCTTGGTTCCGTCGGGCCTGTCGGCCGCATGGGCGTTGGGGTCGGTGGCCGTGGCCTCCAGAGCCGGCTTGCGCATGCCCTTGAGGAGGACGACCAGGGCCGTGGTGGCGCAGACGCCGGCCGCGATGGCGATGAGGTACAGGAGCGGGTTGCCGATCAGCGGGACCACGAAGATACCGCCGTGGGGGGCTCGCAGGGTGGCGCCGAAGGCCATCGACAGGGCGCCGGTGAGCGCGCCGCCCACCATGGCCGAGGGGATGACCCGCAGCGGGTCCGCCGCCGCGAACGGAATCGCGCCCTCGGAGATGAAGGAGGCGCCCAGGACCCAGGCGGCCTTGCCGTTCTCGCGTTCGGTCTGGGTGAACAGCTTGCCGCGCACGGTGGTGGCCAGGGCCATCGCCAGCGGCGGGACCATGCCGGCCGCCATCACCGCCGCCATGATCTTCATCGCGGAGTCGCTGGGGTTCGAGACCGCGATACCGGCGGTGGCGAAGGTGTAGGCGACCTTGTTGACCGGGCCGCCCAGGTCGAAGCACATCATCAGGCCGAGCAGGGCGCCGAGCAGGATCGCGTTGGTGCCGGTGAGGCCGTTCAGCCAGTCGGTGAGGCCCTTCTGGGCGGTGGCGATGGGCTTGCCGATCACGACGAACATCAGGAATCCGACGATCGCCGAGGAGATCAACGGGATCACCACCACCGGCATGATGCCGCGCAACGCCGCCGGGATGTGCACCCTCTGGATCGCCATGACCACGCCACCGGCGACCAGGCCGGCCGCCAGGCCGCCGAGGAAGCCCGCGTTGATGGTCAGTGAGATCGCGCCACCCACGAAGCCGGGGACCAGACCGGGCCGGTCGGCCATGCCGTAGGCGATGTAGCCGGCCAGGACCGGGACCAGGAAGGCGAAGGCCACGGCCCCGATCTGGAACAGCAGGGCGCCCCAGCTGTCGGCCTGGGTCCACACGAAGTGGTCCATCACCGACGGCGCCTTGTTGATCTTGTAGCCGCCGATCGCGAAGCCCAGGGCGATGAGGAGGCCGCCCGCTGCGACGAACGGGACCATGTAGCTCACGCCGCTCATCAGCCACTTGCGGAGCTTGGTGCCGTACCCCTCGGTGGAGTCGCCGGCGCGCTCGACCGGCGTGCTGCCCGACGCGGGGGCCGGCGCGCTCCGTTCGCCGCGCGCCGCCTTCTCGCGTACCTCCGTGATGAGTTCGACGGCTCGGTTGATGCCCGCCTTCACCCCTACGTCGACGGTCGGCTTGCCGGCGAAGCGGTCCTTGTCGCGTACGGGGACGTCGTGCGCGAAGATCACGGCGTCGGCCGCCGCGATCACCGCAGGGTCCAGCCGCGTGAATCCGGCCGAACCCTGTGTCTCGACGACGAGTTCGACACCGGTCTCGCGACCCGCGTTCTCCAGGGACTCGGCCGCCATGTAGGTGTGCGCGATGCCGGTCGGGCAGGAGGTGACGGCGACGATATGGAAGGGGCGCTCGCCGGAATCCGAGGTGGAGCCGGCGCCCGCGGGGGTTGCCTGCGCGGGGGCGGATGCGTTCGGTGCCTGCGCCGCGGTGCCCGCTGCGGCGCCGGCGGAGGCCGCCACCGGCGTCGCAGCGGAGTCTTCGGAGGCGCCCGCAGCGCCCACGGCGCCTTGAGCAGCGCCCGCCGCAGCGTTCGCACCGGCGCCCGAGTGCACGCCCCCGGCGCTCGCGGCGCTGGCCGCGCCCGCACCCGCGTCGTCCTTCGCGCCCTCGCCCGAAGACGCCCCCGGCGCCTGCGCCGAGCTCGGTGCCTCGTCCCCGCGTATCAGTACCGCCGCGGTCCCGGCGTCGGACACCGCGCGCAGCGCCGAGGTGAATTCGGCGTTCATCAGCTGGCGGGCCAGTGAGGAGAGGATCGTGAGGTGGGCGTCGTCGGCGCCGGCCGGTGCCGCGATCAGGAAGATGAGGTCGGCCGGGCCGTCCGCCGCACCGAAGTCGACGCCGGCGGGGCTGCGGCCGAAGGCGAGGGTCGGCTCGGTGACGTGGCTGCTGCGGCAGTGCGGGATGCCGATGCCGCCGTCGAGGCCGGTCGGCATCTGGGCCTCGCGGGCGGCCACGTCGGCGAGGAAGCCTTCCAGGTCGGTCACCCGGCCCTTGGCCACCATGCGCTCGGCGAGGGCGCGCGCCGCCGCTTCCTTGGTGTCGGCGGACAGGTCGAGGTCGACCAGGTCCGCGGTGATCATGTAGCTCATCGCGGGCTCCTATGCACGCGTATCGCCCGGGGGGAGGGGTGGGCGGAGGTGGGGACGGGGGTGCTGTGGGGGGAGGCGGTGGGGAGGGTGGCCGTGGTGAGTGACGGGGAGTCTCGCCAGGGCCGGACCTGGATGGTCGTACGACGGCGGATCGGGGGGGTCATGACACCGGCTCCGTCAGTTCGCGGTCGAGCGGGATCTCGGCCGTGACGGTCACTGCCGCCGGGTCCAGGTCAGCGGGGGCCGGCATGACGCTGCCGGGGAGCTGGACGGCGGCGGCGCCGTGGGCGACGGCGGAGGCGAGGGCCTCGGGGCCGGTGCCGCCGGCGATCAGGAAGCCGGCGAGGGAGGAGTCGCCGGCGCCGACGTTGCTGCGGACGGTGTCCACGCGGGCGGCGGCGAACCAGGCGCCCGCGCCCTCCACGAGGAGCTGCCCGTCGGCGCCCAGGCTCGCGAGCACGGCGCGTGCGCCCATGCCGCGCACCTCCTCGGCCGCCTTCAGCGCGTCGCCCACCGTCGCCAGGGGGCGCCCGACGGCTTCCGCGAGCTCCTCGGCGTTGGGCTTCACCACGTCCGGCCGCGCGCGCAGCGCCTCCCGCAGCGCATTCCCCGAGGTGTCCAGCGCGATGCGTGCGCCCCCGGCGTGCGCCCGCGTGACGACATCGGCGTACCAAGAGGGCGCGAGCCCCCGGGGCAGGCTGCCGCAGCAGGCGATCCAGTCGGCGTCCCGTGACTGCTCGCGGACGGTGTCCAGGAGGAGTTCCTGTTCGGCCGGGGACAGTTCGGGGCCGGGGGCGTTGATCTTCGTCAGCACGCCGTCCGCCTCGGCGAGCGCGATGTTGGAGCGGGTGGCTCCGGTGATCGGGACGGGCGCGACCTCGATGCCCTGCGCGTCGAGCAGGTCGGCGACGAGCGCCCCCGGCGCACCCCCCAGGGGCAGGACGGCGACCGTGCGCCGTCCGGCGGCCGCGACGGCGCGCGAGACGTTCACGCCCTTGCCGCCCGGGTCCATGCGCTCGGTCTCGGCGCGGATGACTTCGCCGCGCTTCAGGCGGAGGACCTCGTAGGTGCGGTCGAGGGACGGGTTGGGGGTGACGGTGAGGATCATGCGCGCACTACTTCCGTGCCGCCGTGCTCGATGACGGCGGCGTCTTCGGGGCTCAGCCCGCTGTCGGTGATCAGCAGGTCCACGTCGATCAGGGCGCCGAAGCGGGCGAAGTGCTCCTGGCCGTGCTTGGCGGAGTCGGCCAGGAGCACCACGCGGCGGGCGGCGGCGACCGCGGCCCGCTTGACCGCGGCCTCGGCGAGGTCGGGGGTGGTCAGACCGTGCTCGGCGGAGAAGCCGTTCGCCGCGACGAACAGCACGTCGGCGCGGATCTCGCCGTACGCGCGGAGCGCCCAGGCGTCCACGGCGGCGCGCGTGCGGTGCCGTACGCGCCCTCCGACCAGGTGGAGCTGGATGCCGGGGTGGTCGGCGAGGCGGGCGGCGATGGGCAGGCTGTGCGTGACGACGGTCAGGGAGGCCTCCAGCGGGATCGCGGCGGCGACCCGGGCGACCGTCGTACCGGCGTCGAGGATCATCGTGCCCTCGGTCGGCAGTTCGCCGAGGGCCGCCTTGGCGATGCGGTCCTTCTCGTCGGCGGCGGTGGACTCGCGCTCGGTCAGGTCCGGTTCGAAGTCCAGGCGGCCGACCGGGATGGCTCCGCCGTGCACCCGGCGGACGAGGCCGGCGCGGTCGAGGGCCTTCAGATCGCGACGGATCGTTTCCGCGGTGACCTGGAACTCCTCGGCGAGCGACAGCACGTCCACCCGGCCGCCCTCACGTGCGAGCCGGAGGATCTCCTGCTGCCGTTCCGGTGCGTACATGTCGCTGGCCTCCGACCGATGTCCGTCCGCTTCCGCGTGATGCCCGAACGTGTGGTTTCGGTCGAGGCTACGCCCGAATTTCCCGAAAGTAAACAGATGCAGATGCCAATCGGGCATGAACGGACTTCCGGTGCTGTCCGGAGCAGTAGTGCGGCACGTCGTCACGGACAACACGGAGGCCCGGCACCTGGTCCGGTGCCGGGCCTCGTCGTGGCCGGTCAGGGGACCAGCTCGGGCTCCCTCTGCCTCACCGACGGTTCCGTCTCGGCCGTCTCCTGCGCGGGCCGCTTCGGCAGGGCGGTCATCAGCAGGAAGATCACGCCCATGATCGCCGCGACCCACCACAGCGCGTGCTGGAAGGCGTTCACGAACGCGGGGCCGACCTGGGCCGGGGCCAGCCGGTCGCCGATCTCGCCGAAGAACACCACGGACACGAGCCCGAGACCGAGCGCGTTGCCCATCTGCTGCACCGTGTTGATCAGGCCGGACGCGGAACCGGCGTGCTCGTGCGGAACCTCCGAGAGCACCGCGTCGGTCAGCGGGGCGACGATCAGCCCCATCCCGGCACCCATCACGACGAGCGGAAGGGCCATCTGCCAGGAGGCGATGGACAGGCCGTACCGGTGCGCCTCCCACAGATAGAGCAGGACGCCCGCGCCCATCACCAGGGCGCCCGCCTGGAGCACCTTCCGCCCGAACCGCGGCACCAGCTGCTGCACCGACAGACCGGCCGCCGTGGACACCGCGAGGGAGAACGGCACGCCGGTCAGGCCGGCCCGCAACGGCCTCCAGCCCAGGCCGATCTGCATGTACAGCGTCCAGACCAGGAAGAAGATGCCGAGCGCGACACCGAAGACGGTCTGCACGGCGATGCCCGCTGCGAAGCTCTTCACCCGGAAGAGGGACAGTTCGACGAGCGGGGAACCGTCCTTGGCGGCCTTCCGTTTTTCGTACGACACCAGCACCACGAAGACGACGAGCGCGCCGGCCATGCACACGTACCCCCACAGCGGCCAGCCCAGCTCCCGGCCGCGCGTGAGCGGGTAGAGCAGCATCAGCAGGCCCAGCGAGACCAGGGCGACACCGACGAGGTCCAGCTTCAGCGCCTTCGGGGCCTTCGACTCGGTGATGAAGCGACGGCCCAGTAGACAGGCCAGGACACCTACGGGGAGGTTGATGAGGAAGATGGGCCGCCATTCGAGGCCGAACAGGTTCCACTCGGTCAGCAGGGCACCGAGCAGCGGACCGGAGACCGCGCCCAGACCGACGATCGCGCCGAACAGACCGAACACCTTGCCGCGTTCGTGGGCCGGGAAGGTGGCGTGCACGATCGACAGCACCTGCGGCACCATCATCGCCGCCATGCCGCCCTGCAGGATGCGGGAGGCGACCAGCATCTCCGGGTTGGCGGCGAAGCCGCACAGGGCCGAGGCGAGAGTGAAACCGCTGATACCGATCAGGAACAGCCGCTTGCGGCCGTGGATGTCACCGAGACGGCCGCCGGTGATGAGACCGGCGGCGAAGGCCAGGGCATAACCGGCGGTTATCCACTGGATCTGGCTCACCGAGGCGTGGGCGCTCCGCCGGATCGACGGGATGGCGATGTTGACGATCGTCACGTCGACCAGGTCCATGAAGGCGGCGGTCATGACGATGGCCAGGGCCAGCCAGCGATGCGCTCCGCCGGCGGGCGCAGGTGTGGAAGGCCTGGAAGGAGCAGAGGTGGAGAGCGCCGTCGGGGCCGGTGTGGCGCCTTCTGTCCCGGTTCGCTGGAGCTGGTCGCGTCCCGCGGCGGAGCCGCTGGTGGATACGGTCCCGCGCTCCTTGGCGGCGTTGCCGTCGATGTCGTTCATGTCGTCCAACATAGGAGGCCATTAGGTCAGATCATGTCCTAGTGCTACGGCATTCTCGTACTCATGACCACGGACACGCCGGCACGGCTGCTGCAGCTCCTCTCGCTCCTCCAGACGCCCCGCGAGTGGCCCGGCGGGGAGCTCGCCGAGCGGCTGGCGGTGTCGCGTCGTACCGTGCGGCGGGACATCGACCGGTTGCGGGAGCTGGGCTATCCGGTGCAGGCCACCAAGGGCTCGGACGGCGGGTACCGGCTGGTCGCGGGCAAGGCGATGCCGCCGCTGGTGCTGGACGACGAGGAGGCGGTGGCGATCGCGGTGGGCCTGCGGGCCGGTGCCGGGCATGCCGTGGAGGGCGTGGACGAGGCGTCCGTGCGGGCCCTGGCCAAGCTGGAGCAGGTGCTGCCGGCCCGGCTGCGCCACAGGGTGTCCACGCTGCAGGCGGCGACCACACCGCTGACCAGCGGGGACGGACCGAGCATCGCGCCGGAGACGCTGACCGTGATGGCCTCGACGGTGGCGGGGCACGAGCGGCTGCGGTTCGTCTACCGCGACAAGGACGGCAGCGAGTCGCGGCGGCTGACCGAACCGCACCGGCTGGTGTCGACCGGGCTGCGGTGGTACCTCGTCGCCTACGACCTCGACCGTGCCGACTGGCGCACCTTCCGGGTGGACCGGGTGAGCGAGCCGTTCGCGACCGGAGCCCGGTTCGCGCCGCGGGAGCTGCCGGCGGGGAGCGCCGCCGAATACCTGAGGCAGTCCATCCGACGACGGCAGGAGACCTACGCGTTCGTGGTGCGGTTCGCTGCGCCGGCGGAACAGGTCTCCGCGCGGCTGCCGGCCTGGCTCGGGGCACTGGAGGACGACGGCGAGGGCGGTTGTGTCCTGCGGGGCACCACCGGCGATTCCGTGGAGTGGCTGGCCGTGCGGCTGGTGATGGCGGGTTACGACTTCACCGTGCGGGAACCCCGTGAACTCGCGGCGTCGGCACGGGAGTTGGGCGGGCGGCTGAGTCGGGCGGGGGAGGGTGGTGCCGGGGAGGGCAGTGTCGGGGAGGCGCCCTAGGGTGAGCGCCTTGCCTTGCCCTGTTTCACGCCTCCTTCGGTGGCGGCCCGGCTCTGCCCGGCCTCACATCCCTTCGCCAACGCCCTTGCCTTGTCCGCAGGCCCACTCGAAGTCCCGCAGGGAGCCGAGGTTGCGCAGGGCCAGGGCTGCGGGGCCGTTCGGGCCGGCGGGCGGCGAGGATGCGGCGGCCCAGGACTCCACGGCCACGCGGACGGCGGCGCCGGCCACGGCGGCGGCGAAGCGGAGGTCGGGGGTGACCGGTACGGGGGCCGCGGGGCCGGCGCCGAGGGCCGTCGGCGTCGTGCGGGCCGCCAGGATCTCGGCCAGGGTCTGTTCCGATGCCTGGCACACCTCGGCCCAGACCTTGCGCAGGGCGGGGCTGTCGCCGGCCAGCCGGATCAGGGTGCGGACCCATTCCCAGGACGCCGCCGAGACGCCGACGCCCGGGGTGAGGGTGCGGTGGACGGCGTGTTCCAGGGCCTCCGGGACGGTCAGGTGGGCCGGGGCCGAGCGGAGCGCTTCCGCCCAGCGCTGGGCGCCCGCGGCGTAGAGAGGGGCGACCGCTTCCTCCTTGGAGGCGAAGTAGCGGTAGAACGTCCGCGGCGCGATGCCCGCCGCCTGCGCGATGTCCTCGGCGCGGGTGGCCCGCAGGCCCTGGCGGACGAACAGGGCGGCCGCCGCGCGGGCGATCTCCATCCGGGTCTCGGCCTTCCGGCGTTCGGTCAGCGAGACCGGGGGAGAGGCGGAAAACAGCTGGTGGGCGGCGCTGGGGGTGGTGCTCACCCCGGCAGGCTATGCCCATGTGGCAGAATCTGCCATCCGGCGGTCCACCCCGGGGTTCAGGTACGGGGTGGGCCGTCATTCCAGGATGCGCCGGAGGCAGATTCCGTCGCCGCACCCTCGCCGCACCCTTGTTACCCGGTTACCCGGTTACCCGGTCGCCTCCCTCTCCTGGCCCCCCCGCCCCGCCGCACGAGTGGCTGCTCGGGCCTAGGGAAGCCGCGCGCGAACCCCGCGGGACCACATATGCCCGCCTGCCGGCCCGCGTCTACCGATGGCCGGCGCCGGAGCCGGTGTCACCGGTGATCGACGGGGCGGCCTCGGCGCCGCTGGAGCGGGCGGCGGCCTGAGGGGATGCCCGGGAGAGCCGAGCGGTTGGCCGAGATGGCCCTCAGGCGAGGCAGGAGGACGGGCGGCCGGGGTCCGTAACGGGCCTAGGGCGCCTGCCACTCGGGCAGGGCCGGATGTCGGCGGGTTCGTCGCCGCTGAAGCCCAAGTGCCGAGACGGTGCTGGCAGTTGACCGGCCTGCGGACGCAGATGGAGCCGGGCTTCGGCACCCAGGGGGGAAGGGTGCCGAAGCCCGGCTCGGGAAGGTCCCGGCGCCGGGGGGGATTGCGTCGGGACCTGGCTCTGTGGTGCGGCGTGGGCGCGTGGGGTCGGCCGGTCTGTACGGTGTGTGGGGAGTGCGGTCCGGGGGTTGGCTGCTGCTGGGCCCGGAAGGGTTGTTCCCGCGGGCCCGGGAGTTGAAGCGATGGGGCAGCGCCATGTTTGCGCCGTCTTTCGCCACCGGCGTGCGCGCTCCCGGGGCACCGTACGCCCCCAAGGCACCACACGTCTCCGCGCACCGGACGCCCACAGGCACACACCACAGGCTGCCGGAGACCCTGCACCCGGCAGACCGCGCGCGCCCCGGACAGCCGGACACGCATCCGACACACCCGCGCCCGACACGCCTGGGTACACCGCCTGACACGTCCCGGGTACACCGCCGGGCACCGCCCAGCCGCACCGCCAGCCCCGCACACCTGGGAGTACCCCAAGCACACCCGCGCACCGCCCGCCCCGCATGCCCAGGCACCCCAAGCACACCCGCGCACCAGGCACCCAGGCACCCCCTGGCCCGTCCCGCCGGCGGCATACCCAAGCAGCCGCGGGCCCGCAGCCGCGGCCCCCACAGCCGCAGCCCCCCGCAGCAGCCGCAGGTCATGGCCGGCCATGACCGGGCCCAGGCCCGCCACCCGCATCCCCCGGAACCCCCTTACGCCGCCGCGTCGAACCCGGTGTCGCGGGCCAGCTTCTTCAGTTCGAGGAGGGCGTGCTTCTCGATCTGGCGGATGCGTTCGCGGGTCAGGCCGTGCTCCTTGCCGACCTCGGTCAGGGTGCGCTCGCGGCCGTCCTCGATGCCGTACCGCATCTTGATGATGGAGGCCGTGCGCTGGTCCAGACGGCCGATCAGGTCGTCCAGTTCCTCGCTGCGCAGGAGAGTGAGGACAGACTGCTCCGGGCTGACCGCCGACGTGTCCTCCAGCAGGTCGCCGAACTGGGTCTCGCCCTCGTCGTCCACGGACATGTTCAACGAGACCGGGTCGCGGGCCCAGTCGAGGACGTCGATGACGCGCTCCGGTGTGGCGCCCAGCTCCGCCGCGATCTCCACGGGCTCCGGGTCGCGGCCGTTCTCGCGGTTGAACTCGCGCTGGACGCGGCGGATGCGCCCCAGCTCCTCCACCAGGTGGACGGGGAGCCGGATGGTGCGGGACTGGTCGGCGATGGAGCGGGTGATGGCCTGACGGATCCACCAGGTGGCGTAGGTCGAGAACTTGAAGCCCTTGCGGTAGTCGAACTTCTCGACGGCGCGCACCAGGCCGGCGTTGCCCTCCTGGATCAGGTCGAGCAGGGGCAGGCCGCTGCGCGGGTAGCGCCGGGCCACCGCCACGACCAGGCGGAGGTTGGAACGGATGAAGATGTCCTTGGCCCGCTCGCCGGCGGCGACCAGCGCCTGAAGCTCCTCGCGGGTGGCGTCCGTCGTGGACTCCTCCTCACCGTCGAGGACCTGCTGCGCGAAGACACCCGCCTCGATGGTCTGGGACAGCTCGACCTCCTTGGCGGCGTCGAGCAGCGGCGTACGCGCGATCTCGTCGAGGTACATGCCGACCAGGTCGCGGTCCGCGATCTCGCCGCCATGAACGCGAACACTGCTTGCCGAGTCGGCCGTCTCGCCGGTGGCGGACTGACGACGGGCGACGGCACGGGTTGCCATGCGTGCTCCCTTGCGATGGTGGGCTGGCGGGTGGTCCTGCGAACGCTCGGCACGGGCGGGGACCGTCGCCGGGACTCCTTCCGAGTCCCCTGCGACTCTCTCCGGGTGCCCTGCATCCGTGGGAAACAACGACTGGAATCCGGACAGAATTCCCAACCCGCCCCCCAATTTTTCTGATCATGCAGTACCCTGTTCCGCCAGGCTGGGAGGCGAGATGCCGACGCAACGTACAGAGGTGCAGGTCAGACCGGGAGTCGAGGGGGACCTCAACGCCCTCACGGTGATCTACAACCACTACGTACGTGAGACGGCCATCACATTCGATACCGCGATCTTCACTCCGGAAGAGCGCCGTCCTTGGCTGCTCTCCCACCCGGAAGACGGCCCGTACCGCCTGATGGTTGCCACGGAAACGGAACCGGAGGGCGACTCACAGCGAATTCTGGGGTACGCCACATCCAGCCCCTACCGGCCGAAGCCCGCGTACGTCACGTCCGTGGAGGTTTCGGTGTACGTCGCCCCGGACACGGGCCGGCGCGGCATCGGCACACTGCTCTACGACGCCCTCTTCACGGCGCTGGCCGAGGAGGACGTGCACCGCGCCTACGCCGGGATCGCCCAGCCCAACGAGGCCTCCGAGCGGCTGCACGCCCGCTTCGGCTTCCGGTACGTCGGCACGTACCGCGAGGTCGGCCGCAAGTTCGGCCGCTACTGGGACGTGGCCTGGTACGAGAAACGGCTTTAGCCCAGCCGAACACCGATTTAGCCCAGCCGGACTGCACCGATGCAGCTCAGCCGAACTGCACCGACCGCTTCGCCATCCCCATCCAGAAGCCGTCGATCACGGACCTCTGCGCATCCAGTTCCCCGCCCGCCTCGGCCGCGCCCATGGTGACGAACAGGGGGGCGAAGTGCTCGGTGCGCGGATGGGCGTAGCGGCCGGCCGGCGCCTTGTCGAGGAAGTCCAGCAGGGCGTCCCAGTCGCGGCCCTCCAGGGCGCGGCGGCCCCAGTCGTCGAACTCCGAGGACCAGCTGGGCACGTCGCCGCCGGTGTGCCGCAGGGCGGCGAGGTTGTGGGTGAAGAAGCCGGAGCCGACGATCAGTACGCCCTCCTCGCGCAGGGGGGCGAGTTTGCGGCCGATGTCCATCAGACGCACGGGGTCGAGGGTGGGCATGGAGATCTGCAGGACGGGGATGTCGGCGGCCGGGAACATCTCGACGAGGGGGACGTAGGCGCCGTGGTCGAGGCCGCGGTCGGGGATGTCCTGGACGGGGGTGCCGGGGGCGCGCAGCAGCTTACGGACGGATTCGGCCAGCTCGGGGGCGCCGGGGGCGGCGTAGCGCACCCGGTAGTAGTGCTCGGGGAAGCCCCAGAAGTCGTAGACGAGGGGGACGGTCCGCACCGCGCCCAGCGCGAGCGGGGCCTCCTCCCAGTGGGCGGAGACCATGAGGATCGCCTTGGGGCGGGGCAGGTCCGCGGACCAGGCGGCGAGCTGACCGGGCCAGACGGGGTCGTCGGCGAGCGGCGGGGCGCCGTGGCTGAGGTACAGGGCGGGCATGCGGTCCGGCCCGGCGGCGGCGGACTTCTCCTGTGCGGTGGTGGACATGACGGCGGCTCCCATGGACTCAGGTGCTCGTGAGCAGCGCATCGGTGCTCGTGGGCAACACATCGGTGCTGTGAGCAGCGCATCGGCGCTCGTGGGCAACACATCGGCGCTCTGGGCAGCACCGCGGTGCTCGTGAGCAGCCCGTTGCTTCAGCTCATCGGTTTGCTTTAACTCTCAAGTTCCACTGGGAACCATACGCCCGACTTGTTCAAGTTTCAAGGAGCTGACTCGTACAGTGGGATCCATGAACACGGCATCAGACTCCGCCGCACAGCCCCGCTGGCTCACCGGCGAGGAACAGCGCGTCTGGCGCGCCTACCTGCACGCCACCACCCTGCTGGAGGACCACCTCGACCGGCAGCTGCAGCGCGACGCGGGCATGCCGCACATCTACTACGCCCTTCTCGTCGGCCTCGCCGAGGCCCCGCGCCGCCGGCTGCGGATGACCGAGCTGGCGATGCAGGCGAAGATCACCCGCTCCCGGCTGTCGCACGCGATCGCGCGGCTGGAGAGGAACGGGTGGGTGCGCCGCGAGGACTGCCCCTCCGACAAGCGCGGCCAGTTCGCCGTGCTCACCGACGAGGGCGTCGAGGTGCTGAAGCGCACCGCGCCCGGCCATGTCGCCGCCGTGCGCCAGGCGATGTTCGACCGGCTCAGCCCCGAACAGCAGAAGGCCCTCGGCGAGATCATGGAGATCGTCGCCGAGGGCCTCCAGCCCAACGAAGCGGGTGCGGACCTGCCCTGGCTCCGCTAAGTCACCTCACCGCAGGCCCGGTCAGTGGGCCACCACCGGCACCGGCACCTCGTCCTCGACGCCCTCGCCGGAGATCACCTCGGTGGTGCCCGGCCGGCCGGCGTTGACGAAGGTGAACGCGATCAGGGCGGCCACGCCCAGGATGCCGACGGCGAACCAGATCGCCGTGCTGTAGCCGTGCACCATGGCCTGGAGCCCGACCAGCCGCTGCTGCGGCTTGCCCGCGGCGCTCGCGATGTGGTCCTTGAAGTACGACGTCTTCGCGGACGCGGCGATGGTGTTCAGCAGGGCGGTGCCGATCGCGCCGCCCACCTGCTGCGAGGTGTTGACCATGGCGGAGGCGACACCGGCGTCCCGGGGCTCGACGCCCTGGGTGGCCAGCGACATCGCCGGCATGAACGCCGTACCCATGCCGAGGCCGAGCAGCACCATCGCGGGCAGCAGCAGGGTCAGGTACGACGAGCCGGTCTCCAGCTGGGTCAGCAGCAGCATGCCGAGGCCGGCCACCAGGAAGCCGGGGCCCATCAGCAGCCGGGCCCGGATCCGGGTCATCAGCCGGGTGCCGATCTGGGTGGAGCCGGTGATCATGCCGGCCACCATCGGCAGGAAGGCGAAGCCGGTCTTGACCGGCGAGTAGCCCTTCACGACCTGCAGGTAGTAGGTCAGGAAGAGGAACAGGCCGAACATGCCGATGATCGCGAGGCCCAGGGAGAGGTAGATGCCGCCGCGGTTGCGGTCGCCGACCACGCGCAGCGGCAGCAGCGGGGCCTTGACCCGGGACTCGACGGTCACGAAGGCGAACAGCAGCACCGCGGACGCGACGAACATGGCCACGGTGACCGCGTCGCCCCAGCCGTCGGACTCGGCGCGGGTGAAGCCGTAGACGAGGGCGACCAGGCCGAGGGTGGACAGCAGGACGCCCGGGATGTCGAGCGGGTTGCGGTTGCGGCCGCCCTCCGGCTCACGGATGACGAACCAGGCGCCGAGCGCGGCGACGACGGCGAACGGGACGTTCACGAAGAAGGTCCAGCGCCAGTTCAGGTACTCGGTGAGGAAACCGCCGAGGATCAGGCCGACGGCACCGCCGCCGCCCGCGATGGCGCCGTAGATGCCGAACGCCTTGGCGCGCTCCCTGGCGTCCGTGAACATCACGGCGAGCAGCGACAGCGCGGCCGGGGCGAGCAGGGCGCCGAAGACACCCTGCAGGGCGCGGGCGCCGAACATCATCGGGCCGGTGGTCGCGGCACCGCCGAGCGCGGAGGCGAGGGCGAAGCCGGCCAGGCCGGTGACGAAGGCGCGCTTGCGGCCCCACTTGTCGGCGATACGGCCGCCGAACAGCAGCAGACCGCCGAAGGCGAGGGCGTAGGCCGTGACGACCCACTGCCGGTTGCCGTCGGATATGCCGAGGTCCGTCTGGGCGGAGGGCAGGGCGATGTTCACGATGGTGGCGTCGAGGACGACCATCAGCTGGGCGAGCGCGATGAAGACGAGCGCTTTCCAGCGGTTGGCGTCGCCGGCGCGTGCGGCGAAGCCGGTCGGCGCGGCGGCGCCGGGAGCCTTGCGGGCTGTTTCGGACATGGAGGTACCCACTTCGGAACTTCGTTACGGAAAAAATCAAGAGCGGCTCTAAGGCAGCCGCAGGGGTGGACCGGGATCGGCAGCGGAACTAATCGGTGAGGTGATCGGTCAGGGACTCGCGCAGCTCATCTGTCAGCAGTCGCGCAGCTCCCTGATGGTCACGGCCGTGCCCGGCAGGGCGGAGCGGGCGGGTGCCCGCAGGCCGTCGAGGAACAGCTGGAGGTGGCGGTGGACGAAACGGTCGCCGCGCAGGCAGTCCGTGCCGGCCGGGGGCCGGCTCAGCTGGGCCACGACGATCATCAGGTCGCCGACGCCGACGTCGGGCCGGAGCTGCCCGGCCGCCCTGGCCCGGCCCATGACCTCCTCCACGAGCTCTTCCACGCGCTCACGGGAGGCTTCCAGGTCGGGGTGGTGCTGGTCGAACGTGTCGGAGATCATCGGGCACAGCGCGCTGATCCGCTCGGCGGCGGTGGCGTGCACGAAGCGCTCCAGCGCGGCGAAGGCGTCCCCGGTCTCGGCGAGGGCCACTTCGGCCGCCTCGGCCGTACGGTCCATGACGGAGCAGACGACCTCGCGGACGAGGGCCTCGCGGTCGGGGAAGTTGCGGTACACCGTGGCGTTGCCGACGCCGGCCCGACGGGCGATCTCGTCGAGTGGCACGTCCGGGCCGTGCTCGACGAACATCTCCCGGGCGGCGGTGACGATCCGCTCCCGGTTGCGCAGGGCGTCGGCGCGGGGCCGGTGCACCTTGCGCGGTGCGGGGGTGGTCGCGGTCGGCACGGTGGACTCCTCGGTGCTGGTGGCTCTGACCGGCGCCGGTGCTCGTCTGGTGGCGCTGGTGCTGGTGCTGGTGCCGCTCGGGTGGCAGGGGTGCCGCTCGGGTGGCAGGGGTGCCGCTCGGGTGGCAGGGGTGCCGCTCGGGTGGCAGGGCTGCCGGTCGGGCGGGCGCGGCGATCCGGGGAGACAGTCCCCGTTCCGCTCGGACACAGGGCTAAACGGGGAAACGCTCCCCGGTTATTTCCCTCCCACGAAAAGAACCCCTGTGACCTGAGGCACATGCACCGCCCCACTCCTCGACCACCGGGATTCACCCCCGTGCCGACCGGCATTCCCACGATCGGTCTCCTCCAGCGCGCGGCCCCCACCCCGCCGACACAGGGTGATCGCAAGGGTGCAGCCGGAGACCGGCGGCTGCCGTGGAGCGAAGGGCCCATGCATGCAGCCGCAGCCGCCCCGCCGCATCTCCCTTCCCCACGGGCGCCTCCCCGACGGAGGCCGCCCCCGAAGCCGCCCGTCCGGCGGGGGTTCCTCCCAGGGATCGCGGGGCCGCGCTCCCCGCACGGGCCGCAGCCGCATACGCCGCCGCATACGCCCGCGCCGGGCGGCCGCCCTCGCCGCGGTGACCGCACTGACCTTCGCGGTCAGCACCTCGGCCGGGACCGGACACCTGACGGCGCCCACCACCGCCGGGCCCATCGGCATGGCCCGCTCCTCCGCCCTCGCCCCCTGTACGGTCCGCGGCGGTCTCGACGTACAGATGACCGAGGGCCTGCCCACCCCGCACGGCTACGCCCGCTCCACGGGCACGGTCCACGCCCTGACCCTGATGGTCGACTTCTCCGACGCGCCCGGGCAGGGCAGCGCCATGGACCGCCTCCACGAGTTCTTCCCGCAGACCCGGGAGTGGTTCCGCACCGCGTCGTACGGCCGGCTGGACTACCGGCCGGAGACGCCGATCCCCGGGTGGCTGCGGATGCCCAAGCCCTTCAGGGAGTACGGCATCGAGCGCGGCGCGCCCTTCGATCCCGGCTACCGGCAGCTGGTGCAGGACATCGTGGACGCGGCCGACCCGGCCGTCGACTTCCGCTCGTACGACCTCTTCGACATCCTGATCACCCCGAACGCCGGCCCCTCCGCGCTGGACACCGTCCTGTCCGTGACCTTCGCCGGGAACACCGACGCCCCGGTCGCCGACGGCGTCCCCATCGCCAACGCGTCCTTCGTCTACTCCCGCCAGGACGACGGCTCCGGTTCGTACGGCCGCACCGGCTACCGGGTGCTGCCGCACGAGAACGGCCACACCTTCGGCCTGCCCGACCTGTACACGCAGGAAGGCGGGGGCGCGGTCGGGCACTGGGACATCATGAGCGAGGACTGGGGGGCCAACAACGACCTGCTCGCCTGGCACAAGTGGAAACTGGGCTGGCTGGACAGCTCCCAGGTGGGCTGCGCGGCGACGCGGGGCAGCGTCGAGTACCTGCTGACGCCGCTGTACAAGCCCGGCGGCGGAAAACTGGTCCTCGTCCCCGTCAACTCCCAAAGCTCCTACGCGCTGGAGGTGCGCGAGCAGGGCGGCAACGACGAGGCGATCTGCCACCCGGGCCTGCTGATCTACAAGATCGACGGCACGATCGACACCGGACGCGGTCCGGTCAGGGTCTACGACAGCCACCCCAACAGCGGCGGCTGCACCCGCAGTCCCAACGTCCAGGCAGAACTCTCCGACGCCCCCTTCTCCCCCGGCACCGCCTTCAAGGACCCCCGCCACGGCATCACCGTCGAGGTGACCGGCAAGGACGAGGACGGCGCCTATCGGGTGCGGGTCACGCGGGCGTAGGGATTGTTCGCGCGGGGGCTCTTTGCCGGGGCCCATTGCCGGGAGCCCATTGTCTGGAGCTCTCTGCCAGGGTCTCTTCGCGCAGGTGGGGCTGGTCGGGCCAGGGGGGTGCCGTGAGGGGCTTACCGTCTCCCTGGCCGAGGTGGCACGGGCGACCGGCCTGGCCCCGGGCCACGGCCCGCCGCGCGCTGCTCACCCACGAACACCTCGGCCTGGTGCTCGCGCACCCCGACCGCACCTTCGCCCTCACCCCGCGCGTCCTGGACCTCGGCTTTCCCTCGCTGTCCCGCACCACGCTCCCCCGCCTCGCCGAGCCCCACCTCCGCGCCCTGGCGGACCGTCTGCAGGAGCCGACGGCACTCGCGGTCCTCACGTCCGACGGCACGGAGATCCAGTACACCGGCGGGGCGGGGGCGAGCCGCGTCCTGACCGTGCACAGCAGGGTCGGCGCCCGCCTGCCCGCCGCCGCGACGTCCCTGGGCCGCGCCCGCCTGCCCGCCGCCGCGACGTCCCTGGGCCGCGTCCTCCTGGCGGACACCGCCGCCCCGCTGCCGCCGCCCCTCGCCGAGGTCCGCGCCCAGGGCCACGCCCTGGCCGACGAGGAACTGGAATCGGGCGTCCGCTCCATCGCCGTACCGGTACGGGACCGGACCGGCCGGGCGGTCGCAGCGCTGAACATCGCCACGCACGCGGCCCGCCGCAGCCTGGAGGACTGCGTCCACGGCCTCCTCCCGGAACTCCGCAGAACCGCCGACCGCATCCAGACCGACCTGCACACCGCGTCCCGCTTCACCCACGTCCCCCTGTCCTGAACCCCAGCACCCCACCCGCCCGCCCCCTGATCCGGTACCCTGTGGACCGAGCGCCCCACCAGGCGCCCGACCACGCCTTCGTAGCTCAGGGGATAGAGCACCGCTCTCCTAAAGCGGGTGTCGCAGGTTCGAATCCTGCCGGGGGCACCAGGCAAAACGGCCCGGACCGATCATGGTCCGGGCCGTTTTGACGGCACCATTTGACGGCAGTCGCCTTCAGGCGGCCGGTAGGCGGCGCTTGAGCAGCCGGTCCATGTGGCTGATCGCCTCCCGCTGGGTGTCGTGCACGACGTGCGTGTACACGTCCATCGTGATGCTGATCTGGCTGTGTCCGAGGATCTCCATGATGACTCGCGGCGCGACGCCGGCCACCGTCAGCAGCGTGGCGCAGCCGTGCCGCGCGTCGTGCAGTCGGACGACACGCAGCCCGGCATCTGCCGCGACCCGCGTGAAGGAGCGGTAGACGTTCCGAGGCTCGACCGGCCGGCCGTTCCGCGTGGCGAAGACGTAGCCGGTCTCCGACCAGGCGACACCCGTGCGCGCGAACGCCTCGCGCTGCCTCAGTCGGTGCCAGCGCAGCGGCGCGATGCACAGCGCAGGCATCGGCACCACGCGGCTGCGGCGGCTCTTGGGGTCGTCGTCGTACAGCGTTCCTCGGCGGCGCTGTGTCTGTTGGCGAACGTGCACGACGCGGCTATCCAGGTCCACATCTGACCAGCGCAGACCCACCAGCTCACCGCGCCGCAGCCCCATGGCGACGGCCAGCACGAACGCGGCGTACAGCGGGTCTCGGCGCGCAGCTTCCAGGAAGGACAGCGTCTCTTCCAGGGTCCACGGCCGGATCTCCCGCTGCTTGACGCGCGGTGGCTCGACCAGCGACGCGACATTCCGTGTGATCAGTTCTTCTCGCACGGCCGCCGTGAGCGCCGTGCGCAGCACCCGGTGCGCTTCCTTTGCGGTCGCGGCCGTGTGGACGTTCTGCACCCGGGTGATGAAGCGGCGCACGTCGGCGACGCTCAGCGACTCCAGCCGCTTCGTGCCCAACAGGGGCGCGAGGTAAAGCCGCACGTGCGCTTCGTACTTGTCGTACGTGCTGAGCTTGCGGCGCGGCTCAACGTAGTGCTCCAGCCAGTACGGCAGCCACTCGGAGAGCTTGGCGGAACGGGTCGGTGTCGGGATGCCCTGGCGGTCACGGCGCACCAACTCCTGACGCTTGGTGTCGCACTCTTCCCACGTGCTGCCGTAGACGGTCTTTCGCTTGCGCGTGCCGTCCGGCTGGGGAACGTATACCCGCGCTTCGTAACGGCCGTCCTTGCGCTGCCAGATGCTGCCAGCGCCGTTGGGGTTCCTCTTACGGGGGGCCATCAGGCTGCGTTCTCCTCGATCTGTGCCTGGATGAAGGCGCGCAGGCTGTCGGGGGCAACACGACGCGCGCGCCCGACGGTGAAGCTCGCCAACTGACGGGATCGGATGAGGTCATAGACCTTGCTGCGGCTCAGCCGCAGGGCGGTCATCACTTCGGGGACGGTGAGGGCTTCAGGTGCTGTGGGCATGGCGGTGCGCACGACGAACCTCCTGAATGCGGGGGCGTCCTCGGCCCCCCCTCTGGGAAGTCCGCTACTTCCGCTACCGCCGCTACCGTGCAGGTCAGGGGCCTGCTTGAGGTAGCGGGACGGGGTAGCGGTAGCGGATGAGTAGCGGCGGGGTAGCGGCTCGCGGTGGTGCTTGCCGCTACCCCGTTGTTGCTGGTCAGGCAGCGTTTTCGATGCCGGGTAGCGGAGGTAGCGGACTTTCCGGGGGTGGGGGGCAGTAGCGGGCCCACGCGTCCCAGAGATCGGCGGCGTAGTAGCCCTTGAGGACGCTTCCGGCGGCCTTGATGTTGCGGGAGGCGATGGGCTCGTTGTCCGCCGTCATGTACTCGGCGAGCATCTTGGACAGGCGCCGGCTGTCGAGCGGCTTGCCGCCCAGGTCGGCCCACGGGGCGTCGTCCATGGCGTTGAGCCGGTCCAGGATGGCGACGGTCGGCAGGCGGTCGATGCCGACCATGACGTGGTCGCGCAGGTCGGTCAGCAGCCGAACGCCCAGGCTGCCCTTGTCGTTGGCCTTGGACGCGGTGACCAGGCTCACGCAGGCGGCGCGGGCGCGGTCGGGCCAGTGGCCGCCGGCGGCGTCGGCGACGGCGAGCAGGGGTTCCCACACGTCCGCCGACCGGTCGGTCACCCCGTCCGGCATGTCCGGCCACGCCCCCAGCACGAACCCTCGTGCCTGCTCTGCCCACGTGGCGAGTCGGTCACGGAGCTTGTGCCCCTCCGCCTCGTGGATGCGGGCCCGGAAGGGCTCGACCTTCTCGTTCCTCGCCCGGCGCCGCATCCGGATGATGACGGAGCGGCTCAGGATCGTGTCGGGCAGGGAGCCGAGACCGGCGACCGCGACCGCGCAGTACGAGGGGAAGGCCTGCACGGTCTGTTGCCCGCCGTCGCCGATGCACCGGTACGTGACTCCGGTGCGGCGGTGTCCGGCGTTGAGGAACCCGCGCAGTTCCTCGTTGTCCCCCGCCTTTGGACCGAAAACCGTGTCGATCTCATCGAACAGGATCGTCGGCTTGCCGTTGCCTGCCGAGACGGACCGGAACAGGGCGGCGGCGGAGGCGTTCACGGCCGTCATGGGCTGCGGCACGAGGGTTTCCACGATCTCCAGCGCCCGCGTCTTGCCCGACCCCGGTTCCGGGGACAGGAAGGCGATGCGGGGCGTGGAGTCGAAGCAGTCGAGCAGGTGGGCGTGCGCGTCCCACAGGGCGACCGCGACGAACGCGGCATCGGTGGGGAAGACGTTGAAGCGGCGGTGGAAGGCTTCCACCTCGTTGAGCAGCGCGGCCCCGTCGATGGGCGTGGGGGTCATGCGGCGGCCCTCCCTTCGGTGGGTACGGCAGGCGTTCCGGTGCAGGCGGACTTGTGGGCGTCGTACTCGGCGACCAGCGCCGTCACGGCGCGGGGGCCGGTGGCGGTGCCGGTCTGCCCGCAAGCGCAGGTGTAGGCGGCGGTGGGGGTGTCGCCGGGCCGGGTGGACCAGCGGGCGCCGTCCCAGTGGTGGCGGTAGACCGGTGGGGCGTAGATGCGGATACCGGGCCGCTCCGGGGTGGGGTCTTCCGCGGTGTGGCGTGCCTCGTCGCTCTGGAACCGGTCAGAGCGAAAGGCAGTTACGACGCCCTTACGGGCGGCGCCTTTCGGCTCGCCTACGGCCGTCGTGTCCACAGCCTGTGGAGCGGCCTGCGGGCCGGTGGGTGCCGGGGGTTGGCCTTCCAAGGGAGGAGCGGCGGGGGCGGTCATGCCGCGCCCCTGGGTCGGGCCTTGCGGATGGAGCTGTCCAGGGCGCTGCCGATGGTGGTGCGGCACTCGGCGGCGGTGAGTCCGGCCGCCTCGCCGATCCCTTGGAAGGCCTCCTCCGCCACGTGCCGGGGGAGGTCGCCCCATGCGACGAAACGCCCCACCTTGAACGCGCACCGGTTCAACGTGGTGTTGCGCTCCCCCTCCGGGGCGGCGGCCACGACCGCGCATTCGGCTTCGAGCGCGGCAAGGGCGGCGCGGCTGCCGTCGACCGCAGGCAACCTCAGCGGGCCCGCAGGGCGCGCGGGGGCCGGTTGCAGGATGGTTTGCAGCCACGACGGCAGAGGGGCGGCCACAGCGCCGCATAGTGCTTCGTACTGTCCGGCCGGGGTGGTGCTGCCGGCGGCGACGACGTACCCACCCCACGCCCGGGTGTCGACCGAATCGGCCACCGTGCCCGCCGTGTTGCCCAGCCGCAGGCCGGGCGGGGCGGTGAAGTACAGGTGCGTTCCGCCGCTCGGGGTCCGGGTCCGGTAGGTGGTGGGGACGGCGTGCCCGGCGCGCTCGCAGAGCGCAGAGAAGGTCGTCGCGCCGTCAGGCGCGTCCGAACT
This sequence comes from Streptomyces sp. NPDC037288, assembly GCF_055603265.1. Taxonomy (NCBI): domain Bacteria; kingdom Bacillati; phylum Actinomycetota; class Actinomycetes; order Kitasatosporales; family Streptomycetaceae; genus Streptomyces; species Streptomyces sp. NPDC037288. The sequence goes on from NZ_JBVJVY010000037.1 coordinate 43,479, forward strand.
GCCCTTGTGCTCTGGGGTGTCCAGGTCGACCACGATCAGCCCGGACGGGCCGGTGGCGATACCGACGTTGAACGGCGCACGGCTCCAGGCGGCCCGGATGCGGTCGGCGTCGGTGGTGGCCCGCTGCTCCCACTTCACGTGCCCACCCGCGCACACGCCGGTGCGGGTGCAGGTCTTCTCCCCGTGCAGCGCCGGGGGCTTGCCGCCGGGACGGAGCGGGAAGACGTACCAGCCGCGTTCAGCGGCCTCCAGCGCCGCACGGAGCAGCGCAGAGCGAGGGTCATGGGTCATGCTGGATGTCTCCAGTTCCTTGGATGGATGCTGGCTGACAAGGGCGGCCCCGGTTCTTTGGCGAGATGCGGGGGCCGCCCTTGGCGTAGCTAGGGCTGCGTCGCCCAGCTGGCGTACTGCTGGCGGACGTAGGCGCGCGGGTCGCAGAGAGGGGCTGCGTCGTCCAGGTCCATCAGGCGGCGCGCCACCTGCACGGCCTGCTCCTCGGTGGCGGTACAGCCGGGAGCGAGGCCGGCGGCCATGCGGTCGGTGACGGCGGCGCGTCGCAGCCACCACTCGCGGTCGCGTTCGTGCGGCTCGCGTCCGCACAGCCAGTTCAGTTCGGTGGGCGCGTCCGGCGCCGTGGCGTACACCTCGTATCCGGGCCACTGTGCGGTGTTCTCTTCCGAGGCCTGCTTGTGGTCGGCGTAGAGGTAGAGGCGGTTCTGCTTGCCGTCACGGGTGGGGAAGACCGTGATGGTTCCGGCGTTGAAGGCGTCGTCCAGGGCGGCGACGACGTGGTCGGTGTCGGCGGGGTCGCAGATGATCCGGATGGCGAACACGCGGGCTCCTGTCGGGTCAGTGGCGCTCGTTGCGGGTGCGGGCGAACAGGCCGCGCGTGTGGGTGGTGGTGTTCTCCTGCCGGACCGGGCCGGCGTAGTGGTGGTGGTGCTCGGTGTGGGTGTCCTTGAGGGAGCGCAGGGCCGATCCGACGGCCGTGACGACGGTGGCCACGGCGGCGATGGGCAGGGTGACGAACAGGACGTCGGTGAGGGAGATGGCGGCCAGTCCCCGGCAGGCGAGCCAGACACCGCAGCCGATGCCGACGAACGCGGCGCCGACGCCGATGCCGGCGACGATGGTTCCGGCGGCCCACACGGGCACGATCCGGCGGTCCGGCTGGAGGACCGGGGGCGTGCTGCCGTAGGCGGGCAGCGGGGTGGTGTCGCGGTAGGCGGTGGGCGTCTCGGGGGCGGGCCGGTAGGCGTCGGCGATGATCCGGCGGGCCTCGGCGGCGGCCACGTCGTCGCTCATGCCGGGGGCCGGCTGGGCCGTGCCGGGGGTGGTCTCGGAGGACATGCGGAATCCCTTCCGGTGCTGGGTGAGGGAGGACGCGGCACCCCCTTGGGGGTGCCGTGTGGAGGGGGTTTCAGGGGGGTCTGAGCTGCGGGCCTCCCTGACTCCCTGATGGATCATTCGTGCTGGTCAGAGCCAGGGAGGCGGGTCACGGAGGGGTTCAGGGAGTTCTCCCTGCCTCCCTGGCCCGCCGGGGGTCGGCTCCCTGGGATCAGGAGACGGAAGCGGAACCGTCCGCGTCGCGGTCGGCGAGGGCGCGGGCTAGGCGGTCACGACCGACGACCATCACGCCGTCGGACTTGTACGGCTCGGCCCCGGTGCCGTCGAGGACGCGCTTGAGGTCGATGAACGACCACTTGCCGTAGGCCTCGGCGTTCAGGGTGGCGAGCCGGGTGATGACCTCCTGCGTGCGCAGGCGGGCGGCGGTTCCGACCACGGCGGCGATGTCGGCGAGCGGGTCCCGTTCCTCGTCCCGCTCGACGGCATGCAGGGTGGTGACGCCGTCGCGCAGGGCCTTGGCCCGCTCCGCGATGGTCTGCGCCGCCTCGTCATCGATGAAGTGCGTGCGGACGGTGATGGAGGCCTGGCCGGCGGGGATGGTGATCCCGTCGGAGGCCACGACCAGCGTGCCTTTGTCCAGGCCTTGGCGGAGCAGGTGCGGGGCGGCGCCGCCGTTGACGGCCTTGTCCCCCAGCGCCATGCGCGACTGCTGCTCGGTGCCCAGCGCGAGCGAGGCACGCGTGTGGGCGCCCTCGCGGACCAGCTTGGGAAGGTTCTGGTCGGTGGGGTCCTGCGTGCCCTGCCACATGAGCACGTCGACCGCACGACCCTGGTTGTGGATCTTCCGGACGGCCATGAAGTACCGGGACGTGGCCTTGGAGCCGCCGTAGGGGCGGCCGTCCTCGTCCTTGGCCGGGCACATGAACGCCACCTGGGCTTCGTCCACCAGGACGATGAGCGGCGGGAACTTCGCGGTCGGGTCCTTCTGCCGTACCTCCAGGCGCCGGTTCATCTCGGTGACCGCGTCCTCGGCCATCTCGGTGGCCTGGATGACGTGGTCATCGGTCGGGCCCTGGATGAGGACGGAGGCGATGCCGTCGAAGTACCGCCAGTCGCCGGCGCCCTTGAGGTCGGCGAGCCAGAACTGCACCGACTTATCCAGGGACAGCCACAGGGCGAGCGCCCGCAGTGCGGCCGTCTTGCCCTGGTTGGACAGGCCCGTGACCAGCAGGTGCCGCTGATACAGGCTCAAGGCGGCGGCGTCGCCGCGCAGGTCCTGACCCCAGGGGGCCTTGCCCTTGGCGTAGTCGGCGGTCAGCGTCTCGTCCGTGGTCAGCGGGGACGGGCCGATCGGCTCGTCCAGCGCGCCGGAGTCGGCCACCCACAGCCGCACCGTCCGGGCAGCGGCGGGGATGGTGATGAACACCTCGTGCTCATGCCGGGACAGGTTCTCGGCGAGCTTGCGCCGCTTGCCCTGCACCTCGTTGGTCGACACCCCGGACGGCAGGGTGACGTCCACCTCGACCCCGCACCCGGCGATCACGATCGGGGACAGCATGGAGGCGCCGGCGTCGCCCATCTCCTGAATGGCCTTACGCAGAGCGGGGATGCCCAGGTCGCGCAGGGCCTTGACGACGATGGACGGGGTGATCGGCTCCCCCTCGCCATTGCGGACCCGGTCGGGCATCGCCCACTGGGGTGCGGCTTGCTGGTGGGCGCCGACCGACCACAGGGCGAGCAGCGCGAGGAACGGGCCGATCGTGATCGCGGGGCCCCACACCACCCGCACGATCGTGATCATCAGGTTGATGAACTTGATGACCGCCATCAGCGGCGTGACCACCTCGGTGGGGTCCTTGGTGGCGACCGCCATCGCGATCCCGAGCAGGACCAGAGAGCCGACACCCATGCCGGCGCTCACCGCCGCGCCCTTGGCGGCGTCCAGCGGGGAGTGCAGCAGGTCCATGCGGCGGCGGTGGCGGGCCTCCCGGTAGCGCTGCCCGCGCTCTTCCCACTCGGCAGCCGCCTCGTGGTTCCCCGCGGCTTCCGCCGCGCGGATCATGCGCTCATACCGGGCGGCGGTCCGGCCGTCCCACGCACGGCGGGCCAGGATCCGGGCCCCGCCGGCGACGTAGAGCGAGTGCCGGGCCACCCCACGGGCGGCCGTCCGCGTGTTCTCGTGCGTGACGGCCGTCTTGATGGCGCGGCCGGAGCGGATCCATAGCGGGACCGGGGGCGCCGCCGGCGGATCGGGGACCACGGTCAGCGTGGTCACGGTGGCCGCCTCAGCAGGCGGTTCGGTGTCCTTGTGCAGGTGAACGACGGTGTCACCCATGGTGGAAAAACTCCTGACTGCCCCATCGGGGGCGGCAAGTTGAGGGGGCGCCCATCCCTGCCCGGCATCGGCGCGGACGGGGGGCGGGGCGGCGCGGGATCAGCGGTCGTGCCGGGCGCGGTTCTCGGCGTGGCTGAGGTGGGACGGGTCGGTGCGGGGGCCGTCGAGCCAGCAGAAGGGGCGGATGCCGTCGGCGGCCTTGAAGACACGGAGGGCGGCACCGGGCGGGGCGTCGGGCAGCGCGTAGACGCGGCCACCGTCCAGGGACGCCAGCAGCCGGGCAGCGTGGTGCTCGCACCCGTCGGCACCCGCGTCGAAGCGGTCGAGCACGGTCACGACGACGGGGCCCACGCACGGGGTGGGGTCGTCGGGGTGGGCGGCGGGACAGCGGCGCTCCACGCTCACCACCAACCGGACGACTTCTTCGCCGCGTTGGCCTTGGCGGCCTCGGTCACGATGCGCTGCCGCTCCATCTGCAGTGCCGTGATTTCCGAGGTCAGCCGGGTCTCGGCGCTCTGCCAGGCGGTGTCCAGCTTCCGGTCCGCGCGGGCGGTGCCATTCCCCCGGTGCAGGCTGTAGGCGCCGGAACCGATCGCGGCCAGCACGGCGCGGCGCTCGCGGCCGTTCAGCGGCCACATCTCGCGGTTCTGGACAGCCTCCAACTTGCGAGTGGTCTGCTGGATCGCCTTGTCCAGGCGGCGGGTGTCGGGCTTGCCCATGGTCAGGCACTCCTGAGGTCTTGGGAGGGTTCGGGGAAGGCGCAGGGCACGCACGTGCCGAGCGACGGCGGGATGACGTAGCCGGCGTCGCGGCGGCATGCGGGGCAGGTGCGGCGCGCGCGGTTGGCCTTGGCCAGCGCCGCCCACCTGGCCGGGGTCATCGGCCGTACGGGCATGGCGAGGTCGACGCGGTACAGGTAGGCGACCAACGGCCCGCGCCGGCGGCGCGGGCGTTCGAGCTGGGCGACCACCGGCTGACCGCCGGGGCGCAGACCGCGCGCCCGCAACTGTCGGTAGGTGGCGTATCCGTCCGGGGCCAGGCGCCACCGGAACACCGGCAGCGCCCCCATCAGAGGGCCCGCTCGGCGAGCAGGGCGTCACGCAGCTTGCGCGCGTTGGCCGGAGAGGTGTGCAGGGCCCGGCGCAGGCCTTCACCGGTGATCTGTGCGTCCGGCCATTCGGCCGTCACGGTGCGGGCCTCGGTCATGAGCTGTTCCGGAGTGCGCCGGGTCCGGGGGGCCTTGGCGGCGTCCGGAACCCGGTAGGTCGCCCGGCGCGGCTGGGTCGACTCAGCCGCCACCGACCGTAGTGCCGCCGCCCGGGGCGCGGTCGGCTCAGGGGTCGACTCGATCGGGGCGGGCAGGGCGGAGAGGGGCTTGAGTGGAAGGCTCGACTTGCCCACGTCCGCCGGGACCGGGTCGGGTACCGGGAGACGGGTCAGGGTGATCGTGACCGGGGTCGATCCCGGCTGGTCAGCCGTAGACCGAATCCTCTCCGTCTCGGACGATTCCTCCGCATTCGTGCTCACGGTGGTCGCCGGGCCGATCGGGTCGACCGACGGCAGCGCCGGCGGATCGGTCGGGGTGGTGAACATGCCCGCCAGCGCGGCATCCGCACCCGCGGTGACGCGCTCGCGCTGCACATCGAGCAGCCGCGTTCCCAAGGCGTGGTCGCCGGTGCCGACCCTGCGGGCCAGACGCCACGACTTGCGCTCCGACCACTTCTTCACGCGGTCGCTGGGGTGGTTGGCGGCCACAGCCCGGTGATAGGCCAACTGCCGTACCACGGCCGCCGCGCGGGCTTCGGCTTCGGCGTCGCGGCCGTCGGTGTGGACGACGATCCGCCGGGCCAGGAACGCCATGCCCTCCGCGGACACGCACATGCCCATCGGGGTCACGGCGTAGATCACGGTACGGCCGGCGTCCGGGCCCGCCATCGCCGCCATGACGGACGCGGCGGCGGGCAGCGCCCACAGCCCCAGCCGGACGACGCAGGGTGAGGACTGGCCCAGCATGGTCAGCCCGAGCAGGACCAGGCCGAGCACGGCGGTCGCGCCCTCACCGGCGGCGACCGCACCGAGCGCGGTACCGGTGCCGTAGGCGTGGCCGATGTTGCTGAACGTGCCGTACCCGCCGATGCCGCCGACGGCGGCCATGATGACGAACGCGGCCCCCAGCACGATGCGCTGCGGAGTGGTCAGTTCCTTGTGGTTCATCACGCCGCACCGCCCGGCAGGCTCGTGCCGGCCGCACGGTTGGTCAGCGCGACCCGCGCGGCGAGCGCCCGGCGGCGGGCCCGGCGGATGCGGCGGGCGTCCAGCTCGGTCGGGGTGCGGTCAAGGATGATGATCTGCGCGTCGAGCAGCTCGACGTCCGCGAGGATCGCGGGCATCTCCAGCTCGATCGCATCCAGTTCCGCATCCGTCGGCTCCATGAAGTCGGCGAACGCGGTAACAGCGTCCTGAACAGTAACGATGTGGCTCATTGGGTCTGGTTCCTCTCACACAGGAACGGCCCGAACAGCGGCCCCGGTGTTCCAGCACCGGGGCCGCGCGCCGTTGAGGTCGGACTGTCCGGCTCCCCTCAGCGCTGCTCGTGCGAGACGAGCAGCGGAGGCAACCGGCCGCAGCGGTGAGCACTGCGGAGGCGTGGTCGTGCGGGTGTCTCCTTCGGGAACACGGGCTCCCGATTCAGGCGTATGGAGACGTGACCTTGCGGTCTAAGCCCTCCCGAATGACCAGGGTCGGGTGCGCCCTCAGCCCGCTCTGTCCCGGGCCCCTTACCTCCTCCACGCCCCTTTGAGCACAGGCGTGTTGAGGTCTTGCACCCGCTGTTCGGACGGCCGACCAGCGGGCACATCCCTAAGGTTCCCTAGGGTTCCCTGCGGTGTCAAGCGGTAAGCTAGGGAACCGCAGGGAACCGCAGACGAGGGAGCTAACGACATGGCCGGTCAGGCCGACAATCGGGCGCCGTACGCCAAGATCGCCGCCCACTACACGGAGCTGATCGAGTCGGGCCAGCTACTGCCGGGATCACTTCTGCCGAGCATCAAAAATCTCTCGGAGGAGTGGGGCGTGAGCACCGCAACGGCCGAGAAGGCGCTGCGCAAGCTACGCAACGAGGGTCTAGTCAGAGGGATTCACGGGATCGGGACGGAAGTTCTAGACCGACCCGCTCCCATGTCTTCAGGATCTCAGCGTCAGGACCGGGGCCGCCGTACTGGCTCAAGTTGGGGATCCGGCGAAAGGTCCGACTCACACCAGGCCTCTGTCGTGCCTGCGCCTCCGGACGTAGCCCAGGTTCTGAGCATTGAGCCGCGCTCCGACGTGATCCGTCGGCGCCGGGTGTACAGGGACCGACACGGCATCGTGGCGCACAGTACGTCTTGGATCCCGACTCGGTATGGAAAGCTCATCCCCCAGTTGGCACTGAGCGAGCGACTGACCGGGGGCACATCGCTCCAGCTCATCGCCGAGGCGACCGGCCTCCCGATCACTCATCGGATCGACACCGCCTCAGCGCGCCTGCTAACAGCGGAGGACGCGCAGCTCCTGGAGTTGGATCCTGAGAATCCGCCGGCCGAACCCGTGGTTGTAATGACAGCGAAGTTCATCGACAGCGAGGGCAACGTCGTGGAGTACGGCGTCGACCTCGGAGGCCCTGGTCGAACCTGGCGGACGGAATCAGAGGTCTTCCAGTGACGACCATCGACGACACGCTCATGAGCGTGCTTGAAGGCCGCATGGGCACTCTGCTTGCCGCTCGCCGTACTGGCCAGTTCACCCCCGAAGCCGAAGCGGAGATGTCTGTGATCTCCCAGACCCTGACGAGACCGATGCCCGCACGCCCTCCGTTCTGCGTCCTTATGGCCGGCCTCCCCGGCTCTGGCAAGACCACTCTTTCCCGGACCCTGACCGATCGCGGATTCGTGCGCCTGTGCCCGGATGAAGAGATGTACCGGCGTCATGGCGTTTACGGGGTGGACTTCCCGCGAGGCACCTTCCCCACCCTTGAGCGTCCGGTCCTTGAGGACGTGGCGGTCGAACTGCGGGAGCTACTTCAGGCAGGGCACGACGTTGTGGTTGACCACGGCTTTTGGACACCAGACGACCGCGCCCGGTGGCGAGCCATCGCTAGCGACGCTGGCGCAACCCCAGTGCTCGTGTATCTCGAAGCGAGCCACGATGAACTCTGGTCAAGGATCAGGAAGCGCAACGAAGCCCACGCGCACGATCCCAACTCGATCTACTTCTCAGAGAGTGATCTCCAGCGGTACCGCACTCGCTTCGTACCCCCCAAGCCTGACGAACCGCATCTCACGTATGACGGCGATCCTGCGGCCGTGATTGCTGTTTTGGACTCCGCCGAACACTGACTCTCGCCGTCTCGAACAGAAGACCACGCGGATTGCTCCGCGAGGTCAGAAAAAAACTCTCCATCCGAGCTCGCGTAACGCAATAATGACGGCTACACCCGGCATGGGAACGAATTGATACGGAAACAGGGCTCTTCGTGGTAGCCCTGACTTGAGGGTAGGGGTGGGGTCTCATGTCAGACGTCAAACAACTGCTGGTTGCGGCGTTCGGAGAAGAGTTCGTACGGTACGTCCTCAATATCCCGGAGCCAGAGAGCCTGGACAACCTAACAGAACGTACCCCCATGGGCGTTTTGAACACCCTATCCTCTCTGGCCTTGCAATCAGTCCATACGGGCTTCATTGATATCAACCTCATTGCCTCAGGCCAACTGAGTGCCTTCATGCCTGAAGAGGGTACGTCCGTCGTTCACTTCCTGCGCAAGCTTTGCGGTGGAAGCGTGCAGGCAGAGGTAGCGGACACAGAGGACGAGATGCTTTTCGCGCTCCGCTCTATAGCGCTGGACATCTGGCCTGTGCTTCTGATGCCACCACCAAAGATCCAGCGAGGGGCTGGGTTCTTCATGGCCAGCCCTGCTGGCTTGATTCAGCATCCCAAAGCGGCAGAAGCAGCTGAAATATTCATGCATGATCCGTCGCTAAGTAAACTTTTCCCTCCTGCCACTGGCAGCGAGCAAGGAGAACTCCAGCCATTGATGGACTCGGCGGAATGGGTGGTAAATGTCGGTTCCAGCGGCACACGGCAACTAGTTGGCGTTCTCTCCGGACTAATCTATGACGCCAGACTACGCGTGGCCCTAAACGGACACCAACTCACCTACGAGCGCCTTTCCGAGTCCTTGAACGACTCCCTGAAGGCTCTCCGTTTGCTGGCAGACGGGAAGGATGTAAAGATCCCAGCCGTCATCGGCTATAGCGGCCTTAGTCTGGAGGACGGACAGTCCATCGACTTTACAGATGGCGTTCTTCGTGGCGTACGTCCTGCCGAGCGAGGGATTCTCCTTAACAACAGCGGCGCAACTGGAGCTGTTTACGAGACGCACTACGCGGTACGAATCCTCCACGTATACAGGGGCAACCCCGGGAGCGACGATTGGGCTAAGCCGTTCATGAAGTACAGAGCGCGAATTGAAGAGTCTGCCAGGTCCTTCGAATACAGTCTTGACAAAGTGAGGCTGGCACTCCTTCTTTGCTCCGAGGAGGGGACGCTACTCGCACCAAAAGAAGAGTCTCGACTCGTCATCGACCCCGCAAATATGGGAGGCGCAAGTTATTGGAGCGCTAGCGAGCATACACCTGCCAACAATCAGCTTCTCGCAGACAAGCACGGTGAAGTTGTTGCCATGTATGACGTGATCAGGAAAAAGCACCCGGAATCGCTGAACATCGCCATGAAACGGCTTCTCTCTGCGGCCTCCTCCCGTTGGAATTCCAACGATGCACTGATCGACGCCCTGATCGCCTGGGAGAACATGTTTGGCACTCGGACTGAAACCACATTCAGGGTGACGGCATCTCTCGCTAAAATTCTTGAAGAAACCACAGAAAAGCGCCTAGAGCTACAGAAGGAACTCAACAAACTCTACGGTGTGAGAAGTTCGATGGTGCACGGCGCCAAAGAGCCGGACCCCGACACCGCTGCGAAAAACAGAGAGAGAGTAATCCGCGTGGCCATCGATGGGCTCAAGGCTCTATATAACGAGCGGCCGGAACTACTCTCCATGCCACCTGAAGACCGCAGCAAGACCGTGTTGCTTGACGGATAACGCACGGGTCGTGCGGCTCCCTTCAGGAGCGGCACCCAACCGCAATCGCCAGACAGCAAGCTACTGGCGTACGCCAATCCGTGCCTCCGGCTGACGGCACTAGCTGACGGCAACACCAGCGCACGTTGCCGTACCTGGAGGACCGACCGCGCACCCGGCAGAGCAGGCTGAGCGTGCCAAACAACCGCTCACCAGATTGCCCGGATGAACTCCTAAAGCGGGTGTCGCAGGTTCGAATCCTGCCGGGGGCACCAGGCAAAAGGCCACCTACCGATCTTGGTAGGTGGCCTTTGACATCTAGTTCATCAACGGGGGCGGTCACTCCCGACCGGGGCGCCGCTTTCGCAATAGCCGGTCCATGTGGCTCATGGCCTCTCGCTGGGTGTCCTGGACGACGTGCGTGTACACGTCCATGGTGATGCTGATCTGGCTATGCCCGAGGATCTCCATCACGACGCGGGCGCGATCCCAGCCGCTGTGAGGAGCGTCGCCGTGCCGGGCGTCGTGCAGCCGGATGACCCGGAGGGCGGCCGACTCGGCAACGCGGGTGAAGGAGCGGTAGACGTTCCGCGGCTCGACCTGGCGGCCGGTGCGGGTGGTGAAGACGTGGCCGGACTCCTGCCAGTGCTCCCCCGCCGTGGCACGAGCAGCTGCCTGCCGCATCCGGTGCCAGCGCAGAGGCGCGATGCAGAAAACAGGCAGCGGGACGGCTCGGCGACGACGGCTCTTGGGATCGTCGTCGTAAAGGACGCCCCGACGGCGCTGCGTCCTTGACCTTCGGCTGCGGGTTCTTGGCCACCATCACGGTGGCGGCGGACGTGTCGACGGGAATCTGACGCACAGCAGATCACTCCTCTATAGAGGCTGGACTCCGTCACACACCAGAGCCTCCACCTCCCCGGCGATCCGGTGCGGACACGACGCCGGCCGGTGCGACCGGTCCGCCAGACCCGGCAGACCCGACTGCTCGTACTTGCGCACCCAGGAGTGCACCGACTGCCTCGACACCCCATACCGGGCGGCGACTTGAGTGACCGGAACCCCCGCGGCGACCTCCATCACCGCGTGATACCGCTGCTCGACCACACTCAGCTCCACCAGCACGGCCCCGGCCCTCCCTGCACACGCCGATCAGACGCGCACAGCCAAGCCGAGGCAAGCGGTGTCAAGCATCAGGTGAAGCCACAACGTCAAGCATCAACCGAGACAAGACAAACGACACCTCATCCCTGTCGGATCCCAGCTGATGCCTGACGTTCCGGTCCCGGGTGATGCTTGACGGTGGGCCTAGACAACGTAGGGAGCCCCGTGGGGCTTGTTCGCTTTCACGTTACGGACCGGGACGTCGGTCGTGCGCCGGCTCACCCGGATCTGGCCGTCCAGCTCGATGCTGATCGTCGTGTCGGACACGTGGACGGTCACTGTCTGGCCTGCGTAGGGGCGGCCGAGGGAGACGACCTGGCGGCAGACCATGACCGTGCCTACCGCGCTGACCCGCCGCTGCACCCGCACGGGCTCGGTGCCCGGACGCGGCGGCGGTCCGGCCGGACGCAGGCCCCGCAGCCTGCGGACTTCCTCACTGGTCAGCGGGTTGGGCCGCACCCGCAGCAGTTCCCGCGAGGACGGATCGAAGAACGACAGCGTCTCCTCGTCGATCCGGATGCCCACCTGGCGGCCGCCGAGGATCTCCGCCGCCAGCACCTGGTGGCCGCCCAGGCCGACCAGGCCGCTGTTGTTCACGACCCGGTCCACCTCGAACGCCGCCCCGTCGCCGGCCGGAAGCGGGGCCGGTCCGGCCACACGTCCGCCCCGGGCGGCCAGCCGCCCCAGATCCGCCACCGACAAGTGCGAGCGCACGGTCTTGATCCGCGCTCCCGCGATCAGCAGATGGATCACCGAGGTGTCCGCCCAGAAGGTCACCGTCAGTCCTGAGCGGGCCGGACCGAGCCAGAACTGCTTGCCCGCGACCTGCAGATTCCCACTCGCAGGCACCACCCGCTCGAACTCCACCGGCCCGCCGTCGTCCACCTGCACCACCTCGGGAAGAGGGGCAGGGGCAGGCGGCGCTTCGGCCGGGTCCGACGTCACCGCGGGGGCCGTCCGCTGCTGCGGCACCAGCGCGAGCACTCCGGGGATCTTCAGGCCCAGGACGTCCCGTTCCTGCTCAGCAACCGGGGTGAACCGGTCGCCCGGAGACTGCATGTCCAGCGCCTGATGCGGACGCATGGAGTTGTATTCCTGCACCCACGCATCCAGTGCTGCCTGAGCCGCCTCGATGCTCTCGAACGCGCCGCAGTCGTCGAGGAGTTCGCGCCGCAACGTCTGATGGAACCGCTCGACCTTGCCCGTCGTGGTCGGAGAGGCCGGCTGGGTGAGCCGGTGCGCGATCCCGTTCTCCCGACAGGTCCGGTCGAACAACACCTCACCGCCCTGTCCGAACCGGTCGGTGAACTGCTTGCCGTTGTCGGTCAGCACCTCCTCCGGCACCCCGAACGCCTGCAAGGCCCGGACAAAGGCCGCACACACCGCCCGGCCGGTCGCCCGCTCGACCACCGACGCGATCACGCAGTACCGGGAATGGTCATCCACACCGGTCACGACCTTGGCCTCGGTCAACTCGCCGGTGACCCGATTGACCAGCATCACGCCGCCGACGATGTCCATCTGCCACAGCTGCATCGGCCGATCCCGCTGCCAGCGCTTGTAATCCGACCGCTTCCGGCGCCGCGCTCCCGGCTCCACCAGACCATGCCGGACCAGGATCCGATACACGGTCATCCGCGACGGCACCGGGCTCACCGTCCCGGACCGCTCCAGCACATGAGCGATCCGCCGCGGACCCCACTTCGGGTGCTTGCGCCGCAGCTCACACACCGCAGCCTCCACCTCGGCAGAGGCCTGATGCGGACACGACACCGGCCTGCGCGAACGGTCCGCCAACCCAGCCAGACCCGAAGCCTCATACCTCGACTTCCAGCCGCTGACCGTCTGCCGGGACACCCCCAGCGACGCGGCGACCTCGGTCACCGTCACACCCGCCAGCACGGCCAGGACAGCCCGGTATCTCTGCTCGACAACCGACAACTCCACCAGCGCCAATCCCGGCCTCCTGCCACGCGCCGCAACGACGCGCACAGAAAAGCCGATCACGGCCACTGTCAACCATCAGCTGGGACCGAACTGTCAAGCATCTACCGGGATCGGACACGACACCTCATCCCGGCGGGATAAGACTTTCCCTACTTCATCAAGCACCCGTCGTCGCTCCGCTCCTCCGGGCGGGCGCGGGCGGCCGACGGCGCCCGCGCTCATGTCTCCGCCCCGGTCGGCTCCGCGACTTTAGCCAGCCACTTTGGCGCAAGCCTCGAAGATCATGGCCCTACATCGGGCACTAACGGGCAGGTCCACAAGCCTGCCCGATCCGCGGGCCAGCGTAAGGGGCCGTGATCACTCGCGCCAAAGCAGCTCCCGGCCAAAGTCGCTACGCCGACCTAGGATCTGTCCGGCGCGGCCAGAGCGGTCTCAGGACGATGCTCAGTGCGACCAGGTCTGCGGCGACAAGGACCGTGACGTCGGCCCAGTTGTAAGGCAGGGTCTTGGCGACCGGAAGGGTCACCAGCGAGGCGACCCCCTGCAGGACGGTGGAAATCTCCGATAGAACTTTCACCGCCGCGCCCTTCCACGTGCGGAACGCCGCGATCCCCCAGAGCAGAGGGAAGAGCAGGCAGACCATCGCAGCAACGGCGAAAAACGGCAAGGCGATTACGTTCCCCATGTTTCCGCCGCCAGGTGAATCGTCGCCGGGGTCGATCACCGGGTGTTCCACGTACCAGTTCGCGAGGAGCGTCGCCTGCACGAACACGGCAGGGAACACGGCTGAGGCCAGGGCGGCCGCGCCGTACCAACGCCAGGATCGGGTCGCCGCCCCGCCAGTCTCTGCCACCACTACTCCTTCCCCCATCCAACCTGCCACAGCGTCACCCACCGCTCACCAAGGCACGTGTCTGCTGTCGGCATGCCCGTCCGGCGCCCGACACGTTCCGTACCCAGAGGGGAGCGGACGTTGAGCCGCAGCCTAACCGTGCCCGTTGCGTGCCCGGCCCAACGGGATGTAGCGGGGACTCACGGGGAACAATGGCGCCGATGGCGCTTCGGCCAAGGTCAGGAAGTTGCCAGGTCAGCCACCATCCACATACGCCGTCTTCCAAACTGGGGCTGCTCGCGCCGGCCGCTGCGGTCGAGCAGCCGCCGGTCAGCGCCGACGAGCACGGAAGTGCAGCCAGTCACGGTGTGTTGACCGGCGAGAATGACCGACTACGTGAAAGCCCACCTCACCTAGCTGGGCGGCAAACGGCTCGGCCCGGTGCAAGACGTACCAGCGTCGGCGACTCGACTGGTAGGAGACAGGCTCCCAGAGCTCGCCGTCACCTTCGGCCAGACTCGTGATCAACTGGCCCCCCGTGCGAAGCACTCGCGCGAACTCGCCAAGCACGACCGGCAAGTCAGACCTTGGGATGTGCAGCAGCGCGGCGGCGCACCATATGGCATCCAACGAGCCCGTTGCTATCGGTAGTGCACGCATATCGGCTTGCGCGACGCCTAGCGTGCTGTGCGAGGAGAGCATCCCCCAGGAAAGATCGAAACCGCTAGCGCGGAAGCCGTATTCTCGCAGTAGCCGTGTGTGGTGGCCGGGGCCGCAGCCAATATCCGCAACGCGCGCTCCGCGCGGAAGCACCGCCGACAGGTAATCAAGCTCAGCCGTGATCCACTTGGCCGGTCCGGCCCACCGCTCCGCGTACTCAGACGCGATGACGTCGTACGTAGCCCGTGTCTCAAGTATGTTGTCGATCACGCCGTCACCCTACGACGTGGGTGCGTGGGACACCTGAGATCCAAGACTGTCCTCAACGAGTGTGAGTAGGCGGCAACCTCGGCATCGCTCAACGCACGGACAAAGCCGCGGTAGAGCCCGGTGGCCAGGAACTAGCCGCAGCGATCAAACGTCAGTTGCAGTACAGCAGCGAAGTACAGCAACCTCGTTGACCGCAAGCATCCGTTCATGCTCGGCAATGGCACCGTGACCAGCACAGGAGACCTCAGCGACCTTCGTGCCGTGCCTGACCAGGCACGATGCGCCAGAAAGGCCCCTCGGAAGTGATCTCCGAGGGGCTTTTTGGCCTTGCATGGGACGGCCGGGTGGGGACGACCAGGAGACCCACGTGATGGACGCCACCGATATCGGCGCCTTTCCTCGGACGGAACGTCGCCAAGGGCGAACACCACGCCACCGCCGTCACACCGACCGGATGGGTTCGCTGGTCGGATGGCGGCCGACGGGGAGGGTGCGTGAGCGAGATCAGCGTGCCGGACGGAGGGCAGACAGTACGCTGAATCCAGCGGGATCGGGCCCGCTGCACAGTGTCCGGGAGGTGCTTCATGACGGCCGAGATGGTGGCCCCGGCGTGGATGCATGAGCAGATCACGGCGGAGGAGTACGAGTCCTGGTCCGAGGAGCAGTGCGCCGGTATCGAGATCGTGGACGGGATGGTCGTCGTGAGTCCGAGTGCGTCCAAGCGGCACAACCGGCCGGCGCGGATTCTGGCGAACGCCCTGGACGCCGCCGCGGGCCCGGAGTGGAACGCTGACACGGCCTTGGACGTCCGACTTCAGGACGTCCCGCTCACCAATCGCCGCCCGGACGTTGCCGTGTACCGCGCAGACACGATCGACATCACCCCGACCCGCCCTGAGCACGTGCTGCTGGTCGCGGAGGTGGTGTCGCCAGGCTCGGAGACCACCGACCGGATCGTGAAGGTCGACCAGTACGCCAAGGCAGGCATCGGCTTCTATTGGCGGATCGAGCAGGCCGCGACAGGCGTTCCTCTCGTGTACACCTACGTTCTCGACCCCGCGACGAAGACCTACCGGGAGGGAGAGATGTTCACCGGCGTCCTCAAGGTAGCGGCCCCCTTCCCGGTGGAGATCGACCTCGGCCAGATCTGACCCTCGCGCTTCTCAGCAGCCGGCAGCGCGTGAGCGATGCGTGAGCGTACGGCCCGCTACAGGGCGGCATGGGCCAGGATCATCGCGCTGTCGTTCTTCATGCTTGCCGCCTACGTCGCCGTCGATGCCATACGGTCCCTGACCGGCATGGGCGAAGCCACCAGCTTCCTGCCCGGCATCGTGCTGGCTGCCCTCTCCGTGCCCCGTCATGCCCGTTCCTGTCCGCCGCCCGGTGCCGGGCAGGGCGTGAACTGGGCTCTGCCCCGGCGGTGGCGGACTAAACAGAGGCTGCTGTGCACGTACCGGTCCGCGGTGCTCCTGGCCAGCCTGGTCCAGGGCGCATCGTTGTGCGACACCGAGCTTCAACTGGGTCTCGCACAGGGCGCCGACGGATGGATCCAAGTCGGAGACACCAGCGCCTCATCACCGATCATCGCGAGCGTCTACGCACCGGCCGGAAACACCTCTCAGGTTGTCAACAGCTGGTACCCGTACAGCCACACGTCGGCGCTCAACGACGCCACGTCGTGCGGCAACGGCTTCTGCGGAGACAGTTACGTGTGCACCGCGGGGTCTGGATACGACGGGCCGACCGGCCTCGGCACGCCCAACGGCACTGGCGCCGGGGAACAACAGGGAGCCAGGTGACACCCAACGCGACTGCAGATACTCCGCAGCAGGTCAGCAGCACCCCAGCTCCTAGGTCACCCAAGCTTCCCAAGCTGATGGCCTACCGCCGGCCGTGACCTCATCGGCCCGCTTCCCTGCACCAGGCGACGGACCGATCATTAGGTCATGGTGTCAAGCATCGTCGTTCAGTACACCGAACTCCTGCGGACCAGCGAACACGCCCTGTGGAGCCGGTTGCGGGAGCTCCTGAAGGTGCAGGGGCTCGATCCTGACCGAACGGTAGTCGTCGACCTCCTGCAGGAGGGCCCCGATCACGAGGACGGTCAAGTCATCTACGAGGACGGCAGGGTCTACAGGTTCACCCTCTTCTATGACCAAGGCGCAGAGCACGGCGCGCGCAGCGCCAGCCTCTATGGCTGGACTGACATAACCGATGCTTGGCGGATCGGATCTCTGGCTACCCGAACAGCAGACGCCTTCGCTTGGATGTCTTCGCCCGGAGGCCTTGTCTGAGTTAAACACCAGGTCAGGTGCCCTCCCGTCCAGCGGACGGGAGGGCACCTGCGCTTGCAGCACACATATGGCACACATGCCGTGGGCGCGGATGGTGGGGAGATGGGCGAACTGGAGGATGTCCGGCGTGCCGCTCGCGAGGCCGGCCACCGGCTCGGATGGAAGACCACCATCCATCTGGTCGGTGACCGGCTCTTCGTCCTTGACGAGCGGGAAGTGCCCGACGAGATCGAGCGGATCGCCGGTGATGCAGCAGGCGCGGCCCTGATGGCGGTTCCTGAAAGCTCAAACAGCCCCATCAGCCCCTGGACAGGGCCCGGCGCGATGGCCGCTGAACCGGCAACTGGCACCACGCGCTTACGCGCGTGGGCTCAGTTCTGGCATCCGCATCCCGACGCCGTCTTGGCTTCGCCGACGGTCAGGGTGGGGTCGGCTGAGGTTTCGTCCGGGGTGCAGCAGGCGTTGACTCCGCAGCAGGCGTCGGCCGGCTCGGCAGCCTCGGAGCGAGTGCCGGCCGTGACCGGCTTGGTGGCACGGACGATTGCCGAGTGCATTCCGTCCGCGACCCGATGGGTCGGGGTGATCTCGATGTCCGAGAACCCGGCGGCTTCCAGCCCTGCGCGGTACTCGGCGAAGGAGAGGGCGCCGGCGATGCAGCCGACGTGGTCGCCGCGCTCGGCTCGCTGCTCCCGTGTGAGGGTGTCGTCGGCGACGACGTCGGAGACGCCGATTCGGCCGCCGGGCTTGAGGACGCGGAAGGTCTCGGAGAAGACGGCGGGCTTGTCGACGGAAAGGTTGATCACGCAGTTCGAGATCACCACGTCGACGGTGTTCGGGGGCAGCGGGATGGACTCGATGGTGCCCTTGAGGAACTCGACGTTCGTCGCGCCCGCCTTCTCGGCGTTGGCCAGGGCCAAGGCCAGCATCTCGTCAGTCATGTCCAGCCCGTACGCCTTGCCGGTGGGACCGACGCGACGGGCGGAGAGCAGGACGTCGATGCCGCCGCCGGAGCCGAGATCCAGGACGCGTTCACCCTCACGCAGCTCTGCGACGACGGTCGGGTTGCCGCAACCGAGGGAGGCGGCCACGGCCTCGGCGGGCAGGGCGGCGCGCTCGTCGGCGGCGTACAGCGTCGAACCGAAGTGCTCGTCGACCTCGACCGGCTCCGGCCCGCAACAGGCGGCGCCGCCCTCGGTCACCTTCACGGCCGCCGCGGCGTAGCGCTGGCGGACGGTTTCCCGCAGGTCAGTGGACTGCTCGCTCATGACTCACTCCCAGAGGGCGGGGCATGGCGGTGCCCCGGAACGGCCTGTATTGACGTTCATTGATGCAAGCTTGCGCGCTGAATCGAAAAACGTCAACATAGAGGCATGCCGAAACAAGAGCTTGAGGTGATCGGGCAGGACACGGCCTGCTGCGCGGGCCTGTCCACCGCGCCGCTGGATGAGGCACAGGCGGCCGGGCTGGCGAAGGTGTTCAAGGCCCTGGGCGACCCGGTCCGGCTCCGGCTGATGTCGATGATCGCCTCGCGCGGTGAGGGCGGCGAGGTGTGCGTGTGCGAGCTGACGCCGGCCTTCGACCTGTCCCAGCCGACCATCTCCCACCACCTCAAGCTGCTCCGGCAGGCCGGGCTCATCGACTGCGAGCGGCGCGGGACCTGGGTCTACTACTGGGTGCTGCCCGGTGTCCTGGACCGCCTCGCCGCATTCCTGACCGCGCCGCACACCGCCGGAACCGCCGCATGACCGCGCCCCTGGGCCGACGGCTCGCCGCTGAAGCCGTAGGAACCGGGCTGCTGGTGGCAGTGGTGGTCGGCTCCGGCATCCAGGCCACCGAGCTCTCACGCGACGTGGGCGTACAGCTGCTCGCCAACTCCCTCGCCACCGTCTTCGCCCTGGGCGTGCTGATCGCCGTACTCGGACCGGTCTCGGGCGCGCACTTCAACCCGGCCGTCACCCTCGCCGCCTGGTTCACCGGCCGCCGCAAGGCCGACGGTCTCACCCTGCGCGAGGTGGCCGCGTACGTGCCCGCACAGATCGCCGGGGCTGTCGGCGGGGCCGTCCTGGCCGACGCGATGTTCGCCAAGCCGCTGGTCGAGTGGTCCACGCACGACCGGTCCGCCTCTCACCTGTGGCTCGGTGAGGTGGTCGCCACGGCCGGGCTGATCCTGCTGATCTTCGGACTCGAACGCATCGGCAATGCCTCCCTCGCACCGGTGGCCGTGGCCTCGTACATCGGGGCCGCCTACTGGTTCACCTCCTCCACCTCGTTCGCGAACCCGGCAGTGACCATCGGCCGGGCCTTCACCGACACCTTCGCCGGCATCGCCCCTGCCTCCGTCGCCCCGTTCATCGCTGCCCAGCTAGCAGGAGCTGCGCTCGGGCTGGGCGCCGTGATCGCGGTGTACGGCCGTCCCGGCCCCGCTGCGGACGAGGTCGTGGTCCCGCACGGCGAACCCGGATTCGCCTCCTCCTGACTCGCTCCGCCCTCCCGAAAGACGCCTGCCATGAGCACCCCCGCCCCGCGCCCCTCGGTCCTGTTCGTCTGCGTCCACAACGCCGGCCGCTCACAGATGGGCGCCGCGTTCGTCACCCACCTCGGCGGCGGCCGAGTAGAGGTCCGCTCGGCCGGCTCCGCCCCCGCCGACGCGGTCAACCCCGCCGTCGTCGAGGCCATGGCGGAGGTGGGCATCGACATCTCCGCCGAGACCCCCAAGGTCCTCACCACCGAGGCGGTGCAGTCCTCGGACGTGGTGATCACGATGGGCTGTGGCGACGCCTGCCCCGTCTTCCCAGGCAAGCGGTACCTGGACTGGCAGCTGGATGACCCCGCCGGGCAGGGTGTCGACGCCGTCCGGCCGATCCGGGACACCATCGAAAAGCGCGTACGTGACCTGCTCACCGAACTCGGGATCTCCGCGGCGGCATGACCACCGCGGCCGTCGGCGCGACGTCGGGCCCGCAGCACGGACAGCGCACACATCACGCAGCGCCCTCTTCCCAAACGGCCACCGCCAGGGTCAGCGTCGCCGACTTGTGGTCCAGCATCGTCTGTACGACATGGACGTCGGCGCCGCCGGCGATGGCAAGCGAAGCCGCCGTATGCCGCAGCTTGTGCGGGGTGACCTCGAGGTGGCCCGGGCCGGCCTTCACGACCCCTTCACGACCCCGTCACGACCGCCGGCGCGGAGCACCGCTGACGGAAGTCGCGGTCCCGCAGCGGTCCGCCCTGCGGGGCGGTGAAGAGCAACTCCTCATCTCCCCGCCCCTGGACGTGGGGCTTCAGCTCCTCGGCCGGGAACCGCGGGACCGGTACGGACCGACGCTCGTGGTTCTCGGGAGTGTCAGGTTGCCCTCGGCGTACGCCTCGACGACGTCACCTCCCGAAGAGGTAGCCCAGACGGCCCGTGCGGTGGTGCGGCCCCTGCCGTGCCGCGCGCCCGTCGCCTCGGGCTCTTCCGGTCGCGGACGACGTACGGTTGAAGTACCGAGGGCACCACGCACTCCGGCTGCCACGCCGGGTCGTCCTCGGCGAGAGACGAATCCGGGCCGCCCCGGTGGTCGGCGCGGAGACGGGTCGGCATCATGTCCGCCGCGGTCGGAGCAACTCCACGCAAGCTCATCATGGCTGGGGCCGCGCTGAGCACCCGCGCAGGTCCGCAACCCCGCCGAGGGGAGGCGTGATGGCTTTTTCCCGGCTGGACATCCATCGGCGGAACCGAGGAGAGCGGACACTCGTCACGCTGGCCGGTGACATCGGGCCGGCCACGACGCCGCTGCTGCGGGCCGCAGTGGAGCAGTGTCTGCTGGACGGTGTCACCGTGATCGACATCGACCTGACGACGGTCGGCTCCTGCGACGCCAGGGGTTTGGACGTGCTCCTGTCGGCATCGCGGCGCGCCGGCCGGGTCCACGCCTGCCTGCGGCTGCACCACCCGTGCGCGCAGATCACCCGGCTCCTCGACGCCACCGGATCCGCTTCGCTACTCCTTACGGCCCCCGTGAGTCCCGCGCCGCCCGCCGCACCCGGCGACCTCATGGGTACCGCGACGCGGGCGCCCGAGAACCCCGCTCGTCGGCCGGACCAGCCTGTCCTCAAGGACGGCATCCGCCTTCGCCGGCTGACCCGCTGGCAGGCCGAAGACATGCGCGAGGACATCGCGGACCTGGCTGCGGAGTCCGTCACGGGCACCCCCGGCGAGGCGTATCACGCCCGTGCAGACTTCCTGCACCGCCTGGCGGTCACCGCCCACCGCCCCGGCTTCGCCCTGCTGGTCGCCGAGACGACGGGGCTGGTCGGATGCGCCTTCGGTTATCCGGTGGGCCCTGACGGCTCCGGCCGCCCGTGGTTCGACGGAGCGCTCCAGGAGATCATCCAGCGGCTCACCTCCCGCCCGCGGTTCGTCGTCCTCACCCAGATCGTGGCCCATCCGCACGCTCAGCACCGCGATATCGCCCGCCGCCTGCAGCGGCGTCTGCTCACAGACCTGCACTCCTCCCTCGGGGTCACCCTGCTGCATCCTGCCGACCAGGCAGGACAAGCCGCCTTCGCGTCCTGGGGCTGGCAGAACATGGGTGAGGTCGTCGGGCTGCCCCCTCCCGTCGCCCCCTGCGTGTTGATCCTGCCGGTCGAAGGACTGCCGCCGGCCCGCCGATGATCTGACAAAGGGGCGTGAGCCGGCCGTCGTACCGGCCGGGGCGGTCACGCCACCCGGCGTCCGCCGTAGACGTGCCTCCACGCGAGGGTCGCCTGCCTCCGCACGGTACTGAGGGCCGCGCCACTGCGGGCCGCGCCGCACGGTACTGCGGGCCGCGCCGCCCGCCACGGCCGGGCGTAGCCTGTCAGGTACCGGGAACTTTCGGGCGCACGAGCACGGCAGCGCCGTTCCCGCCGAGTGACAGAGACGGGCAGCCGGAAGCCGCCCGGAACGGGATCGCACGATGGACGCCATCACAAGGCCCGCCGAAGGTACGGCACCAGGTGACGGACACTCCTACCGGATGCCGTTGCCCCGGCTGCGTCTCACGCCGGACGTCAGCCATGGCCCGCTGGACGGGGCGTGGTGGCCGCGCTGCGACGCACTGGAACTGGAGCTGCCCGCGCTGGTCGGCTCACTGGATCCGAGCGTCGGCACCGTCACCCACGTCAGGGTGGGGGCCGCCGCCTGGCCCGACGCCCCGCAGGAGGTGATGGCGCCCGGGCATGTGATCGAGGTGGTCCTGACCGACCTCGACGCCGAGGCCCATGCCATCACCGTGGACTGCGGCACCGTGGGACGCTGGGAACTGTTGGTGATCCCACCCGACGAGCCGGCCGGAGCCGCCGCCCGGCTGCTGACCGCCGCCGCCGACCCCGGGAACCCACTGTCGGCTCCCCGCCTGCTGGCACTCGCCGAGAGCAGCCTCGACGGACAAGACACATGGGAGTCGGAAGGAGGGCCCGGGCTCAGATGAGAGCCCGACGTTGTCGGGCCCAGGTGACCGGCCGGCCGGTCCGGTCGTCGACGACCTCCGGTGGAGCGATGACTCTGACAGTCCCTTCGTCGTCCCACCCCGCCGCAACCGATAGGCGCGGACCATGGCGGGTGAGGGGATGACGCCCGAACGGCGAGCGGACCGCTCCGAGAGCTTCGGGGAAGCGCTGCTGGGAATGGTCCTCGATCGCGCGCA
The DNA here is from genome assembly GCF_055603265.1 of Streptomyces sp. NPDC037288. Classification (NCBI taxonomy): domain Bacteria; kingdom Bacillati; phylum Actinomycetota; class Actinomycetes; order Kitasatosporales; family Streptomycetaceae; genus Streptomyces; species Streptomyces sp. NPDC037288. The sequence goes on from NZ_JBVJVY010000037.1 coordinate 66,115, forward strand.
CGAGCTTCCTCCCCATCTCATCGGGCCGCTGGTCGCCGACGTGGTGGAGCGGTTGGGGGGCCGCCGTCCGCAGGTGCTGCTGCAGGACTACGGCCAGCTGAACCTCGTACCCCTGCCCGGCGAGGGCCTCACGGAGGGGGTGCCGCAGATGATCGACGACTCCGAGGCGGGGCGCTGCTTCCTCGACGCGGCCCCCGTCGAGGAGTCCGACGTCGACGGCGTTCGGCTCCATTTGCCGCTGCTGGACGGCGGTGACCAGGTGGGGGTCATGGCGGTGACGCTGGACAGCGTCGACGACCACGACCGCCGCCTGCTGGGCAGGATCTCCGGCCTGGTGGCCGACCTGCTGGTGACCAAGCACGGCTACTCCGACCTGTTCTTCACCGTCCGACGTGATGAGCCGATGAGCGTCGCCGCGGAGATCCAGTGGTCCCTGCTGCCACCGCTGGCGATGATCATGCCCAGGGTCGCCGTGGCCGGGATCCTGGAACCCGCCTATGACGTGGCGGGTGACAGCTTCGACTACGCGCTCAACGGGGACGTCCTCCACGTGGTCATGATCGACGCGATGGGGCACGGCCTGGACGCGGCCACGATGGCCACCGTGGCCATCGGCGCCTACCGCCACGCCCGCCGCTTCGGCATCGGGCTGTCGGAGATCTACGACTTCATGGACCGAGCAGTGGCGGAGCAGTTCGGTCCCGAGCACTTCGTCACCGCGCAGATGATGCAGCTGGATACGACGACGGGACAGGTCCAGTGGGTCAACGCAGGGCATCCGCCGCCGATCCTCGTCCGCAACCACCGCGTCGCGGACCGCCTGGTCGCCCCGACGACCCTCCCCGTCGGCCTGGGTGGTTCGGAGCCACGGATCAGCGAGCTGAGACTGGAACGCGGGGACCGCGTCGTCTGCTTCTCCGACGGACTGGTCGAGGAGCACAAGACCGGCGGGGAGGAGTTCGGGGAAGAGCAGCTGATCGACTGTGTGAACCGGCTGGAGAAGACCGGCCGCGGGATCCGGTCGGTGGCCCGCTCCCTGTCCCACACACTCAAACGGGCGCGGGGCGGACGCACCACGGATGACGCGACGCTGCTCATGGTGGAGTGGCGCGGCTGACCTCACCATTGGTGTCCGGCGCCGCTCTGCCGACCGGCCCGCTCGTCAGTCCGGCGGCACCTGCGCGCTTCCGGTGTCGATGAGAATCCGTCCCGCCTGACGGACGTTGTCGGCCCGGACGGCCTGAGCCATCGCGGCGCGGGCGGCCTCGGGAGCCGCGTCCGGCGGAACCACCAGCAGCGAGAAGATGTCCCGGTCGCCGCGGGTGATCAGGACGGTGTCGTCGCCCACCGGACAGGAGTCGATGTGCACCACCCGCTCGTCGACGACGATCCGCGTCGGGAGCCCTTCCCAGGCCGCGGTGTCCAGCCCGACGCGGGTGACGGGACCGAGATAGCCGGTGAGGGCGCTCAGCAGCGCGGGCAGCTCGGCGTCGATGTCGCGTGACCGCGGCCACCACGCACCGTCGAGGACGCCTTCGCGCGACTCCGTGGTCTCCAGCCGGAGCAGCGCGCACCCCGGCCGTACGGTCTCGTGAACGCCACTGGGCAGATGCCGGGAATCGGGCTGCGCATCGGAGCCGGTCATGAGGACCACCCGTCTTCGGAATCGGTGCGATCACGGGACTCGCCTCGCCTTGTCCACGCTACTCCCCCTGCCACGGGCGCCGACGCCTCAAGAAGGCACCCTCTCCCGGCCCCGGCGAGATCGCGTGCGACCCACGTGAGGCCGGGAAGCCGCTCCCGGGCCACGGACCTCCGCCGAAGCCGGCACGCCGTCCCGGCGGTACGGCGGTACGGCGGTACGGCGGTACGGCGGTACGGCGGTACGGCGGTACGGCGGTACGGCGGCTGGGCGCCGGCGCGGGTGCAGGCTTCGGCCGGCACGTCGACTGCATGGGGTCCAGGTACAGGTGATCACCGGCGTCGCCTTCGGCAGGGGGACGCCGACAGCCGGGTCGACCGCCGGACGAGGAGCCTTGACCGCCGCACAGCCGAGCCGCTCGGCACCTTCTGGCCCGAGGTCACCGGCCGCCCACTCGCCGCCGTAGCCGCCCGGCAGCCGCTGACGCACACCGCCGGCGTCCCGCCGCGGGCGCAGCTGAACCACCTCTGCGGCACCGGCCCCGCGGCGCCTGCGGCATCGTCGGCGTCTTCACCATCCCCGCCGGCCTCGCCGACCTGGCCGCCTTCCTCCGGTACGTGCGCGCTCCCGCCGTGTCCCAGTTCCGAGCCGGTTTCGGCAACCCCTCACGACGAGGGCCGCGACGGCCGACGCGATCCCCTACCGGCAGTGACGGACACGACCGGAGCCGCCGTACAGCGGTGTCGCGGAGGCGCCGTCGCGTCGGGCGTGCGGCCGGATTCTCGTTCTCGTACGGAACCGACGGGCACCGGCGTCTTCTGCGGCCTGGAAGACCGAGGCACCGGTGGAGTGCGCCGTGAAGGGGATAGCGGCATCGTGGAGGACGTGAGGCCCGGCGGAAAGCACGAGTGGCGGCTGTCGGCGGCGGAACCGGGACTGTGGCAGCGGGTCGTCGAGCAGCTGGGCACGGCGGTGACCGTGATCGACCCGGCGGGGCGGATCGTCGCGGTCAACCCGGCCGCCGAACGGCTGCTGGGGCGCGCGGCAGCGGTGGTGGACGGGCAGGACCTGCACGACCTGTGCCATCGGGATCCGGGAGGCGCCCGGATCCCACGCGAGCACTGCCCACTGCTGCGGGCACTGGCCGAGGGGCGTCCGGCACGCGGGGACGACGACAGGTGCCTGCGGGGGGACGGACGGCTGGTCCCGATCTCCTGGTCGGCCACTCCTCTGAGGCGGGACGGTGTCTCCCTGGGCATGGTCGTGATCACTGTCGAGACCGCTGCGGACCACCGCGCCCCCAGGGAACGCGCGGAACGTGCCGAGCGGGCGGAGCGTACCGAACAGGCGGAACGAGCCGCTCGTACGACCGCTCTGGAGAGCCGCGCCGAGCGGTTGACGCTCGTCGCGGAGATCACCGAAGTGCTCGGTCAGACCCTGGAGGTGGACGAGGCCCTCGCCCGGTTGAGCCGGCTCCTGGTTCCCCGTTTCGCCGACTTCGCGGCGGTGGACCTGCGGGTCGGCTCCCGTCAGGTGCACCGGGTGGCGGTGACCGGCCCGGAGGGTCGCGACGCCGGGCAGGAGGACTGGCGCGGACACCTTCCGCCGCCGACCGGGGAAGCGGCCCACTCGGCCCTGGTCCAGGTGCTGAACGGAGGCGGCCCCGTCCTGCGGAACCGTTCCGGCATGGGGGCACCGCCGGACTCACCGTTGGCCGCCGTCCACCACGCCTTCCTGGAAGCGACCGGCGCGACATCGGTCATCACGGTGCCGTTGAGCGCCGGCCGGCAGGTCACCGGCGCCCTGACACTGGTGCGCAGCGCCCCGGCACGGCCCTTCGACACCGGCGATCTGGACGTGGCGAGCGACATCGGCCGCCGGGTCGGCCCGGTCATCGACAACGCCCGCCGGTTCGGCCGGCAGCGCGAGGTCGCCGAGGCCATGCAGCGCAACCTCCTCCCCCCGCTGCCGGAGCACGGCCGCATCCAGCTGGCCGCCCGGTACCAGCCCGCTCCGGCCGGCTCGCAGGTCGGGGGCGACTGGTACGACGCGTTCACACTGAGGGACGGCACGCTCGCCCTGGTCATCGGCGACGTCCTGGGCCACGATCTGACGGCCGCGGCCGGCATGGCGCAGTTGCACGGCATCCTGCGCTCCCTCGCCTGGGACCACACGGGGCCGACCGGTGCCGTCGTGGACCGACTCGACGATGCCATGCACGCCATCACGGCCGTGTCGATGGCCACCCTCGTACTCGCCCGGGTGGACGGCCCGGACACCGGCCCCTACACGCTGCAGTGGACCAGCGCCGGGCACCCGCCGCCCCTTCTGCTGACCCCCGACGGGAACGCGCAGTACCTCGAAGCCGGGCAGGGACTGATCCTCGGAACCCACCTGGGCGGCAGCAGCCATCGGCCGAGCGCCACCCACGCCCTGCCGCCGGGATCCACACTCCTTCTCTACACCGACGGCCTGATCGAGGTTCCCGGCAGCGACCTGGACGCCGGGCTCGACCGACTGCGCCGCCATGCCCTCGCCCTCGTGCACGAACCGCTGGACACCCTCTGCGACCGGTTGTCCGCCCGGGTGCCCCCCGGCAGCACCGACGACATCGCCCTCCTCGCCCTGCGCCTGCCCATGCCCTGAACCGGGCGGAGGCGTGACCGGCGCCGGGGGGCACACAGGACGCCTGGGAGGGACGAGGGACGAACCGCCGACGCACGCCCGGCCACGCCGACCCGGGACACACAGGCCGACGAGCCTGCCCTCGATCGGTGAGGTTTTCCGGTACGACGGCAGATCACGTGCGCTTTGCGGGTTGGAAGGCCGAGGATGTGGCACCCGGTCCATGAGCGGGCCGAACGCGCGAACCGCGTCCCGCAGGGCCAACGGTTCGGCAGTGAGCCGCAAGCCGCACGAGGCCGGTGCGACCCACTCAGCCCGGTCGGTTGTCGCTGCGAGGTTGCCCCGGCGACAACCGTCCGTCCGGGCCGGTGCCCTCCGTCTTCCGGCGTCATGACCACCTGGCAGGAAGCCCTGGAGCGGCTCAGTCGCCGGAGTAGCCCCAGAAGTAGATCTCCTTCGGTTCACCCTCATCGTCGTGGAGCACGGCGCACCGACCGTACCAACGCCAGTGGTCGAATTCCTCGAGACGCGGCACGTCGGCCCGGGTGAGCTTCCGCCTGCCCAGGACACGCAGCGCCTCCTCCTCGGTCACCTGCTTCATCGTGCAGTAGTCCGGATCCTCATCCGGCCCGATGATCCGGAGGATGTCGAGGATCGAGTGCGTCCCCTCGTGCTGGACGAGTTCGTGCTCCCACAGCTCGTCCATGGTCTGCGGCCACGGCAGCCGCTCCTCCTCCGGCGTCCAGTCGGCACCAGGACCCCAGTAGTACTCCCGCTCCTCGAAGACCTTCCGCCGAAGCCCCTCGAAAGCCCCGACGAGATCCTCCTGATAGGGGACGGAATAGTCCCACCCCGACGCGCCCATACGCCCCTCCCCATCCAGCCTTCCAGAACGGCCGGACGCTAACAGCAGCCACTGACACAACCGACCCCGCTCGACAGCGTCCTACTCGTCGTCTTGGTCCCAGCCGAAGGCGACCCCTTCAGCCGCAAACGATCGCAGCTTCCCAAGCTGACGGCCCCGGGCTGAGGCCCTCGCTGCACAGCCGCGAGGACGGACGGCCCTATCCTGCTGCCCCGTCTCCGGGCGCCCAGGCGGACTCCACGCCGTACCAGGCTGACGGCCCGCCGAGCGCCTGGACGAGATGCTCCTGACTCGGATCGAGTGACCGACGGGCCGCGTTGACGAAGCTCAGGTGTGCCTCGTACAACCCTCCGTGAATCGGCCGGAGTTCTTCCAGATCCGTCGGCTGCCGGCCATGGAACAGGATCGTGAACTCCTCGATGAAGTAGCAGATCCGCTCGGCCGCCGCCATGGCCTCCTGGCTTGCCACCAGGGACATCGACTGCAGGGCGGCATTGAACGGACCCCAGACGACGGCGGGTGCGCGTCTGTCGACGAACGCCTCGCGAAGCTCCATCTCCACGGCGCCGAACGCCTGGAGGAACTTCTCGTAGGCGGCGGTCCGCGACTCCTGGAGCCACTGGCGGTTCTGGCTGCGCCGCCCCACGACACCACCCGCGATGACACCCACGACGGTGGCGGCGATGCCTCCCGCGGTGGATATCAGGAGTCCCCAGGGGAGGGCCACGTGCGTCTCCTTCCAGGTCGGTCGGGCTCAGGTTCCCGTATCAGGACCGGCAAGATCAACGAGTGGAGCAAGGACCACGACGTCGAACCGCCACGAGGCCTTGCACCGGCCTCGGACCGACCCCCTGGAGCGGTGATCACGTGTCGGGTGAGCCGGGCAGGCGGCCTGGGGTCTCCAGGCGCAGCACGAGTGCGCGGAGGGCACGGAGTTCGGCGTCCAGGGCCTGCCTTCCTTCGCGGGTGAGGGTGACCCACGTTCGGGGAGCCCGGTGTACTGCTCGATGGCGTGCCACAGGTCTCGGCGGTCCACGTCCGGCCGGCAGGTGTCGAGGAAGAGCGGTTCGGCGTAGGTGGCCTGCCAGGGCAGGAAGTTGGAGGTCCGCTGGTCGCCTCCGGTGCGCAGCAGCAGGTCGACGTCGGGCAGTTCCAAAACCGTGGGCCACCCGTGAGCGGGCCGTTGGCGGGGCACCCGCCCGGTCACGGCTCCACGGAATCCTTAGGCTGGCGTGAACAGGCCATCAGTAGCGGCTCAGCTTGGAGAACACGTGCCACCGGTCCAGCGCATCACCTCCCGCAACGCCCGCTTTCAGCAGTGGGAGTCGCTGCTGAACAACCGCAACAAGCGAACGCGCCTGCGCGAGTTCCTGGTGCAGGGTGTCCGTCCCATCTCGATGGCGGTCCGGTACGGCTGGCCCGTCAAGGCGCTGGTATACGACGGCAGGCGGACGTTGTCGCAGTGGGCGCAGGACCTGCTGCACAGTGTCGACGCCGAGCGGGTCGCCATGGCGCCGGACATGCTGGCGGACCTCGGGGAGAAGAACGAAGACGCGCCCGAGCTCGTCGCCGTCGTCGGGATGCCGGCCGACGACCTCGGCCGGTTCGACGCCGACGGCACCTTCCTGGGTGTCCTGTTCGACCGGCCGACCAGCCCTGGGAACATCGGCAGCATCATCCGGTCAGCGGACGCCTTCGGGGCGCACGGGCTGATCGTGTCGGGACACGCGGCCGACGTGTACGACCCCAAGTCGGTGCGGGCGAGCACCGGTTCCCTGTTCGCCGTCCCCGCGGTACGCGTGCCCTCGCCCGGCGACGTGATGGCCTGGATCGAGGCGAAGCGGGCCGAAGGGCAGTCGATCGCGCTGGTCGGTACCGACGAGAAGGGGGACTGTGATGTCTTCGACTTCGACTTCACCCAGCCGGTGTTGCTGCTGGTAGGAAACGAGACGTCCGGGCTGAGCAGCTCCTGGCGGGGCCTGTGCGACCACACGGTCAGCATTCCGATGACCGGCTCGGCGAGTTCGCTGAACGCCGCGAACGCCGCGACCGCCGTGCTGTACGAGGCTTCCCGGCAGCGGATCGCTGCGAGGAGGCGGCCGGCCTGACTCTGTCAGGCCCTTTCACCCGCTTGCCGCCGCCGGGGCCTTGCCCGGCGTACGTACGAAGTTCCGATCCGATGCAACCCGGGCCCGGTCCCGGGCGTATAGGAGGCGATACCGCACCTTACTTGGGGGGATTCACATGCACTTGGACCGTTCGGCCGGTCGGACCGCCGGCCGTCTCGGCGCCGCTGTCGCGACCTGTATCGCTCTGCTCTCGGCCGTCGGCTGCTCGACGGACGCGGGGACCGGCGTTCGTACGGCCGACGGCGCGGCGGATGCCCGGGCCTCCGCCGCGGCGCCCGCGAAGGCCAAGGGCGACGACGACGGCACGGGCAGGACGTCCGAGGGGCGCCCGGCTCCGTCCCTGCCGGAGCCCGCCGTGCTCGCGCAGGCGCGGGTGAACATATCCGACGGGCAGACGGTCGGTGTGGGCATGCCGATATCCGTCACCTTCCCTCAG
>NZ_JBVJVY010000038.1:0-71381 GCF_055603265.1 Streptomyces sp. NPDC037288
TCCGAATAGTCCTTCATCGCCATCGGCGGTCTTCTCGCTTCCTCCGGATCAAGCAGATCCAGTATCAGCGTGTCCACCACTCAGGGGGAGGCCCCCGCGTTGTCAGTGCCCCCTGTCATCATCCCGCCATGCTCTACGACGCCTTGATGGCAGAATCCCGCAGGAGCGACTCGCTCGACGGCGTGCGGTCCGCCGCGCTCGACCGCGTCGGCTGGCTCGTCGACCTCCTGGAACGCCAACGCGCCGAGTTCCGGCGAGCCATGGGGCATGAGCGCCGGCGATCCGGGGCGGAGGGCGCGGCGACCCGGGCCGAGATCGACCGCCGGCTCGCGGCCTGCACGGACGAGGAGGGCAGGGCCGCGGTCCTCTGCCTCATGCTGGCCGCCCGCTTCGGCGGCACGAGCCTGTGGCAGTACGACGCCGAGATCGAGTCACTGATCTCCCGGCTGCGCGGCTGGACGCCCGACGAGGTCGCGGTGATGCTGCTCCGCGCCACCGAGTACGACATGGGCTTCTGGTTCGCCGGCTCACTGCGGCTGGTGCTGAACGCCGTCGACCAGCTCGACGCCGACGGCCGCCGCGCCGTCATGCCCTGGCTGCGGCATGCGCACACGCAGCTGATGAAGACCGCTGTCGAGGCACGCGGGCGCGCGTCGCTCGGCCAGCGCCTGCGCGTGCTGCTCGCGAGCGTGGACCAGGCGCACATCCCCGACGGGCTGATCCCCGCCCACGCTCCCTGGGCAGCCCCGTTGCGGGACCGTGCCAAGACCTCTCCGACGCCGGAACTGGCGGACTTCGCAAGGCACCTGGCGAGCCTGTCGGGTCCGCGTCCCGGCCAGAGATGGCGGCGGACGTGCCTCGACCTCGTGGAAGCGGCGGCGGCACGGGACCTCGTGGCCGACGTCCTGCGGGCGCTGGCCGAGGGCGATGCGCTGTGCAGCAGGACAAGCGGGGCGCACACCGGCTGGCTCGGCGGCGGTTACCACTACCACTACCTCGTCCACCAGAACGACGGGAACCTGGCGCGCGGCGCCGTCTGGGCGGCCGCGTTCGGTGAGCTGACGGCGAGTGCCGAGGTCCGCCGGGAGGCGCTCGTACGGATCCTGCCGCGTCTGAGGATTTCCGACCGGTGTGCGCTCGACGGCCGTTTCCTGGTCGTCCGGGGCGATGTGCGCACGTACAAGATCCATCTGGGCTCGGCCAACGTCCTGATGGGGCCGGACGACAGCTATCTGTGCATCGTCCCGTCACGCGGCAAGGGCGACGGCAAGGTCTTCCTGCCGTTCGAGGACGAACGGCTCTCCCTGATCCTGAGCAAGGCGTTCCTGCTCGCCGCCGACACGAAGATCACCGACGAGTCCATTCTCCTGCAGATCAAGCGAGGTGCCTGATGGCCACCGTGACGTTCCGGGACGAGACCGCGACGGGCAAGCCGGTCACCGAGTGGGAGGTCGCCGGTCTGCCGGAACGGATGACCGTACGGGAGCTGATCAGGCTCCGGGTCCAGGAGGAGGTTGCCCGGTACAACGCCCGCCCGGGCAACCACTTCAACGGCCTCGTCCGCCCCGACGACGCCGAGACCGAGCTGAACGGCTACCGTCTTCGTGAGTCCCGCCGCATCGACTGGGAGCGTCAGGCCGCGATCGCCGAACGGGCCTTCCTGGCCAACGGGTTCTTCGTGCTGGCCGGTGATCGCCAGGTCGAGGACCTCGACGAGGTCGTGGATCTCGGCGCCGACCCCGACCTGGTCTTCATCAAGCTCGTGGCCCTCGTCGGCGGGTGAGGGCCCGGCACTTTTTCATCGGGTGGTGTACCGGCAGGACGATGCCCTCGATCTTGGCGCGGTCGCCGTCCACGGCCGAGGACTCGGGGTAGGCGAGGGCACGTCATCGTCCTCGGCCTTGGCGCGGGAGGAGTCGCTGTCGTGATGGACGGCCGCCCTCGCGCCCTCGGCACCCAGGGCGGTGCTGGTCAGACCTCCGGCGGCCTGGGCATTCGCACCGATTCGGCGGTACGCGAACTCACGGCAGGTCGTCGCGCCCCAGCCACGCCGGCTTGACCGGCACCCCGTCCGCGTACCGCTCGACCCGCTCCACCGGCACGACCTGCTTGATGTGCTCCACCGGCTCGACGTGCTCTACCGGGTCGTCCGGTGCAGCGATGGGCTCGGTCGGCGCCTCCGCGGGTTCCGGGGCGGCGGGCGCGGCGGAGTCCTCCAGCAGTTCCGCCACCGTGAACCGCGTGGCGAAGGACTGCCATGCCCCGTCCACGACGACGAGGAAACCGTCGCCGTCCCGAAGGAGCCGACGCCGCCTGGGACTTCTGGGATGCTCGGGTGAGTGGCTCCGGGCCCGCCGTTCCAACTCCGCGAGCGCCTCAGCACGAGTTCCGGCGAGGTGTGCCACCACGTGGGCTTCCATGTGCTTGTGCTCCCCGGACCCCAACGTCGTCTCGACAACCAGTGCCCACGTCGTCATGTCCTCCGCCCCCTTCAGGTTCGTACTGCTGTCTACAGTAGAAGGCGCGGCGAGAACCCGGTTGCTGCCCCCGCTGGACAAGGTCCCGGCCGTTGCCGGTCTCGTCGGCCGGCCCACGTGCCGCCTCACGTCCAACGCCTTGCCAGGACCTCTCAGCGCGTTTCCTTCGGATCGCACGGCTCCATGGCGACATGCCGACCGAGGCCCGCGGGTGAGGGCGCGGCCCGGGCAGCGGTGTGGCACCTTCGGGGCGCAGCCCGTGCAGGTAGACCGCCACGTGCCGGACGGCGAGCGCCGCGCTTACCTCGCCGGGCAGATGTGGCATGGGCCGGCAGGCCATGGCAGCCGCGGTGATCAGGTCCTCCGCGGTGACATCGTCGCGTACGACGCCGGCGGCTTGGCCGGCCGCGATGATCTCCTCGACGCTGCTGTGAATGGAGTGTTGGAGTTCCTGCACCCGTGGGTCACGTACGACCGGTCCGCCGATCAAGGGGAGCACGAGGCGTTCGCGCTGTTCCACCACGCGCCGGAACAGCCGCTCCAACGCGCCTGCGGTGATCGGCCAGTTCCTGACGGGCCGCCTGCACCGCGGCCAGGCGGACTTCGAAGCCGTCGACGATGACCTGCCGGATCAGCGCGTCGCGGTCGGGGAACCGGCGATACAGGGTGCCTGCGCCCACCCCGGCACGGCGTGCGATGTCGTCGAGGGCCACCGCGGTGCCCCGCTGACCGTTTTGTTCTGCTGCGGCCCGGAGAGACCCGGCAGACTCGGGTCCCCTTGCCGCCCGGCTTCGGTGTCAAGGTCGCCACCGCTGACAGCGGAGGCCGACTCGCCGTCCTGGAGAACCGCCTGGACGTCGATGTCCCGCCCCACGTTCACGAGCTCATGGACGAGTTCGTCTATGTACTGGAAGGCGAGATGGAGATCGACTTCCAGGGGCGGACGTAGGGAAGATCTCTTCGAGGCCGGCCGCGCAGTCAGGGCCGCCAGTGGCGCGATGGACCTGGAGGAGGTCAACGTGGTCGGCGAGAAATACGGCATGCGCTACACCCAGGGCACGATGACCTTGGACCAGTAGCAGTGCTCGGTCCATGGAGGCTCGGTCCGTGCCCCCTGGGCGCCAGTCAGATGACACCCAGGCGGGCGAGCCGATGGCGGCGGGAAACGGCCTAGACGCCCTTACGGCGGAACCACCCGCGTCGGGGTGCGGGCGGCGCGGACGGGCCCGGGTGTGGCAGAGGGGAGGGGGCGGGATGTGGCAGGGGGGAGGGGGCGGGATGTGGCGCAGGGGCGGGGCCGGGGTGTGCGGGCGGGACCGGGCCGCCGTAGGGGGCCGGAGTCGGGGTCGGAGCCGGGCCGGGGTGGTTGTGGGGTGGTGTCGGGCCGGGGAACGGCGGCAGGGCCTTGAACTGATCGTGGAGGGTGACGGTCGGCGTGATGCGGCGCAGGGCGGCGCGCACCAAGGTGAGCGGGTGGTCGGGGAACTGGGCATCCCACTGCTCCAGGTCGGCCACGTGGTACGGCAGACCGCCGAACTGCCCGCCGCCGGCGTACGGGTGGGGCTGGAAATAGCCGGCCGGCCCCACCTGGTTCATCACCATGGCCTCCCGCAGGCCGGTCGTGGCGCCCTCCGCGGCCTGCACCTTCACCACGGTGCTGCAGCGGTCCTTCGGCAGCGTCCAACTGCCGATGAAGGCCTGTCCCTGCCTGCTCTGCAGCGGCATCTTGATCAGCTGGCGCAGCGCCGGGACGCCGTCCACGCTTCCCACCACCGCCTCGATGAGGCCGCCCCCGGATCCGGCGGCGCCCTGGGCGCTCCCGAACCGCAGCCGCTCCTGCTCGTGCAGCGGGGCCGGCAGGTCTGGGATGAGGGGAAAGAAGTGGACCGACAGGACGAGCCCCGCCGCATCGGTCCACAGGCCGGGCTCACGCTCGGTGAAACCTGTGAGGTCCAGGCCGGTGATCGGGGTCTGGGCGATCGAAGTCATGCTGATCATCATGCCGGTTCGGTGGGCCGGCGCCGTGGCCGGGACCCATGCGACCAGCGGCCCCTCGCCCAGCGGTTCCTGGGCGAGGGCACTCAGGTCGGCCCCGGCCCGTCGGGCCGGATTCAGTACGGCGGTGGTCCCGTCGCAGGTGTGTGGATTTGGCCCCCGCTGGTCCGCCGCCCGGGACTGGCGGACCAGCGCCTGGAAGGCGCCGTCGCGGGGTAAGTGGAACCTACGCCTCCACTGGCGGCGGCGGAAGACCTGTAGATGTGTGGTCCAGGTCATATTGACCCGGTCGGGCTGGAGGTCCGCGCCCCCTCTGCCGCCGGCCCATGGTCTGGGCCGTCGGGGCAGACCGGCGTGGGGATGGGGGCGGCGGCGGGCCGCTCGGACGCGGCGTGGGTGGCTGCGGGCGACCCGAGAAGATCCCGCCCGTCTCCTGTGTCGTGGCTGGGGCGCCTGTCGGCATGTTCTTCCCGGCCAGGGCCAAGTCGGCCGCCGAACGCGGTGCGGCCAGCTGACAGTTGTACGGGTCAAGGCGACGGCGGTTCTCTGTCCGGGGTGGGTCCGGAACGTGGTCAGCCGATGAGCGAGCGGAACTGTTCGATCGTGCGGCGTCGCATGGTGAGGAAGGCCAGCCAGGAGCCGTCGGCGTAGTGCAGCCGGAAGCGGGCCATCAGCTGGGTCCGTGGCCGGCGTTCGACGCGGGCCACCCAGGACCGCGGCACCTCCCACACCGGGGAGCCGTCCAGGGGCTGGACGAGTCCGATGCGCTGGTCGGTCACGCGCAGCAGCAGCGCGCCGGAGGTGTTCGGCATCTGCGCGGCGATGCTTCCGGCTCCACCGGATTCGGCGCCGACCGTGTTGACCAGATCGTTCGCGAGGGAACGGGTGATGCTCGGACCGAGGCCTTTGGCACTCTTGGCGGGGACGACGGTGCCGTAGCCCAAGAGCCGCTCAGCGGGCGCCAGTTGACTGAGGGCGGAACGCTCGTGGAGGACGGACATGCTCGTGATCATATGCCGTGCAGGCGGAGGGCGCGGCACCGGCCGTACCCGGAGCCGCCGCCGCTCGGCGGCACGGCGCGGCTGAACCGCCCTTCTCAGCTGCCGTTACCGGCTGAGGCCGGCAGGCTCAGTTGCCAGGAGACGCCGAACCGGTCGTTGATCCAGCCGAACTTCCTGCTGAACCCGTAGTCTCCCAGCGGCATGAGCTCCGTGCCCCGGTCGGCCAGGGCCGCGTAGAGGCGGTCGATCTCATGTTCGCTCTCGCACTGCACGAAGAGCGAGACCGCGGGTGTGAAGGTGAAGCCGTGCTTCGCGGGGCTGTCGATGCACATGAACTGCTGGCCGGCGAGTGAGAACGTCGCGTGCTGCACGCTCCCCTCCCTGCCCTCGCCCTCGGCACCGTAGCGGGTGACGCCGATGACCTCGGCGTCGTCGAAGAGAGAGACGTAGAAGGTCATCGCTTCCTCGGCGTGGCCTTCGAACATCAAGAACGTGGTGATCTTCTGCGACGTCGTGATCTCCATACCGCTCACTCCTCCAGCGCCTCAGGCAGCCAGCACGTGGCTACGGTATCCGGACCGGGCCCCGCCGAGCGGGAGCCGCTCACTCGGATCGCCCCGCCCTTCCGGCCGCTGTCCCCCCGAGAGGGTGTTCCTGCGCGTCCATCCGGAGCCGGTCACCGAGCGTGAGCCGGTGCGGGGGCAGAGGCTCTACGGGGTGGACCCCGCGCCATGAGGGCGGCCCGAAGTACGGACGGTTCGGCCCGGCGACGGGGCCGAACGGACCCTGTCGCACACCGGTCGGTTCGCCGGAGGGTGACGTGCTGTGCCCCCAGCGCGAGGCCCGGCGTGCGTCACACCCCGACCGCGCCCGAACCGGGAAGGACCACAGATGTCCCTCGACACGCAGCAGGTGTCCGCCGGACTCACGGACGAGGAGCTCGCCACCCTGGACGCCCACTGGCGCGCCGCGAACTACCTCTCCGTGGGTCAGATCTATCTCTTGGCCAACCCCTTGCTGACCGAACCGCTGCGGCCGGAACACGTCAAACCGCGGCTGCTCGGCCACTGGGGCACCTCGCCGGGCCTCAACCTGGTCCACACCCATCTGAACCGCGTCATCAAGGCCCGCGGCCTGGACGCCGTGTGCATCTGGGGGCCCGGCCACGGCGGTCCGGCCGTTCTGGCGAACTCCTGGCTGGAGGGGTCGTACACCGAGACCTATCCGGACGTCACCCGGGACGCGGCCGGCATGGCCCGGCTCTTCAGGCAGTTCTCCTTCCCGGGCGGGGTGCCCAGCCACGTCGCGCCCGAGACCCCGGGCTCGATCCACGAGGGTGGGGAGCTCGGCTACTCCCTGTCCCATGCCTACGGCGCCGCCCTGGACAATCCCGGACTGCTGGTCGCCTGTGTGATCGGTGACGGAGAGGCGGAGACCGGCCCGCTGGCCGCCTCCTGGCACTCGAACAAGTTCCTCGACCCGGTCCACGACGGCGCCGTGCTGCCGATCCTGCATCTGAACGGCTACAAGATCGCCAACCCGACGGTGCTGGCCCGCCTGCCCGAGGCCGAACTCGACCAACTCCTCCGCGGCTACGGCCACGAGCCGGTCCATGTCACCGGCGACGACCCGGCCGCCGTCCACCGTGCGATGGCCGAGGCGATGGACACCGCCGTCGACCGCATCGCCGCCCTGCAGCGCGCCGCCCGCCAGGACGGGGTCACCGACCGGCCCCGCTGGCCGGTGATCGTCCTGCGCACACCCAAGGGCTGGACCGGCCCGGCAGAGGTCGACGGACTGCCGGTCGAGGGCACCTGGCGCGCCCACCAGGTGCCGCTCGCGGCCGTCCGTGACACCCCCGAACACCTGCGCCGACTGGAGCAGTGGATGCGCTCCTACCGGCCCGAGGAACTGTTCGACGAGCACGGCGCCCCGCGCGCCCACGTGCTGGCCTGCGTCCCGCGGGGCGCCCGTCGGCTCGGTGCGACCCCGCACGCCAACGGCGGGCTCCTGCTGCGCGAGCTGCCCCTGCCACCGCTGGAGCGCTACGCCGTGGCCGTCGACAAACCCGGTGCGACCCTGCACGAACCGACCCGCGTGCTCGGCGACATGCTGCAGGACGTCATGGCGGCCACCTCCGGCCGGCGCGACTTCCGCCTCGTGGGCCCCGACGAGACCGCCTCCAACCGGCTCCAGGCGGTCTATGCGGCCAGCGGCAAGGCCTGGCAGGCCGCCACCCTCCCGGTCGACGAGCACCTCGACCGGCACGGCCGGGTGATGGAGATCCTGTCCGAACACACCTGTCAGGGCTGGCTGGAGGGCTACCTCCTCACCGGCCGGCACGGGCTGTTCTCCTGCTACGAGGCGTTCGTGCACATCGTGGACTCGATGGTCAACCAGCACATCAAGTGGCTGCGCACCACCCGCCGCCTGCCCTGGCGCGCTCCTCTCGCCTCCCTCAACTACCTGCTGACCTCCCATGTGTGGCGCCAGGACCACAACGGCTTCTCCCACCAGGACCCCGGCTTCGTCGACCACGTGCTGAACAAGAGCCCGGAAGTCGTGCGGGTCTACCTGCCGCCGGACGCCAACACCCTGCTGTGCGTGGCCGACCATGTGCTCCGCAGCCGCGACTACGTCAACGTCGTCGTCGCCGGCAAACAGCCGTGCTTCGACTGGCTGTCGATGGAACAGGCGAAGGTCCACTGCGCCCGCGGCGCCGGTATCTGGGAGTGGGCCGGCACCGAGGACGGCACGCGTGAACCCGACGTGGTGCTGGCCTGCGCCGGGGACGTACCCACCCAGGAAGTGCTGGCAGCGGCCCAGTTGCTGCGCCGCCACCTGCCCGGGCTCGTGGTGCGGGTGGTGAACGTCGTCGACATCGCCCGGCTCCAGCCGAGCGAGGAACACCCGCACGGTCTGGGCGACTTCGAGTACGACGGGCTCTTCACCGCGGACAAACCGGTGATCTTCGCGTACCACGGCTATCCGTGGCTGATCCACCGCCTCGCCTACCGGCGCACCGGTCACCGCAACCTGCACGTGCGCGGCTACAAGGAGATCGGCACCACGACCACACCGTTCGACATGGTGGTCCGCAACGACCTGGACCGCTACCGCCTGGTGATGGACGTCATCGACCGCGTCCCTGGTCTGGCCGTGCGGGCGGCGGCCGTACGCCAGCGCATGGAGGACACCCGGCAGCGCCATCACGTCTGGATCCGCGAGAACGGGACGGACCTGCCCGAGGTGGCGGACTGGTCGTGGGAGAGCTGATCTCGGCGCGGTCCCCGGCACCGGTGTCTCACCGCTGGACGTCTGCACCCGGCTCGCACCCGGGCGCGGAGAGCCCGCGACGAAACCGCTCCGTCCCGGGTACGGCCGGAGCCGAGGGGGACAGCCGGTCGGACGACGTGAGGCCGGCCGCCCTGACGGCCTACTGGTGACAGGATCGGGAAAGCCACACGGGCCGGCATGGCCACGCCTCCCCGGCCTCCACCCCGGCCGGCCCGCACCGGCCGCGGCGCCTCCCCGGCCTCGTCCCCGGCCGGCCCGCACCGGCCGCGGCCACCCGCACCGTGACCGGTATCGCTGGCATGGGGCCGCGCTGCACCGAGTTGTTTCGCCACCGCTGTCGGCCTGCAGCTGGGGTTCGGTGACCGACCTGGCACCGACCCGGCGCCGGTTGCGCGCCGGGCCGGCGAGGACACGTTCCACCCGTTGGCGGGGCGGCTGCCGCACTGCACGGACCAGGCGGGGCCGGCCTCGCCGCACGGACTGCGGCTGGTCGTGGCGGCCGCCTCCACGGCGGCAGCGGCGGCGCGACGGTCAGCGCCCGGTCGCCCTCGGCCTGGCGCGCAGTCAGATGTGCAACCCGGGAAAGCCGGTCCAGCGCAGCTCGGCCGGCAGATGGCGCATGTCGTTGGAGGCGAGGACGGAGGCCGGCCGACCGGGCGCGTATCGGATGACCGTGAGCGCGGCGTTGGCGTGGTTGAGGCCGAGCCAACGCCACTTCGGCGCATGCATGGCGTCCCGGACGAGCCAGGCGACGAGGAAGTTGTGGGTGACGACCAGTTCGTGCCGCTCCTCTTCTCCCCCGACCGGCCCGGTGAACAGCTCCAGCGCCCGGCGGGCCAGCGCAGGCCCGTGATCCCGCTCCTCGTCAGTGGCGCCGGCGAGGAAGCGCAGGAAGAAGTCCGCTGATTCCTCCGGGAGTTCGTCCCTCGCCGGCACATAGGGGACGTAGTCCCCGGCAACTTCCGATCCGTGGAGAGGGACGTTCTTCAGCTGGTCGCCAATGAGACGTGCCGTCTGCTCTGCCCGGGGCAGCGGACCATGGTGGACAGCGGCGAGGGGGGTGTCCCGGAGACGCCGGCCGAGCAGCGTGGCTTGCCGACGGCCGTCCTCTGTCAGCCCGCTCTCGTCCGGCGACGCCTCGCCGTGCCGCACGAGATAGAGGTAACGGGTGGCCGTGCCGGTCATCTCGAACTCCTTTGTGCTCATGAGTGATCTTGCGCACCCATGGACGCTGCCTCCTTCCGTGCCGGTTCCGACGGGCTGCGCTTCAGAGGTCATCCGGTTCGGATGCGCCTTCACCATGGCGACGCTCGGCGGCGCCGGACCGGGAGGAGCACGCCGGTCCCGGCGCCCGTGCAGCGCCGAAGTGCGGCCGGCGAGCGGGGCGGGCACAGTCTGTCTCCACCCGGGTGCGCCCGGTCCCGTTGTCGCTTCCGCAAATCCACCCCGTGGGATCCGTGCCTTCGCCGGCGGCTGGAGCTTGCTACAACCGAGGTCGTGAAATCAACGTCCTGCTCTGGGGGTTACGTTCATGGCCCCGGCCCGGCGGGTGCGGTCTACTGCGCGGCGTGAAGAGGATTCTGCTGATCGAAGCGCTCGCAAACTCGGGACCCTGTGTACTGGATGCCGCCCGCGCACTCGGCGCCCACGTCTTCGTCGCGACCCAGGAGGACGTCTACGAGAGCTACCCCGCCGCTCTGCGTGACAAGATCCACGGCACGGTGTTCACCGACCTCACCGACCCCGACCGGGCGCTGGCGGACCTGGCCGCGTTCGCCGAGGCGACGGGCATCGACGCGATCGCCGGCTGCCGGGAGTTCTTCACCCCGCTCGTCGCTCACCTGGCAAACCACCTGGGCCTGCCCGGGAACGACCCCCGGCGCGCCCAGGCGTGCCGGAACAAGGCGGACATGGCCCGGGCCTTTCACGCGGGCCACGTGCCCGCGCCGAGAACGGTCAGCGTGCACACGGCCTGGCAGGCGGCCCATGCCCTCGGCCGCGCCGGCGTCGGATTCCCGGTCGTCGTCAAACCCGCCGAGCGGGGCGTCTCCCGGAGCACCAGCGTGGCTGAGAGCCCCGAACAGCTCGACACCGCCGTACAGCACGCCCAGTCCTGGCCGATCGCCACCCCGCACGGCCTGCCCATGGACCAGCGTGTCGTCGTCCAGGAGTACGTCCCCGGCCCGGCGTTCAGCCTCGACACCGTGGTCTGGCGCGAGGAGCACTTCCACCTGCCCCTGGTCGAGAAGCACACCACCGGCGGCACCTACGGAGCCGAGACCGGTCACACGTGCCCCGCCGCCCTGCCGCCCGCCGATCTCCACGCCGTGCAGACGGCCGTCGAACGGGCCCTTTCGGCGCTCGGTATCCGCAACGGCGTAGCCCACACCGAACTCAAGATCCCGCCCCACGAGGGCCCCGTCGTCATCGAGGTGGGTGCCCGCCTGCCGGGAGACCACCTCGTGGACGTCGTACGCCGTGCCTCGGGCATCGACGCGGCCCGGGCCTACCTCCAGGCCGTCCTCGACGAGAAGCCGGACGTACCCGCGCCCCGCGACGGCGCGTGCGCGATCCGGTTCCTCACCCCGCCGCGCGCCGGGACCTTCCGCGGGGTGACCATCCTCGGCCGACACGACGGCCTGGTCGACCAGGAGATCACCACCCCGCCCGGTGCCGCCGTCGGCAGTGCCCACGGCAACCCGGCCCGCATCGGCCACCTGCTCTTCGCCGCCCCCACCCCCGCACAGGTCAACGCCGACGCCGCCCACGCACTCGCCCACACCCGCGTAGAAGTGAGCTGACACATGCAGCGCATCGCCTTCCTCCGGTCCGTCGACATCCAGCGGGCCGACCCCTACATCCACGGCATCGCCCCCGCCCTGGCGCAACTCGGTGCAGAAGCCCGCCTCTTCCTGGCCACAGCGCGTGCCTGGTACGCGTCCCCCGCGTACCAGGAGATCCTGAGGCTTCGGATCGACCACATCGAGGGGGACGTACTGCTGATCGAAGGCGTCGGACCGGAGTACGACCCACGGGAACGCGCAGCGAAGCCCGGGACGGAGGCGGACCGTCCCGCCGATGACAGCGAGGCCTGACGCGGGTCGGCTCCGCCGCCCGCATCGGCTCCGCCGCCCGCATCGGCTCCGCCGCCCGCATCGGCTTCGTCGCCGCTGACGTGGGCTCTCCCCGCCGCGGTTGCGCGCACTCGTCCAGGCCTCGGTCGGCGTCCCGCTCACGCGGTTGCGGCCATGGGAGCGACTGCGGGCGGCCCTCGCCTTCCCGCACGTGACCTGCGTGGGGCCTGAGCTGCCGTCCGTGACGGGGCAGATGAGCACCAGGCGTTCGACCGCCTCAAGGAAGAGGTGCGCAGCGAACAGCGGCAGGAACTGGTCGCCTTGATGGTGGCCGCAGCTGCGGGGCCGGCGCGCATCCGCCTGCGGAAATTCCCGCAAAGTGAACAAGCGCTTAGTAATATGAGGGTGTCGGGAGTCCGCGCGGCAGGAAGGGGCAGTTGTGCCGACGTCGCAAGCCGAGGCCTTCTACGAGCGGGAGAGCGCCGGCCGGTTCCTGCCCACCGCCTACACACGCGGGCCCTGGGACGCCGATTCCCAGCACGCCGGCCCGCCCGCAGCCCTGCTCGCCCTCTCCGTAGAGCAGCGGCCGGGCGGCCGGCCGGACATGCGGGTCGCCCGGCTCACCTACGAGATCATGCGCCCAGTCCCGATACGGCCGCTGACCGTGGCCACACGCGTGCTGCGCGCCGGGCGCACCGTCGAGCTCGTGGAGGCGGTGCTCACACCCGACGGCGGCCAGGAAGTGATGCGGGCGACCGTGTTGCTGATGAAGACCGTGCCGGACTCGGTACCGCAGGTGTCGCCGGGCCGGCAGGTGCCCGGGCCTTCGACCGCACCCCTGAAATCGTTCTTCCCGGTCCCCTGGGAGCAGGGCTACCACACCGCCATGGACGTACGCTTCGCCGCCGGTTCGTTCCTCGGGTCCGGCCCGGCCACCGCGTGGATGCGGATGAGGGTCCCCCTGGTCGCGGGGGAGGAGATCACGCCGCTCAGCCGGGTGCTGACGGCTGCCGACTCGGGCAACGGCGTCAGTGCCGAGCTGGACTTCCGCCGCTACGTCTTCATCAACGCCGACCTCACTGTCAGCCTGCACCGCCATCCCGAGGGCGAGTGGGTCTGCCTGGACGCCCGGACGATGGTGGACGGCGCGGGCATCGGTCTGGCCGAGTCCGCCCTGCACGACGAGAAGGGGCCGCTCGGCCGCAGTACCCAGAGTCTGTACGTGGCCGCCCGCGGCTGAGGCGACGGGCGCGGCCACGGGTGTCCCCGGACCCTTCCGCCCTCGGCGACGGTGCAGAGGACGCGCTGTGGGGGGTGACGCCCCCCACGAGAGCCATGTCACGTCCTACCGTGAATAGTAGGACCGTCCCGCCCCGAGCAGGCGATAAAGCCCTCAGAATGGCTAATTTTGGACATTTCTCCGTAGTTGGGTAGTACGTCACATTCTTGCGCCCGTTTCGGCACGCCGCTAACCATGTCTGTCGTTGCCGGAGCCGCGGGACGCACCGGGCCTACATCCCAGGCCCGCCCGTCGTGCCGGCAGCACGGGGCCTCGCCCCGACGCCCTACAGGCCGCGACCGACATCCGGCCGGCGCCTTTACGACGTCCCCACAGGAGAGACCCCTTCATGACCGCGATCACCGCCCCCCGCCGCCTTGCCCGCCTCCGTACCCTCGCCCTGACCGGCATCGCCACCACCGGCGCCGCGACCGTCGCGCTCACCCTGATGCCGGCGTCCGCGCAGGCCGCCGAAGCGCCGCAGGCGAACGCCGCTCACAAGGTCGCAGCCCTCTCCAGTGGCAGCCACGCCGACCCCAAGGGCACCACTGGCACCACCGGCACCGCGGGCAATCTCGACGGCTGGATCAAGCAGTCCCTGGCGATCATGAAGGCCAAGGGCATCCCCGGCAGCTACGAAGGCCTCAAGCGCAACATCATGCGTGAGTCCGGCGGCAACCCCAACGCCCAGAACAACTGGGACGTCAACGCGAAGCAGGGCATCCCCTCCAAGGGCCTGCTGCAGGTGATCGACCCCACCTTCAACGCCTACCACGTCGACGGCACGGCCCACAGCGCCACCGACCCGGTCGCGAACATCACCGCCGCCGCCAACTACGCCGCGCACCGCTACGGTTCGATCGACAAGGTCAACTCCGCGTACTGAGCCGGCACACCCTCGTCCTTGGCTTCAAGGTGCTGCGCGCTGCCCGCTCGTCCGCGGCGCATGGGGCTGTTGCCCACACAGCCCGGATCGAGTGAGACCGGCTCGTGCCTCCGTAGCGCTGGGAATCCCGCGAGTTGACCGCTGAGATGTGCCCCAGCGCCGCCGTTTCGGGAAGCTGAACCGCGGCGCCCACGGGATGGGCGCCGCGGCCGTCGCCTCACGGCAGGAAGGCCACCTCCGGGAAGGCCGGGGACGGGCCGTCGAGCAGGCGTCCGCGTCGGTCGCGCAGGTGCAGGTCGAAGAAGGCGAGCGGGTACGCCTGCTGGATGGCATCGGTGGTCCACCCACAGCGCCGATGCGACCGCCGTAAAGGTTGCCTCGGCGCTGTGGCCGGGGCAACGCCCAACCGGCGCTTCCGCCCTTTCTCCGGGATGACCCACGCCCACGGCACCAGCCGCGAGGGAACCGGCACCGGCTGCAGCACCCGAGCCGTGAGCGAAGCCGTCACCGCGCCCGCCCGCAAAGCCCCCCCGCAGCCGTCCCGCCGCGTTCCCGGGGCCGGTCGAGCGCCCCCGCACCAGCTCCGCCGGAAGCACCCCCTCCGTATCGGCGAGCACGGCCCCGACCGTCCATGCGGCGGCCACCAGGTCCCGTCCCGGCACGACCCCGCAGTGCTGGCGCAGCCGGGTCTCGGGCGTGCGGTCGCGTCCGCACCCGAAGCAGTCCACAGCCCCCTGCGGCGGAGCCGCGCGGTACGCCTCGGCCGCCGCCGATGCCTCGTCCCAGGGAAGGCGGTTCGGGCGCATCGAGGGCCAGTTCGTCGGATGTGGCCACCGCGAGCACCCCCGGTGGTACCCGCCGCGAGCGCCACCCGGGGGTACCCCCGCAGACGGCCGGGCACCGTGATCGTCTCGATGGCGATCATGGTGCTCACTCCACCACCCCGGTTACAGGTGGCCGAAGGGGGGCGGTGTACGTTCGACGCCCCAACTCGCCACCGAGAGGAACCCACCGTGACCGTCGAACGCATTGGTCCGCCCCTTTTCGGTACGGAGCGCGAGACGCTGCGGGCGTTCCTGGACTTCCACCGGGCGACCCTGGCGATGAAGTGCGAGGGCCTGACGGAGGAGCAGCTCAAGGAGCGGTCGAGCCCGCCGTCGACCCTCTCCCTGCTCGCCCTGGTCCGCCACATGGCCGAGGTCGAACGCGCCTGGTTCCGCCGGGTGTTCGACGACAACGCCGCCCCGATGGTCTGGTCGGAGAAGGAGTTCGACTTCCAGGCCGCGTACGACACCACGGACGCGAGCGCCGAGGAGGCGTTCGAGGCGTGGGAGGCCGAGGTCGAGCACTCGCGCCGCATCGAGCGCGAGGCCGAGTCCCTGGACCTCGCCGGGCACCAACCGCGCTGGGGCGAGGACGTGTCCCTGCGGATGGTGATGCTCCACATGATCCTGGAGTACGGCCGCCACAACGGCCACGCGGACTTCCTCCGCGAGGGCGTGGACGGCACGGTCGGCGCCTGACACATCCCCTCACCCGGGGGCACGCTCACCCCTGTGACGAGATCGCCCCTCCGAGGCCTGCGTTCCAGGCCTCCGGCAGTGCGCTGCCGGCTACGTCCTCATGAGCGGCCCGCGTTCGGCGGCGGCACCTCGACACCGCTGCTGTCCGGCTCGTCGATGCAGGTGACGAACGTGACGAAGCCGGGCCGAACCGTGCCGTCGGTCACTACGAACGTGCTCGCCGGATGGCTGCGGAGCAGGCACGTGTCATAGCGGACGACGGAGGGGATTACCGTCTGCGGCTCCGCTCCGCGGTACTGGTGACGGCCCATCAACTGGCAGGAGTCGTATCGGATCAGGGGTCCACGTGGCCCGACGGTGTAGCGATGTGTCCGCATGGCGGCGGAGAAGTGCTCGCCGGCGTTGGCGGTATCGTCGCAGTCGTTGAAGTGGACCGTTCCGCTGTTCCACACGCAGTCGATGATGACCACGTCCGGGCTGCGCACCTCGAAGCGGATGTCCTCGGCGTGGAAGCGCTGGACGGCGTCGTAGTGCTGTGCCACAGGGAAGCGGAAGAACGTGCTGGTGGTGCCGTATTCGTGGGTGGCCTCGGGGCGTCGGCCCGTGATGACGTAGGAGCCGCCGCGGCAGGTGATCGAGCCGCCGTAGGGGAACTCCAGGAAGTTGCCTCATTCGTACGCGACCTTCATGTCGGTGAACCAGTAGTTCAGGAACTGGTCCTGATCGTTGAGGTTGGTCTGTCCGCGCCGTGAAAGGCCCGAGTAGAGAAAGGCCCGGCGATAGCTGCCCCCGATCTGGCACGCCTCCCAGCGCATCTCGGAGTTGTTGTTCGTGCCGTCCAGGGCGAGGCCGTACTCCCACGCTCCGGTCCACTCGCACTCCGAGAAGCGGTAGTCCTGCGCCAGCCCCGTGGAATAGGAGTTGAAGAAGGAGGCGCCCGGGGTGATCGAGCGGAATCGCATGCGCTCAAAGGACAGTTTGGACCAGCAGTCCTCATTGCGGCACAAGAAGGAGCCCGGGCCGGTCTTCGGGTGGAAGACGAGGGTGGTCATGCGCTTGCCCGCCCCGCAAAAACGCAGTCCGTTCGCAGGCCGCGGCGGCGCCACGCCGTTCATCAGCGCATGGGGCCGGGTGATGAGGAAGTCACCGGCCGGAATCTCGATCACCAGGCGGCCGACGCCGTCCCTGACCCGGGCGGCGGCGACAGCATAGGCGAGCTCGAAGGCTCTGGTGTCGTCGGTCCGCCCGTCACCCACGGCTCCCAGGTCGGCCACGTTGATGGTCGTCGGCCGTACGGGGGCGCGGCGGCTGACCTGGGAGGCGTCGTCGCCCGATTCTTCGAACATCCCGGTCGGCTCACTCCCAACGCCGCGCCCGATATCACCTGAAACAGTGCATAATCTGACCGTATCAAAAGAAGGTGCGCTTCAAGTGACCTGACGGGGTGTCATGGGCAAACAGCTGCCGGATCGCACGGTAGCGCCCCCAACGGATGAATTGCTTTGGTGACGTTTCCGGTCGCGTCTTAACCTCAGGCCATGGCGAGATCTTCGCGTTCGCAGCGTCCGGGTCGGCTGGTACGGCGGCCCGGACGCACGCTGGTCGTCGTCCTCATGGCCTGTCTGACATGTCTACCCAGTGCCCCCGCCAGAGCCGCCAGTGCCGCTGTCGACGCCACCACGCCGAGCCTGCGGCTGTTCGTCCTGGGTGACAGCATCGCCGGCGGCAGCGACCAGGGCGGTAACGGACCGCATGGCTGGCCCGCGCGGGTCGCCGCCCGGCTGCGGCTGACGCTCACTCTCGACGGGGAGGGCGGAACGGGCTATACCACCGCCGGAACGCAGCCGGGCCGGCGGTCCTACCCCCAACGGGTTGACCGTGCTGTGGCGACGGCACCCGACGTGGTGATCGTCGAAGGATCCCGCAACGACGTCGATCCGGCACGAAGCAGGGCCGCCGCGGTGGGCACCCTCCGCCGTCTGCGCACAGGCCTGCCCCACGCGCGGATCCTGGTCATCGGCCCCATCTACTCCGCCCCTCAGCCAGTCGGCTCGCGACCGGTCGACGACGCCGTCGCGGCTGCGGCGGACGAAGTGTCCCTGCCCTATCTGTCCGCGGTGCGGCGCGCGTGGTTCAGCGGATCCGCCCACCGGTTCATCGGCAGTGACGGCGTCCATCCCACAGACGCGGGACACGCCTACCTGGCCGACCTGATCAGCCCCGAACTGTCCCGGCTGTTGGCGTACCGGGACCGGGATTCATCGGGCCGTGCCTGTCGATCGGCGGGTACGGCCCCCAACCCCTAGCGGCTGCGGAAAGCGGTTCGAGGGCGTGATCCGGCGGTTCAAGAGCCCTGGAGCGCCCGAGAAGGGCGGCCCTCAGGCGGAGTCTGAGCCGGCGCCGGGTGCTTCGTCGCTCCTCCCGCTCGGGAAGGTCCACCTCGCAGCCGACCGCAAGTGCCGCCCGCTGGCGCTCTTCCTGACCGCAAGCCAGGCCGCGGACCCCGCAACTCGACAGCGCGCTGGTCGTCACTGTGCGGCGGGGTAGCGGTTCGGCCCATCCGTACCAGAGTTGCAAGGAGTCTTTGCAAATGCCCTTTGTAACTCGTACGCTTCTGGCATGGCCGAACAACCGCCTGCTCAGGAGATCACCGATGTCGATGCGCTGCGCGCCTTCGCGCACCCGATGCGGCAGAAGATCGAGCAACGCCTGCGCCGGGGACCGGCCAACTCCGCCGCGTTGGCACGCGAGTTGGGTGAGAGCACGGGGCTGGTCAGCTACCACCTGCGGCAGCTGGCCAAGCACGGCTTCGTCGAGGAGGTCCCGGAGTTGGCGAAGGGGCGGGAGCGCTGGTGGCGGGCGGTGCCGGGGGACCGGCGGTTCCCGCCGTACAGCCGGCAGACGCCGGAGATGCGCGAGGCGCTGACCGAGATGCACCGGCTCAACCTCGCCGAACTGATCGACTCCGCCCGGCGGTTCGAGGAGGCGCGCGACACCCTTGGGCCCTGGGCTGACGCGGCGCTCTTCTCGCGCGCCACGCTCCGCGTCGACCCCGCCCAACTCCGCGCGTTCTTCGAGGAGTACATCGCGCTCCTCTACCGGTACTCGGCCCCGGAACCAGGGGACGCGCCCGAGGCGCGGACCGTGCTCGTCCGGCTGCTCGGGATTCCCGATACCGACTGACCGCGCGCGGCCCAACCGACAACGAAGGGGGAACGCACGCCGTGCTGCTCTCGGCTACGTCCGCATCACCGACACGCGCCGTACTGGCCGTTATATCAGCGGCATTGGCCACCATCCTCCTCCTGCTGACCGCGCGTGACGGCCGACCTTCCCTCTACGACTCCAGCGTGCTCCTGAACTCCCATGGATCACGGCTGAAGACGGTCCCCTGTGCCGGTGTCGGTGTGCGATTCGGCGATTGAATCAAGTAGCCGATGTTCTTCCAGCGTCAGCCGGAGAGCGCCGGCCGCCACGTTGTCGACGAGGTGCTCCGGGTTGCCCGTCCCCGGGATGGCCAGCACATGGGTGCCTTGCTGCAGGGTCCAGGCCAGACGGACCTGCGCGGGTGAGGCGCCGTGTGCGCGGGCCACAGCGCGGACCTGGTCGTGCTCGGCCCGGACGGCTCCGGCCTCGCGTCCCTTGCCCGCGATCGAGAAGAAGGGCACGAACGCGACACCCCGCGCGGCGCATGCCCGGAGCATCTCGTGCCCGCCGGGAGCGTCGATGCCGTAGCGGTTCTGGACGCAGACCACTGGTGCGATCTCCTGAGCCTCCGTCAGATGTTCCGGACGGGCGCCGGCGATACCGAGGTGGCGGATGAGTCCTGCGTCGCGCAGCTCGGCGAGGGCTCCGAAGTGTTCGGAGACGGACCCCTGCCCCATGATGCGCAGATTGACCACGTCGAGGTGGTCACGGCCGAGTTGGCGTAGGTTCTCCTCGACCTGGCCTCGCAGTTGGTCCGGTCGCGCGGGGGTGGCCCACTCGCCGTCGGCATCCCTCGCCGGGCCGACCTTGGTGACGATGACGAGATCGTCTGCATAGGGTGCCAGAGCTGAGTTGATCAGCTCGTTGGCCGAACGCAGCCGGGAGAAGTAGAAGGCCGCGGTGTCGATGTGGTTGACACCGAGGCCGACTGCGCGTCGGAGGACGTCGATCGCCTGGCTGCGGTCCCTCGGGGTGCCCTGGTGGAAGGCGGCGCTGCCGGTCAAGCGCATCGCGCCGAAACCCATCCGGTTGACCTTCAGGTCACCGAGCATCCAGGTGCCGGCGGCTGCCGCAGAGACCATGTGTGATGTCGAATTCTCCATCTGCTTCTCCATCTGCTCCATCCCGATCGGCCATCGTCCGCGCACGGTTCAAGGTCCGGCGGTCTCGGAGTATGCGCAGGTGACGGGCGTGACGGGAAGGCGTGGAGCGTCGGGGGAATGTCACAGCGTGACCGGGAACCCTGGACGCTCATTCCCAGTTGTTACTGGTGACGCTTCCGTAAGCGCTCATTGCCGGCTGAGAGCTCGGGAGACTCCCGCCGTGACCGTGGTGGCGAGGATCCATCCAGCTGCGATCAGTGTGTAGGCGAGCCATTGCGCGGCACCGCGTGGCGCGAATGCGGCCTCCTGCCCGAAGCCGATGACCGGTACCAGCAGATCGAGTGTGTAGAACAGGGCGTTGAACACCGGCGCTTTCCCCGCTTCGAGCGGCGCGGGCGTGTGCAGGTGAAAGAACATCGTGCCCATCGCGAGCAGAGCCAGGAGCCACAGGCCGGCGCGCAGTGGCCGGTAGCCGTAGCCGACGGTCGCGTCCTGGATGTGACCCCACAAGCGGGCGGGCAGGGGAAGCGTGCTGCGGCGGTGCCGTTGCTTGGCGAGCAACACGGTGCGTGCTTCGTCCTCGTGCCCCAAACGCCGGTAGATCTCTGCGAGTTGCTCGTATGGTTGCGGCAGGTAGCCCTCGCTGCCGCGGCGAATCCATACGAGGCGCTCGGCAGCGGTGAGCGGGGAGGACAGTGAGTCGTACGTCGTCCCGGACAACCGCACATCGGCGGGCCAGGTGTCCGGGTGGTCGTGCAGAAGGCCGAGTTGGGCACCGCTCAAGTCGACGGTGCCTTCGGCTGGTACCGCGGTGCGCAGGTCGCTCTCCCGGGCCCGGGTCAGGTTCAGGCTGACGGCGCAACCAGCGGAGCCGGCCAGTCTGGCGTCGCGGAAGCTGAGGACCGTACCGACATGGCTGCCGTCGAGTTTGACACCCCCGTCCGTGGACAGACCCTGGCCGAGGTCGAAGTTCCGGGCGACCGTCACGTCGATCGCCTCCAAGGCGATGTCGCCGGGATTGCTCAGCCGGGCGCCGCAGAAGCCGATCGCCGACGAGGTGGAGGCACCGGACAAGATGATTCGGCCTTCGGCGCGGAAGCCCGGGTGAAAGGTGAAATCCCCGAGGCCTTGGACTCGGTAGGCGTCCAGGGCATGACCTCCGGGATTGCTCAGCCGGGCACCTTCCAGATCCAGTTCCCCGGCTATGGAGGCACCGGAGAGGCGGAACCCTCCCTCGACGGAGAGGTTCGTGCACAGCACGTCGCCGCCCAGGCCGGCACCCACTGCGGAGACGGCCTCGACGCCGGGCACCGTGATCGCGGTGTCGCACAGATCCAGGTCATGTTGGACTTGGGCCCGCGTGAGCACCAGCGGACCGGTGAGGCGGCACCCCGACAGAACGAACCGCCCGTCGATCCGGGCACCGTCTGCGGCGAGACCCGGCACGCTGCATCCCTTGAAGACCAGCTCGCGGGTCTGGGCGCCCCGCAAGAGGGGAGTTGCTTCAAAACGGCACTCGGTCAGGACGACCGGCACGCGAATCTCCGTGAAGGACAGGTCTAGCCGGCCCGTGATCAGCGCACCGGTCACGCGCAGCGCAGGCCGGTCGACCAGGGCGTACTCGCCGGCGTTCAGCAGCAACGCCGCGAGGACTGCCGCCCGGACCACCGGCTGCGACGATGGCGAGCCTTCCCGGAGGTCGAGGATGCGGCCGCTGGGGAACGCGTTCCATACCTGGGTTTCGCAAGGGGTGAGTTCGTCGAGATCCACGACAGGTGATCTTCTCGGTGGAGCAACAGCCCGCACAAGCCCACGGTCGGCTCGTCGAGGCCGTTCACGAGACTGCGGACAGAGCCGTGAAAATCCCCAGGCGGAGCGAGGAGCGTACTGCGCTTTCTGCGTTCACCGAGACGGGCCGTAGAGGCTGCGTTCGCGGCAGTCCGGTTGCGGGCCATTCGCGAAGGCGTAGCCTGTAGTTGATCAGTCCTGCCCGACTCTGGAGGTAGGCCATGTTTCTCCGATGGCTGCGGCGCCGTAAGCCGCATCAACTGGTCCTACTCGGCAACGGCCGCCTGATCCGGGGTTTCAGCGGCGGAGCCTACGACGGTCACGGATACCAGTCCTGACACCGTCCGTGGCGGAACTCTGGAGGATGTGCGGTGGCAGAGGACACCGATGCCCTGGAAGCCATGGCGAGGATCCTGTCACCGCATTGCCGTGTCACCCGGCTGTCCGGCGGAGCACTGATCGCCGACTGGAAACGGACGCGGTTTCTCGGGATGGCGGCGGCGGACGTCCGGAAGTTCGCCGAGGGAAGCCCTGAGGAACGCGCCGAGCTCCTCACCGTTCTCGTGCGTGCCGGGTGTGCGACGGGCCGGCGGAAGAAGCAGGCGGACACCGGCGTCGGGCTCTGGCTGCGTGGGGTGCACCTGCTGATCCGGATCGTGGGATTCGGGCGTGTCCTCCGTCTGCTGTCCTTGGCCGCGCCGGGCTACGCCCGTGCCGACCTGCCCTCCGCGGAGGAGGCCCGACGGTTGAAACGAGCGGTGCAGACACACAGCCGCTGCAGCTGGTTCGTCAACGGCGACTGCAAGTCCGAGGCCGTGACGGCCTTCCTCCTGCTACGGCGATGCGGTCTGAAGGCCGTACTCCACGTCGGTGTGCGGGAACACCCCTTCGCCCTGCACGCCTGGACCGCCTCGGGCGGTCTGTGCATCCCCGACGCCGATCCGTGCGGGTACGCCTTCACCCCGGTCCTCTCGATCGACTGCGGGGGACAGTGACATGCATGCCCTCCGCCTCGAGTGGGCCGACGGCACACCGAGGCTCAGGACCGCTGACGCCATGGCGCGTCAGGGACTCGTGACGACGGTCTCCTCACCGGCCGGCACCGCGGCCGTCGTCGGCTGGGTCGGCTCGGCCCGCGACCGGTCGGCGGGCGCACACGGCCTCCTCGACGCCTTCGGCCGGCACGGAGCCGCCCCGCCGCTGCCGGCGGGCGACTACGCGGCCGTTCTGGTGTGCCACGACCGCATCCTGCTGATCCGCGACGAGCAGGCACGCATCCCGCTGTTCTTCAGGGCGTCCGGTGGCCGCGTGCATGCCGTGAGCACCTCCGCCCGCAGCCTGGGCAGCGCCGCCGAGCTGGAACCCCGCTACTTCTGCCGGTACCTCACCGGGAACATGGCGCAACCGCACACGGACCTCACGCCGTTCGCCGGGGTGCACCGCGTCCTCGGCGGAGAGGTGGTGGAGCTCTCCCTCACCGGGCAACTGCGCAGTCGTACGCGGCGAAGCGTCCGTCGGGCCACCGACCCGCGCGCGTCGACGGCCGACGGGACCGGCCTCGCCGACGCCGCGCTGGAGCTGCGCGTGGCGCTCGAGAGCGCCGTCGGACGCCGTATGGGCACGATGACGGCATGCCATGTCTCGGGCGGCACCGACTCCACCAGCGTCGCGCTGCTTGCCGCACGTCTGCTGGCCGAGGGGCGCGGCGGCGCCGGGGGCCTCGTCCTGCTCGCCGGGCGTTTCTCCCGCGGGGAGCTGGCCGCGGAGCAGCCGTATCTCGACCTCGCCCTGCAGGAGATCAGGCGGCACACACCCGCAGTCCGCCCGGTCGTCGTCGATGCCGACGACGTGGCCGACTTCGACGACTTCCAGCACCACGCAGGAGACGCGGACGAGCCCCATGCGCACGCCTTCCGCGCCCCCTTCTGGAGCAGACTCCACCTCGAGGCCGCGGAACTGGGCTGTGACACCCTCCTGACCGGCTGCGGAGCCGATCCCCTCGCGGACGCCAACCCGTTTTACCTGCACAGGCTCGCCCGCACGGGCCGGCTACGCCAGCTGACCCAGCAGGCACGTGCCTGGGCCGCAGGGAGCGAGCGGGGCCTGCGGGACGTCGTGTACGCCTACGTCGTCCAGCCGGCTCTTCCCCTCGTGGCCGAACGGTTCACCGCAGTGGTCCGCGGCGGAACGGTCCTCGGCGGCCTCGGCACCTTCAACCGCCCCCGATGGCTGCGGCCCGGATTCGCGCGGGCTCACGGCTACCGGGACGCCGTGATCGCGGAGAGCCGCTTCGTGTTCGGGAACCGACCCGAACAGTCGCTGTACGACGCCGCCAACTACCTCGCCGCTCCCGACCTGCTGTCCTGGAACCGCGCGCGGCAGGACGGGTTCTTCCCCTCACACCCCTTCCTCGACCCGGAGGTCGTCACCACGATGAGCCGCCTCCCCGTCGCCGCCACCTTCCGGCCGGGCCGTCCGAAGGCTGTGCTCCGCGAGGCCATGGCGGACCTGCTCCCTGCCCCGATCCGCGGCAGGGTGGTCAAGGTGCCCTTCAACGACCTCTATGCCCGCGGCCTGCGGACACACGGCGACGAACTCATCGCCCTGTGCCGCTCCGCCCGGCATCCGCTGATCGCGGAGATGTTCGACGTCGACACGCTGTGCCGGGCCGTGCGGGAGGCGCAGCTCGGCATGGGGGACTCGCACTCCTGGGATCGTATGAACAGCTCGCTCGCCCTGGTGGCCTGGCTGGAGCGACTGGACCAGCCCTCCAGCGCGCTCGGCGCGGCGCTGCCCGTCAGCGCTGGCTCTTGATGTCCCACAGGTTCCGCACATAAGGGCCTGTGATGAGGTCGATGAGGCCGTAGCGGCTCGTCACCTCGCGTTGTTCCGTGGGGGTGGGGATCCGGCCCTCCTGGCCCTGGCGCGCGATGGACGTCACCACCGTCGCGCCGTGCGTGCCGAACCTCCAGTAGACGGTGACGAAACGCGGATCCCTCGTGTACTCGTCGATCGCGTTGTTCTCGTGCACCCTGGCACGGTAGACGAGGAAGTCGAAGTCCTTTCCCTGTTGCCTTTTCACCCATTCGGGGACGTCTTTCCCGCCCCAGGATTTCGCCAGGAACTGGAGCGGTGGCTGCAGCACGAGCCGGTCCTTGCGCGCGAGGCTCGCGGTGGCATAGAACGTCACCTGGTCGTACGGCGTGTCGATGGGCAGTTGTACCACCAGCCGCGTGGCGAAGGTGTCGCTCGACTCGATCCACTGCCCGTAGGGCATCCACGGTTGTGCCTCCAGCAAATCGCCGGGCTGGTGGATCTCCCTGCGGGAGAGCGGGTTCACTTCCGAGGGTTTGGTCCACTGGTCGGCATCGGCTCGCCACTGCTGGCGCAGCCGGTCCTTGGGGCTGAGCGCCACCCGTTGCGCCATCGCGTGGAATTCGGAGCCGAGCACATAGAAACTCCGCTCACCGTGGTTCTGGAGGGTGATGTCGACCGGTAGGGCGAGGGCCTTGTGGTCCTTGCTCAGCACCGCTTTCCCCATGGACAACGTGATGATCGGCCTGGTTTCCCGCTGGTAGGGCTGATAGAGACTCTGGTAACCGAAATTGGCGACCGCGAGGACCGAGGGAACGATGACCGCGACGGCCACCCGCTTGGGAGCGGGAACCACGACCGACGTCCGCCACACGGCGAAGGCAGCCCATGCCGAACCCGCGGTGAGCGCGCCGAACAGCGCCTGGTAGGCCGTGGAGTCGCCGTCCTTCCACGTCTCGACCAGAAGCATGGCGTTGGTCAGCAAGGCCGTGAACGCGCCGATCAGGGCGACCAGGCCGGAGTAGGGGAAGCAGTGCCGGACCCAGTGGTCCAGGACGGCGGCGGCGCCCAGCAGCGAGGTGAGGGAGACCGCGAGAAGAACGGCACCGGTGACCCGACCGGGGAAGGTCAGAGCATGGACGAAGTCCTCGAGGCCGAACCGAGCCTGCAGTACCGCCGTCGTGAGGAGGACCAGCTCGATCACCCCCAGGGCCACCCGCGACCGCCAGCTTCTCAGCGACGGCCGTACCACCTTCGGGCGCAAGCCGGAACGAGGCCTGGGGGGAGTCCGCACCCGATCACCTCCTCAGGCCGCCGGTCGTGCCTTGCATGTGTGCAGCGCGGCCGCAGGGAGATCTGCTGCCGCGCCGAGGGTTCGCACACCATCGTCCGCGGAGATCCACCGGGTCGCCATCCGGAGCCACCGGACGTGGGACCTGTCCGACAGGTCGCGCGGTTCGGCAGGCGGGCTTCACGACGTCGCCGTAGGACCGGCGCGAGCCCGTCGGTGCAGCGACGGGCGCCTAGTAGCCGTGTGGACGCCGGTGTGGATCGGCTTGCTGCACCCGAATGGCGAAGTTCGAACCCGAACGGTTCACGTGATAGCGGTCGCGGACATAGTTGATCGTGGCGCACATGTCCGCGACCACGTCGTACGGCGTGGTCGCGGTACCCGCCTGATGGTAGGCGGCGAAAGTGGAGGGAACGCACTGGGTGGCACCCCGCGAGCAGTTCTGCGGGTGGCCGTCGGGCGCCTTTGGGCCCCGCGCGTTGATGTCGTGGACGTTCACCCGGTTCTGGTTGTGGCTCGACTCGCGGTCGGTGATGGTGACCAGCGCCGGTACCCCGTACCGCGGGTCCATGCCGGTCAGTTCGCACGCCTTCCGTGCATAGCGCCGCATGGCCTCCAGCCCGACACCGTCGTGCGGATCACGGTAGGTGACCTGGCTGAGACTGAGCGGTCCGTTCCGCGTCGCGGGCGCGGCCTTCGCGCAGTCGACGGTGAAGCCGGCGTGTCGGCCGAGCGTGGTGAGGGAGGCGCAGCCGGGTATGCCGTCGGCGTCGGCTCCGGTGAAGCCCTGGGCGAGCTGTTCGGCGCGGTAGGCGGCCTTGGTCTGCTCGCCGAAGAGGCCTGTGGGGCCGTCCGGGATGTTGTGGCCCCGCGCGATCAGGGCCTTCTGCACGGTGCGGACGTCTTCGTTGCTCTTTCCGAAGCGGACGTTCGACAGTGCGACCATGACGGCTCGTTTCCTTTCGTGTCGTCAGCCCCAGGGGGCCACGGTGAGCCGGATGAGCGCGTCCTCCCCGAGGATCGGGGCAGCGGTGGCGGGGAGTCGGATGTGGCAGACCCAGACGTCGGGGGTGGGGTCCTCGTCGGCGATGACGTGGCTCTCGGGCCGGTAAGCGCTGATCGGGCCGGTGATGGCCGAGTTCCAGGTGGCGGAGAGCGCGGGCACGGGGGCAGCGGGGTCGGCACGGACGTCGATGATCAGGATGTCGTCGAAGTCGGCGGTCTGCTCCAGATGGTCGTTGAAGCTCAGCAGTCCGTCACGCCGCTGCAGCGACAGGATCCGCAGGTGCAGCGCGTACCGCATGGTGCCGGAGTCGTCCGCCCGGAGCGTGCTGCAGAGGAAGGTGTTCACCAGGGGGACCGTCGCCCCGTCGCCCGCACTGCCGTCCGGCAGCTGGATGGGGCACCAGTGGGCGCTCGTCTGCTCGTGCGTGACGATCTGGAGGCCGCGGACCGACAGCTGGACCTCGGCCTGCCAGACCGTGTCCGCTCGCTGCGGCAGCCGGACACCGACAAGCGCCGCCTCCGCCCTGCAGTCCCCGAACAGGAAGCGCCGAAGGTTCTGGTACCCCTCCTCGGAGTTCACGAGTCCGTAGCGTCCGCTGTGGCTGCGGTGCACATACGCCTGGTACGCGTCCGGGACGTACGCGTTGTCGATCTGCACCAGGCCGTCGCTGCGTGGCCCGACCGTGGCGGCTGACAGGCCGTGCGCCACGTCGTAGTCGGTCGGGTCGGTACCGATCAGGCAGAAGACCCGGTCCGGGGGGAACGGGAACCGCCCTTGCCGGGGCATCGCCCGGGGGTCCCATCCCGGCGGCGGACCGTCCGCGTCGGTCTCCTTGTCCGGCGTCAGGTACGCGTACATACGCTCCCGCCCGAAGATCTCCGCACCGTTGATGCCGGTGAGGTCACGCAGCCTCTCCAGGACGCCGAGGCCGACGTCGAACGCGATGCCGCCGTGCGGGGTGCCGTAGGTGAAGAGCCTGCCCACGCAGTCCGTCGGGTCGCGGTCCAGATCCGGGAGGGTCTTCTGGATCAGACAGCGGCACACCAGACCGCCCATGGAGTGGGCGACCAGGTGGACGCGCGGTGCTCCGGACTTGGTCCTGATCGTGTCGATCAACTTCAGCAGGTCCTCCGCGGCCGTCTCCAGCCGGAACTCGTGGGAAGTTCCGCCCCAGGTGGTCGCGGACGTGTCGTAGAAGCGGTGGATCCAGATGGTGTCCGGCGGGATCCTGTCGTGGGTGGCGAGGTAGAGAGCCTGGCCGCCGTCGACGAGGATCCGGTAGCCCTCGTCCAGGTGAAGGCGCAGCAGAGGGCTTTCGAACTCGTAGAAGCACGGCGCGTCGTCCGGTCCGACACGGATGTGCGTGGAGCCCTCGTTGAAACCGTAGAAGGGGTCCGTCACCACCTTGTCGATGCCGGCGGTGCCGCCGGCGTATCCCCGGACGTAGACGATCGGCAGTTTCGAGGCCGGTGCCATGGGTTCCTCCAGGTTCGGCGTTCACCGACGCAGCCGTACGGCAGGCGTGCGCCGCACCGCGGAGCCGCCCCGGCGCAGGGCGATGCGTCCGTTGCTTCGGGCCATGCGTCTTCGGCCTCGAATGCACGCGACCGAGGGTACGAACGTGCCGTCAGCCCGGCGTCAATCCGGCGTCACCCGCCTGGAAAGCGCCACCCGTGGCGGGTCAGCATGCGCGCGAACCGGGGGGAGGGCTCGACCCCCAGCTCATCCCACAGCAACCGCCGGAACGAGCGATAGTGACGGACCGCTTCGACGAGGTTGCCTTCCGCGAGGTGCGCGGAGACGGCGGCCCGGTGCGCGCTCTCCCGGAGCGGCTCCGCGCGCACGCTCTCCCAAGCCGCCTCGAGGGCGAGTCCCGGCTTTCCCTCTCGTACGAGCGTCTCGGCCAGCGCGTCCAGGGCGTGCAGCCGCAGCTGCCGCAGGCGTTCGCGCTCCAGCAGGACCCATTCCTCGTCCCAGCCCGGCAACAGGTCTTCCCCCCTCAGCAGCGCCTGCGGGAGCCGGTTGGTGAGCGGCGGGCCGCAGCCCTGGACGACACCGAGGGCCGTTTCGGTGAAGGCGTGCACGTCGACGTGCAGGGTCTCGGCGGTCGTGAGCGAGTCGCCGGAGCACCGGATCACCGGCTGGTCACCCCGCGGAAGCTTCCACAGGGTGGTGCGCAGGCTGCCCCGGGCGTGATCTTCCGTGACCTCGGGCCACAGCGTCCCGGCGAGGACCGTGCGGGACACGTGTGTGCGCAGCGCGACGAACGCCAGCAGGCGCTGACCGTTGCGGCACAGATCGATGGGCTCGGCATCGCATTCCAGCCGGAAATGGCCGAGCAACCGCAATTCAGGAGGGGAAACCACCTTGATCGCCTCGCTCGACGGCGTACGGCCGTCCGTCAATGCGGGTCGAGCGTGTCACAGGCTCCGGGCAAGCCCGTGTCATCACCCTGCGTGGGTCAACGGTCCGGAGGCGGTGCGCCGGCCGGCAGGGACCTGCTGGGCGAAAGCCTGCAGGGCCACCGTGCTGTTCGCCGGCAGAACGGCCATCAGCCCCCGGTCCTGCGCCTGTGCGACCGTGGCCGCGGCCTCGCTGCCTTCGGGGACGAAGGTCAGGCGGACGTGCCCGTCGCCGGAGCCGCGGCGGTCCACCGGCGCGACGGCGCCGTGGGTGCCGTCGGGCAGGGTCACCCACAGCTGGAAGTCGTCGTATCGGACGAAGTCCGCGCCCTTCACCGGCCAGGGGTAGTGGTGTTCGCCAGGCACGCTGGGAAGGATCCCCTGGTGGTTCCCGTGGCTCAGCGGCACGCATGAGTTGAACAGGGAGTCGGTCCACGCCTCGACGCCGTCGGCGTCCCTGACCGGCGTGCGCAGCAGGTCCTCGGCGCGCTCGTAGCCCAGTTCCGCCAGGGCGGGCAGGGTGAGCGGGAAGGCGTCGACCAGCTCGGCCGCCTCCTGCCGGAGCCGGTCCACCTTCTTGGGGTCGGCGCAGAACTGCATGCTCCACTCGATGCCGACCCGGGCGCGGTACATCCGCCAGCCGCCGGATCCCTTGACCCAGAGGCTGCCGCCGTGGTGCATCTCCCAGTGCTCGGAACCGTTCGGTCCAGGATCGACGGGCCTGGGCCCGTAGGGCAGGTCCGGGTCCTCCATCTCGCGGAGGATCTTGTGTGCCGTCTCCTTGGCGGCGCGGAACTGTGCGGACTCAAATCGCTTCGGGTGCTCGACGAGGCGGATCTTCCACGGATGATTCTCCGATTCGATGCCGCCCGGCTGGAGCTCGGTGTGGGCCATGACTGACCTCCTCGGCCCGGCCCCACGGGCTGACGCCCGCTCGCGGGGCGGAGTCTTCCCCTGGTTCATATCGTCCGCCTCGGATCGATCGGTCGCGACTCGAACACGGGCTCCGCCAGGTACGGGACGCGGGGCGGGGACCGTGCTTGCCGGAGGTGACGGGTTGTCGTCCACGTTGAGCTGAGCGGCCGTCCAAAGGACCACCGCCGCAGGCTTGTTGCTGTTGGGAACGGCCATCTTGAGGGCCGCGTCGACCACGTGACGCGGATCGGCGGTGACGTCATGTCTCACGACCGGGGTGGAGGGACGGCGATCGCTGCACGCACCGGCGCTCTTTCCACGAAGCAGTCAGTGGCCCGTTGTTGTCGCTCCCGGCTCAAGTCACACATGCTCAGCCCGGCAGGGGAGCGCCCGAGTGCGTGATCGCCGGGTCCGGGGCGGCCGGTGCCCCCGTTTTCTGGCTCCGGCGGCGTGCCGGTGAGCCGTGATTCGACGAACAGGGCCGGACCACGGGCGACGAAAGGCGATAGTCGGCGAATGGGCTGGTCGTCGTCGGGTCTCCACCCCGTCAGCCGCTGAATATCCTCCCCCGCGGTTGAGAAGGGGAGCTACTGCCGCGGGAAAGTCTGTTCCATGCCTGCGTCAGCCACAGGAGGTGGTCCTCCCGAGCCCTTCCTGCCGTCACCGGAGCACGTTTCCGTAGCACTTTCGGATCCGTCGCCGCTGGTCAGGGAGGCGAGGACGCCGCCTCTTCCGGAACATGCCACCGAGCCGCCGCTCCATCAGGGGTCCAGAGCCCCTGCCTGGCTGCGGCACGAACCGGAATCCCCGTGTCGGACGGTCCGTGGCGCCCGCCTGAACCAGTGCGCGGAGTTCGACCGGACCGTCATCGCCCGACGGCTCCGTTCACCCTCGGCGACCGGTCATGTACCCCGTCACGCAGCGGCGGGAAGGAAGCACATCCGGGCAGCGGCGGGAAGGAAGCACACCCGGCAGGCACACAGCGTCCTCGGCACCGCGCAGCCGGTCGCCACCGGGACCGGCTGCGTGCA
Organism: Streptomyces sp. NPDC037288; assembly: GCF_055603265.1. Lineage (NCBI taxonomy): Bacteria > Bacillati > Actinomycetota > Actinomycetes > Kitasatosporales > Streptomycetaceae > Streptomyces > Streptomyces sp. NPDC037288. The sequence goes on from NZ_JBVJVY010000038.1 coordinate 31,090, forward strand.
CCATGAGACCGTGTTGCGGGCCGTTGAGCCGGAGCACGGCGAACCGGGCCACCCCGGCCCTGAACCAGGGGGACTGTGATGTCCCAGGCGTCGCACGCCGGTACGGGATCCCTGATGGCCGTTCTCGAAGCCCGCGCCCAGGACCATGCCCGCCCGCTCGAGGCTCATGTGCGTGCCCCGCTGGAGCGGGCCTTCGGCACTTCGCTGAGCGACGTGATGGTCCACACCGACCTCGCCGCGGCCACCACCGCCACCCGCATGGACGCACAGGCCTACGCGCTGGGCCCACACGTGGTCTTCGCGCCGGGCCGTTTCGACCCGTACTCAGTGATCGGCCGAGCGCTGCTGGCCCACGAAGTGGCTCACGTGCTTCAGCAGCGGCACGCCGGCGGCCGAAACGGTACGGCGGTTCCGCTCGGTCCGCAGGCGGAAACAGCGGCGGAAGCCGACGCCGACCACGCGGGCGCCCTCGCAGCCGCCGGGCTGCCCGCTGCCGTGTCCGCCACCTCACCGGTCGGCGTCGCCCGCAAGGCGACGAAGGAACCGGTCGTCGTCGCGACCGTTCCCATGCACGAGCACCGTGACGAGCACGGCGCCTTGGTCCGCCTGACGGAGCAGGAGTACCGGGAGAGACGGGACGCGGCCGTCCGCCGGGTACGCCAGGCCATCACTCGGTTGGAGGGTATCGGGGACGTCGGACGTGCGACGCACGCCCGGCATCTGAACGAGTGGCACGCCGAGTCCTTCGGCGACATCGCGAGCAGACCGCAGAGACTGATCGGTGTTGCCGCCAATGTCTGGGGTGGCATCGTGCCGCCTCCGCTGCACATCTGGGATCCACCCCACACCCAGGCCGCCGAGGCGCGCAAGGCACTGGATGCCGGAAACCTCGCCGAGGCGGGGCGGCTGCTGACGTCGGCCGATGCCGCGCTGAGAGCGGCTCAAAGGCAGTGGAACGACTTCCTTACGGCCACCGTCGGAGGCGCCGGCAAGCTCAAGGGTGACCTGGAGATCGTCCGAGACGCCGCCTTCGCCGTCGAGATCGGACTGGCGGCCGTCGTCGCGGCGCCGGTCATCGGCGCGGCCGCGGCCACGGGGGCGGCGTCCTCGGTGGTCGTCGGAGGCGCCGTCCGCGGCGGGACACACGGGGTGGCGTCGTGGCAAGCCTCACGCCGGGCGGGTGGCCGGGGCGAGGTTGACGTACGGGGTGCCCTCAAGGCGGCTGTCGACCCACGCAGCGTGGTGGTCGACGCGGCTACGGGGGCGGTGGCTCCAGGGGTGGGCAAGACCCTCGGCGTTGGGGCCAAGGGGCTGACGCTGGGCCAGGCCACGCTGCGGCAGGGGGCCGCCGCGGCGACGACAGCAGCGGCTGTGGGCGTCGGAGAGACCGCCGTCGACACGACGGCCGCCTTGGCCGTCGAGGGCAAGACGCTGGAGCAGGCGACGGAGGAAGTCCTGCTGCCCGGACTGGAACGAACCGGGAGGTCGGCCGCCGCCGGTGGCGTGGGAGGTGCGGCGGGCGCGCTCGCCGGCGCTGCGACGGCCAAGGTGGCGCCCGCCGTCGGCCCCGTACTGGGCAAGGCGGTCGGACACGCCGGCCAGGCGACCGTCGCCGCCGGTACGGCCCTGGCGTTCGGTGGTGACACCACGGCGGCGGCCGCCGCCGTGCTTGCCTCTCTCGCCGGCGCCGCGGCCCCCCAGCCCAAGGCGAGCAGGGGTCCCCGGCCGGCGCCGCGCCCCGCCAAGCGGCGGGTGGCCAAGGCCGAAGGGACACTGGGAGCTGCCGAGAAGGCCAGGAGCGATCGTCTGAACAGGCTGACGAAGGCACGCGGCAAGGCGCAGGACGCGGCCGTACGGCAGGAGCAGGCCGCCGGGGAGGTCAGGGAGGCTCGGGCAGCGCTCGCCATGGCCAGAGCCGAAGCACGCAACGCCCGGCAGAACGCCAGGAGAGCCGGCAAGGCTGCCGCCGCGGAGGCCGCACGGACACAGCCGCAAAAGGCGGCGGGGCGCCGGCCGCCGAAGCCGGCGGGCAGGGCCCGGGCGGAGCGGGCTGTCGCATCGGCGGAGAAAGGGGAGAGGGCCCTGACCAGGGCGAGACAGAAGCTGGACCGTTCCCGCAAGAAACTCGAAATGGCCGCGCGCGCGGTGCGCCACTGGAACAGGACCGCGACGGGGCATCAGTCGAAACTCGCCGAGGTTGACACCCGCATCAGACGTGCCCGGACCAGACTTCGCATGGCGGGTCAGCCGCACAGCCTGGCGAAGGAGACTCGCAAGGACTGGGCGGAACAGATCCGCCCGGGGCAGGCTCAAAGACTCGGCGCCCGATCGGGCGAGGAACTCCACCATGCCGTCGAGTTGCAGGTGCTCGACAGGTATCCCGAAGCCTTCGCTCCGGGCGAGCTGGTTCAGGACAAGAACATCCGCCTCATCCCTGCGGAGATCACCCCACAGGAAGCACATCTGCTGCAGGAAGCACATCTGCTGGCCCAGGGAAAGCAGACGCCACGGGAGCAGTGGACCAAGGAGATGACCGATCTGCTCGAGGCGCACACTCCCGCGGGCGGTGCAGAGGAGATCGTGCTCCTGAAAGAGCGTCCGAGGAAGGGCCGTCCCGCCCAACTGCACCAGGGTGCCATTCGCCGTGCATGGGACAGGATCTACGACCGACTCGACGCCGACCTGGAAGCCGGCGCCCGCGACGGTTCCCTGCCCGAAGGTTCCCCACGACGGCTGCAGTTCATCCGCAACCGCATCTTCGAAGGCCGCGCCCTCGTCGACTGGTATTTCGGCTGGGCGTTCGGCGAGGCGCGGAGGAAGTTGAAGCTGCGCTGACCGATTTACCGGACCACCTGACCTGCGGGTGCTGGCCGCGGGTCTCCGGTCGTCCATGAGGCCGGCGTCAGTGTGTGGGCGCCGGCACCGGCACACACCAACGCTGCTGATGTCCCGCGACGGCCGTCTGCTCTAAAGGCCGTTGTCGGCGCCCCGTTCACCGTCGGCGGCGAGCCCGCCGGCGTCGCCGTGGGCCCCGGCGGCAGACCGCTCTACGTGGCCGACGGCTTGAACGGCGGCATCGCCGTGGTCGACGTGGATGACGGCACCGTCGTCAAGACCTTGGAGAACATCGGCCTTCTGCTGCGTGACCTTGCCGTTTCCCCTGACGGCAAACTGCTCTACGTGACCGACGCGCAGGCGCAGAAGGTGCTTGTGGTCGACATCGCGCAGCGGAATGTGACAGGAGCCGTGGACCTCCCGAACCCCTTCGGGCTCGCCATGTCCCCCGACGGACGAAGGCTGTTCGTCACGCTGCCCGGAGAGCGCAGCCTGGCCGTCGTGGATCCGCGCACACTGGCGGAGACCGGCGAGCGGATTCGGCTCGGATCTGCCGCCAGCGGTGTCTGCCTCGCTCCGGACGGCAGACGGCTCTATGTGACCGACCCCTCCACCGGCCTGGTGTCCGTCGTGGAGGTGTGACCGGTCGTCGGAGCCAGGTCATGGCGTATAGACGATGCGGAAATCGTTGATGAAGGCCTTTCCGGTGAGAGCGGTGCCGGCGTCCGTCGTCTTGGCCGCCTCGGCGACGATGTAGTAGCGGTACTTGGTGTTGTCGACCTGCGCGCGGGCGGGTGTGGCCGGGGCCGGCATGTCGAAGAACGCCTGATTGGGGTCCCTGTTCACCTGCAACACGGCGATTGGTTCGGTTGAGCCGTCAGCGCCGTTGACCGCGATCTGCTTGCGGGAGAGCGTGACGGTCAGTTTGCGGTCGGAGGCCTTGTTGCCCGAGACCCTGAGCAGGGAGATCACGCTGTTCTGAGGGAGAGCCACACTCATCATCCCCGAACTGGTGGTGTCACCCAGGGTGGGTGGTGAGGAGAAGACGTCCGGCGCGCGGGTCGTGGCCCGACCGTCCTCGTGCGTCCAGGCGCGCAGGAAGTCGTCCTTCATCCACGTCAGATTGGGGGTGAGGGCGAGGGTGACCGGCTGCGACGGGCCGGGAGCGCCAGCGGGCCGCAGCTGCGGGACGAAGCGCCGGACGCTCGGGTCCAGGGCCACCGCGTCGGCCACCGGGATGCGGACTCCGGCCAGCACCACCCATGGCTCGGAGGTCTCCGCAGGCGCGGGTTGCGTGCCCGGCACGGGTTCCGGAACCGCAGCCGTGTAGATCTCCGGCAGGAAATCGAGCAGTCCGAGTCTGAACCCCTCCGCCATGCGCGTCTGCTCAGCGGCGCTGCTCGGGCTCTCGTCGTACCGCACGGCGACGAAGAACTGGTGCGCCGGATCCAGGGCGCCGGACGGGCCGACCGGCGGCAGCGTTCGTACGTCCACGCGCAGCGGGCTCTCGATCGCGATCTCGTCCCCCTGCGGGGACAGGACGAAGCCGGGTGAGATGTCCACGGTGCCGGGGACGGGGGTCTTCTGCGGCGTCTGCGCAGGCTTCACGTCCGCCCCGAACACCAGGCCCCAGCCGTGCAGCAGCCGGTTGTGCCGGCGTTTGCGTGCCAGGGCCCAGGTGTTCCACTGACCCAGGTCCTCCGGACCGACAAGCTGCCCGGTGAACCAGAGCGGACGTTGGGATTCCTCTGCAGGTGCGGCCATCGGGTTCCTTACTCTCTGTGCTCTGACTTGCGGTGACGAGGCCGAAGGGGCCTACTGCGCCGGTTTCAGCCGGACCTCGACGATCACGTGGGCCGGCCGCTCGCGTTCGACGACTCGCCGCACCGCGGCGAGCGCGGGTGCGTGCTCGGCCGGGACCAGCACCTGAACCCGGTGCGCGGTCTCCGCGTACAGGGGGAGTCCGCGGTCCTCCGCGTCGATCAGCCAGGAGTTGTCCAGGACGGCCGTGCTGCCGAGCGCAGGCGGTTCCGGCCGCGCGGCGAGCCGGGTGGTGGATCCGAGAAGTGAACCCCCGGGATCCCCCAGCTTCCAGAGTCCGGCATCGAGCAGCGGCTCACGGACCTCCACCTCGACGCCGCCCACCTCGCGGCGGACCGCCTCCACGAGTCCGGCCGGAGTACCCCGTCGGGCGTGGGCGGCGACCGCCTGTGCCACTCGCTCACGCCGCTGGCGCACCTTCGACGACGGTGCGTCCGGGTCGAGGGCGTCCAGGCCGGCGTCCACCCACGCGGCGAGGCGCGACAACCACGGTGCGTCCGCCCGGTCCGGAGCCATCGCCGGGTCCAGCAGCTCGGGCAGCCGGTCCAGCTGCTCCGTCACGTCCGAGTACACCGAGGAGAAGAGGCCCAGCAGGCGCCCCAGAGGGCCGCTGCCGTCGTCGTCTCCGGTGTACGCGGTGGGCAGCTGGTCCAGCAGGCCACGTCCGGAGCGCATGACGCGGACATCGCTCAACCTGGGCGTCATCCGGCCGTCTCCGATCAACTCGACGGCCACCCACAAGGCGGGTGCGATGTCCTGGGGCACCGCGAGCACCCGTACATCGGGGCAGTCGAGTGGGCCCGCGCGCCATCGCTCGGCGGCCGTGGGCACCGGGGCATGGTCCGGATCCACGGTGCCGCGAGCCGTGGGGCTGGGCGGGCCGGGTACGGGGGCGTTCGGGCCGTGCGGGGTGCGGGAGACGAGCGTCCAGACGCGTACATGCGTGCCCGGCGGTGCCGGTTCGGCGAGTTCGATCTGCAACCGGCACCAGCGGGTGTGGCCGCGCGGCTGCGGGGCGGGCACGACGATCACACCCCGGGTCGCACGCAGCGGTGCGGGAGGCCGGTACAGCCCCTCCGGACCGGCCAGCAGCAGCCGCCCGCGGTGGTCGAGGGCGACACCCGCCAGGCCCGCGGTCACCTCGGCCAGCCGCTGTGCGGGCTCCGCCGCGTCCTCGGGCACCAGGAAGACGCTGCCCGAGGACGTGACGGCCACGAAACCCGACCCCCAGCCGTCGGGAGCCGGCGCGGCGGCCACTGCGTCCACCCGGGTACGCGCGGCGAGCTGAGCCGAGTCCTCCGGAACCGGAGGAGGCACCGGCGCACCTTCGGCCACCACTGCCCGGCCGTCCTCGGTCACCCGGACGACGCGCTGACGCCCCGTGTCGATCACGGCCACACCGCCGTCGGCCTCCGCTCGCACTTCGAGGGCGCCGCCGGCCGGCCGGAAGGCGAATGCCGCCCACGGATCCCCGACAGGAAGCCCGATGACGGGCAGCAGCTGCGTATCGCCTTCACGGCGCAGCACGGTGACCGACGCGCCGGGCCAGCGGCCTTCCCGGTTCAGCCAGCGGTAGGGCGTTTCCTGGGGCATGGGTCAGCTCTCCACGCCGACCCATGCCACGCTCCATTTGAGCGAGACCCCGACGAGCGCCGGGAGTTCGTGGTTGAGCAGTGATGCCGGGTTGAGCGGTACCTTGGTGGGTTGGTTGTCGGGAGCGGTCGCGGTCACTCCCGTATGCAGCGGGACGACGACCACCAGGCTGGTCCTGTCGGAACTCTCGACGTAGGGGGTGCCGTCGAGGATGGCAGCGCCCTCCGCTGCCTCCTGCGGCATCGGCGTGGTCGTCTCGCGTTGGCCCTCCAGACGCACCAGGTAGGTCGGGGAGCCGGTGAACCCGCCGGAGGTGGTGTCGATCTCCGTCCTCACACCTGTCACCGACCCACCGGCCGTCGTGACCAGAGTCCACTCCGTGCGGCCGCCTGTGGTGGCACCGGCCGCCACATGAGGGGAGACCTTCAAAGGACGGCGCGACAACCCGTCGGGCGATGCCGCCAACTGGCACTCACGCACCCGGACGGTGGCCAGCACCAGGTCGAAGCCGTTGCGGACAGCCGCCTCGGGCAGCCATTGCAGGGTTGGTTCGTTGTCCAACCGGACGGCTCCGGAGGATGCGCCGGCACCCTCGCGGGTGTGGACGGCGGCCTCGTCGTCCTCCGTCCAGCGAATGACCAGGCGGAACTCCTCGGGAGCGAGCTTTGTTTCGCGATCCGGCGCCGCGTCGTCCGCGGGTTTTCCGGCCGTCGCGGGCACGCTGAGTTCCACCGGCCGGGTCAGCAGCAGTTCCCGGCCGACGGCGTCCAGCGCGTATCCGGGCGACACCACCACCGTGGGGCTGCCGATCTCGCCGGTCACCTCGATCCCGCGGCTGATGCCCCAGCCGTGCAGCGTCCGGTGGTGGAGTTCGCGCAGCGTCCGTTCGGTGTGGACCAGTTCCATCAGATCGGAGGCCGCCAGCACCTGTTGCTCGAAGAACGCCGGTCGCGACACCGAGGGCAGCGGGGAGGTCGGCTCGTCCATGGTCATGGTCTCCGTTCTCTCGTCGGGGACGGCCACGGCCCCGGTGGCACCCGTCCCGGGGGGAGCGGGGCCGATCCCGACCGGAGGCACGTCGACGACGGCCGTCCAGACGATCTCGACCGAAGGATCGGTCACCGGGGCCCTGGGCACCTCCTCGTCCGCCCGCCGCCCGTGGCGGACCAGCAGCGTGAAGCTGCCTCGGTCATCGGCGGCCGAGGCGGTGACGGTGGTGGTGATCACGGTCACCGGCGGTGGCCCGTCCAGGGAGGCGAACACCCTGGGTACGGCCGCCAGATCGCGCGGCAGGGACACGGTCGCCGACCAGCACAGTTCCGTACCGGCCAGCCGGGCCGTCGCCTGGGACAGCCGGCCGGTCAGCAACTGTGTGCTGCCAGGGCGCCGGGCGAGCAACCGCAGGCCACTGGTCTCCACGGTGACGGGGTCCGGTGTGAAGCGGCCCAGAACGACATCCGTACCGGGATCGGCCGGTGTACGGGGGCTGAGGAGCCACGGCCGGGCACGCGGGCCCGTGCCGATCGCGCGCAGCACCACGGTGGCGGAGCCGTTGCCCGGCACGAGAGTGTGCGGATCCGGCAGGACCAGTAGCTCTCCGTCGGCGGTGGCCGCGATGCCCGGCGTGACGGTGAGGGTCGCCGGGGGGCTCGACAGCTGGACTTCCAGACCGATCAGAACACCCTGGCACCGGTGGGCGGACCGGACATGCTCGGCGAGGCCGAGGTCCAGCGGGCGGAAGAGGTCGGTGAGATCGGCGGAACGCAGCGGCCGGCCCCGTTCGAAGGCGAGGCGATCCACGTCGGTCATGTACCGGCCCCCTCGGCGATGTCGAACGTGTGGCGGCCTGCCACCACGAGGGCGTCGGCCGGCACGGACACGCCGGAGTGACGGCGGGCGCCGGCGGGCGTGTCGCCGGAAACGTCGTCGAGCGCCGGCACGTCGAACGACAGCGCGGTGATGTGATCCACACCGGGAACGTCACCGAGCACCTGCATCACCTCGCTGCGGTGGACATCACGGCCGAAGGGCCAGCCGTCGGCCTTCGGACCGCCTGTGACGGGATGGAGGAACCGGTCCAGAGCGGCGACGGCCGCGCCCGTGGTCGCCGCCCGGTCGGCACCGGGCCGGAGAACCGCCGTCACCTCCGCCGTGACCCGGACGTAGCGCGGGCCGGTGACGAAGACGCGGGTGCCCATGGTCCGGCGTGCGTCCAGCCAGGAGCGGACGGCGCCCAGCAACCCCGCCGAGGGCTCGGGCCGTGCCCGCGGCAGTTCCGGAACGACCACCACGGTGACGCATCCCGTGGCGCGGAGGCCCGGCACCCGCGGGTCCGTCTCCGCGAAGGCCCGGGCCCGTGCGATGGATGTTCCCGGAGTGGCGAGTGCGCACCGTTCGAAATCGGCGAGTGTCACGGCCCGTTCGGGAACGTCCAGACCGAGGACCAGATCGCGGTCGAGGTCGTCCAGGGAAGAGGCTCCGGCTCCGGCCAGGGCTTCGTACAGCCGCTCGTGGACCCACATCGCACGCTCGGCACGGGCCGCCGCGGCGGCGACGTCCTCCGGCCCGGCGCCGCCGGTGGGCGCGGCGGCCGGCACGGCCGTCACCTCGTGCGGTGCCGGAGCCCGGCCGAGCAGCGCTCGGTTGCGCGGACTCGATTCCAGGATCCACCGAAGGCCGGGCGCGGGCACACCGTCGCCGCTTCCGCCGCCGACCGAGCAGCTCATCAGGACCGTCTCACCCTCGTCGGGCACGGCCCCGCGGCGCCCGTCGCCGAAGGTGAGCACACCGGTGGACGGGTCGAGCACCGCGTGACGATCGGATCGTCCCGATGCGTCGAGATCGGACACCAGCGTCACCCGTCGCGCGGTCAGGCCGCGTGAGCACAGCCATACCTCGGCACGATCGGCAGGCACGGTCCCGTCCACAGGCAGGGCGAAACACTGCTCGGGAGTGCCGTCGCCCACGCCGGCGACGACGGCCTCGACCACCAGGCCGCCCTCCGCACCGCCCTCGGGCCGCTGCCAGTCCAGCACCCGGACCGAGGGCCCTTCCTCGGTCTCCGCTCCCAGACGCAGCCCATCGACCCGCCCCTGCTCGTCCACGGACAGGACGAGCTTGCCGGACGCCGGCGGCTGGGGCATGGGACCGCCGGACGGGGTGACGCCGACGGCGACGGTGAAGGATCCGACGGCGGGTACGGCCAGCTCGGCGCGCACGGCGTCGACCGTGATCCCGGTCAGGAGCGGCGCCGCGTCGAGCCGCCCGCGATCCAGACGACAGCGGATCCAGGCCCGCTCGGAAAGGACCCCGAGTGCCTCTCGTGGCAGCGGATCCGCGAAGTGGAGCAGCACGCCCGCGCTACGGGTGAGGGCACGGGTGCCGTCGACCACGTCGGCCGCGTCGAGGCGCTGCCACTCACCTGCGCGGCGGACTTCCCACACGGTCACGGCATCATGGTGGGCGGTTTCGGAAGTCTCGTCCCGACCGCCCGCGGGCCCTGCGTCCTCTCGGTACCGGCCCTGGTCGACGCCGAGGTACAGGGACAGTCGTGTTCCGGCGGGCAGTTCCCCGTCGAAGCCCAGCACCAGGGCGGCGCCCGCGCCCGGGTCAGGGCCCAGGGCGGGACAGGGGACGCCGGCGGTGAGCGCCGCGGTGTGGTCGTTCCACCCGGTTGTGTACCCGGACTGCTGGGCGGTCCCGTCGTCGACGCCCGCCACGGTGAGGGCGGCGCCAGTAGGACGGACCGGGTGCAGCGTCGTCATCCTGAAGGGCGGCCCTGCCCGCCCGTCGGAGGCCGGGCGGTCGGCGCAAAGAACCAGCCCGGCGGGGAGTTCCACGGCGTGCGCGGAGTCTCCGGTGACGGCGAGGACGGCTGCCGCGTGCCGCGGTTCGCGAAGCGGATGACCGGTCAGGGCGAGGAGTTTGCGCAGATGGCGATCAGTGGTCCGGCCCGCCCGGTACATGTCCGCATCCACGTGCCAAGCCAACAGCTCCAGCAGGGCGATGCCGGGGTCGGAGACGTTCTGATCGGTCCAGCGTGGAGCGACCAGGGGGATCAGGGCCCTGGCCTCGGCCACCAGATCGGACCACCGGCGCGTGTCGAGCACGGGCGGGTGCAGTGGCACCTCACGCCTCTCTTCCGGAGAGCTGTACGGTCACCGGCCCGGCACACACCACCGCGTCGGGCGCGACCTCCACACGGTCGCCGGCCGGGCTGCCGTCAACGGCGAGACCGAGTCGCGCGACCACGTCCACGCCGGGGACGGCCTCAAGCCGACGGGCCACGTCGGAGACGTGCACCGCCCGGCCGAACGGCCAGCCCCGGCCGTCCGGCCCGCCCCCCACCGGGTCGAGGAAGCGGTCGAGTTCGGCCCGCACCGCCGAGCGGACCACACCCGGTTCCGCCGTGTGCGCCGGACGCACCCACACCATCACCCCCACCGGCCGGTAGCGCGGCCCCTCGACCACCAGTCCGGGCACCGCGGTGGCGGGCATCCGGGCCGCGATCGCGTTGTACACCAGTCGCCGCAGCTCACCTGAGGGTGTCGGCCTGCGCGACCCGTCGCGCGGGATCACCACCAGGCGGACCGCCCCGGCACGTGCCCCACCGTGCCCGTCGACGGCTCCCAGTGCCCTGGCGTACGCCACCCCGGGACATGTCTCCGTCACGAGCGACTCGATGTCCCGCTGGGTCAGCGCCAGCCGGCGGTGCCTCAGGAGCGCGGGCCCGCGGGCGAGGACGGCGGCGTACGGCTCCGCGTCGGCGCCGCCCGCGGCCACGCACGGGTTGCTCACCCCGGAGACCCCGGCCGCACCCACCACCTGTGTGATCGCATCCGCCGCGACGTTACCGGCCCCGCCCCCGCCCGTGTGGTACGAACGCAGCACCACGTTGGCGTCGCCCCGGGGAACGGGCATGCCATGCCCGTCTCCGCCGAACAAGACGCGTCCGGAGGCGTGATCGCAGGCGAACACGCGGTCCGCCGGTCCCGCCGCGCTCAGGCTGGACACTTCGGTCCACCGCACCCAGGCCTCGACGACCCGCCCGCTGCGCGGGTCGGCCACGGTGCGCACCCGGTCCCGCCCGGAGGGCCCCAGTTCCTTCAGGAACAGCGGCAGATCGACGTCAGCACGGACACCGTCGCGCTCCCGGACCTCCAGTACGACGCCTTCGAGTACCGGCACATGCCGGCTACGGAACACCTGGCCTGCGGTCCCGTCACCGGATCCGAGCAACTCGTCGGTGACCGTGAGGGACTGACGGGCGGTGACGGCGTTGGGAGCAAGTACGGCGACAGTGGCCCGTGCCGGGTCGGCATCCGCGGGTAGCCGAGCCCGCAGCCAGGTCCGGGGGGTGCCGAACCGGGCGGGAGGCGCCATGCGCAACTCACCGCCCACGTACACCCGGGAAAGGGGACCACGCAGGGTCACCCGCTCGTCCTCCACGGCGTCCACCACCACGGCCTCGCTGCCCCGCAGATCCGACAGCACCAGCCGGTCCCCCGGGGAGAAACGGGTGGCGGCACCACGCCCCAGGAGGGTGACAGTGCGATCCTGGGCTTCGGCGACGGGCGCGCCCACCGGGCCGCCGGTACCCGGCCACTGGAGGTACACGACCCCCGAGCGGGCGAGGCCCGCCGTCATGTCCTCGTGGGCGAGCGGCACCCAGTCCGTGCCGTCGTGCCCCTCCCAGGTCAGCCGTCCCGGCGCCGGGAGCGCCCCGCTCTCGTCGAGCTGCACGTACAGACCGATCCGGTCCGCGGGCAGGTCGCCGTCGAAACCCAGGTAGATCGCCGGGGCTTCGTCCGGCAGGAGCCGGAAGAGCGGAGCGACGATCCCGCGGCTTCCGGCGGCACCCTCCCGCCAGACGTGGTCGTCGAGGACCAGGACGTGCTGTGGCGGCCCGGGAGGAGGCGTGTAGAGGTAGGAGATGTCAACGGGCTCGAGGACGGGAGGCCTGGGCTCGACGATCGGGAGCTGTCGGCTCTGCTCTCCGCTGCCCACGGTGAGGATCCGCAGGTTCGCGTAGGCGCCGGCGAACAACCGGGCCCGGAGCCAGCGACGCTCCTCGCCGGCGACGGCGACCGGGACCCAGCCCGGGGGAACGGTGAAGGTGATCGGACCCTTGCCGCCCAGGTTCTGCGGCTGCGCGCCGGTCGGCTCGGCCCCCTTCGCCAAGGGAAGCTCGCTCCAGCCGGATCCGTCGAAGAACTCCCATGCCACCTGGGGCAGACCCAATGGCGCGTTGCGGCGCTCCTCAGGCACATCGGGAGGGAGTTCGACGCCGGGTGGTGGGGCGAACAGGTCGGCCGACTCGGCGGCGGTCTCGGCGCGCTCGAGTCCGAGGGTCACCACAGCGCCCGGCCTGGCGAAGGCAGCGTCGCAGGCCAGGTGGAACACGCTGCCCAACTCGGGTGCGGGGCCGAACGGGGCGAACGCCTTGGTGGCGTCGACCGGCAGTCCCTCGACGACAGCTCGGTCGGGACGCAGTCCGCCAGGCACGCTCTGGGTACTGCCGATGAGCGTGATGTCCGCGAGTTCAGGCAGCACCAGCCCGGGCGCGGGCCGCACGGATGAGGTCAGGCGGGCACGCAACCAGTAGCAGGTGATGCCCCGCACCTCGGTGGGGCGGGCGTGGGCGGACGGGACGACCAGCGTGACCGTTCCCGACCCGGTCAGTCCGCGTGTGCCGTCACGGGAGCGCCCCGCGTCCTCGCCCCACGGGGCGAAAGCGCGCCAGGAACTCCCGTCCCACCAGCTCCACTCCAGCCGCAGCGGTACGGAAGAAGGGGTGACCAGAGTGATCCGGACGTCGACGGCGGAAGGCCCGGCGAAGGCCAGCAGGCTGTCGTGCCCCAGGTAGAACTCCCGCCGTGTACGGCGCAGCCCGCTGAAGAGGGTGAACGGTCGGCGTGCCAGCGCGTCCGCCGAGTGGTCGGCGGCGCTGTCGGAGCCCGGCAGGACGCTCCAGACCTCGGTCAGTGGCGCCGCCACCAGCCCGATGCCGGTCTCCGTCTCGAACGGCAGGGGTTCGGTCGTGCCTTCTACCGAGGCAGCACCGAGTCTCGTACCCGCGGAGACCCGGCCGCCGACGGCGCCTGGCAAGGGCTCCAGGAGTACGGGCACGGACGCCGCGCGCGGGGGAAGCGGTGCGATGCCGATCCGGTCGAGCAGCGAGGCGAGCTGCCGGTCGGGAACCGCGGTGAGCCGTTCGGCCAGCGAGGACAGCAGCGTGGCCAGCGCGTGACCGGCACCCGCCGACACCCCGTCGGCGGTCGGCTGCCACTCAGGTACCCATCCCGTCCGGCGCTGCAGGAGGGCGTCCAGGATCTCGGCACGCCCGGGTGGGGACACCGTCACCGCTGCGCCTCCTCACGCAGGAAGAAGGGATGGACGACGTTGTAGAAGGTGTTCGTCGAGCGGATCCGGTACGCCACCTCGATGTCGAGCCGGCCGGTGGCCGGGTCTGCCAGGCTCACCGTCACCTCCTGGAGGTCGATCCGGGGCTCCCAGGCGATCAGCGCCTCCTCGACCCGGTGCCGCACCAGTGCCGCCGTCGTGGCGGACACAGGCTCGAACTGCAACTCCTCCAGACCCGCGCCGAAGTCCGGCCTCATGACGCGTTCGCCGCGCCGGGTGCCGAGGATCAGGCGGATCGACTGCCGGACCTTTTCAGGTCCGGCGGCCTGTACCACGTCGCCCAGTGGATCGAACCCGACGGGAGTCCCCCAGCCGTGGCCGAGCACCGAGCCGGCCGAGCCCGCATCGGCTCCCCGGGCCGGAACGCTGTTCACCGGGTGGGCGCCCATGTCACCCGCCGATCAGCACGGTGGGACACCCGCCGGCGATCGGTGCCCCGCAGCCGGCCGTGTCGCCCTGGCGGAGGGCGGCACGGCCACCGATCAGCACGGTTGCGGAGCCCTTCGGGAAGGGGCTCGGGGGATGGGCGGCCGGCGGTGGAAAGGCACACGTGTGGACATCGCCCTGCACAGCGGCCGGGCTGCCGCCGATCAGCACCGTCGGCACGCCGGGGCCGGAGACTACTCCGGGGTGGGCGGTCTGCTCGTTCACTCGGGCTGCGAGTGGCACGTGCGGCTCCTGTCTGCTCGGGAATCGGTGCAGCGCCAGGACGGGTCAGTTGATCTTCACCATCTTTCCCTGGACGGTGCAGGTGGCCTGGGCCTTGAGCGTGACCCGGGCCGCGTCGGCGGTCACCGAGTCACGCGCGTTCACGGTGATGTCGAGGCTCTGCGCCTCCACGGACCGTTTCGCGGACAGGGTGATGGTCCCCGTGGCGCCGAGCTTGATGGACGCGGCCCCGCCGGCCACGGAGATCGTGATCCCGTCCACACCCAACTCGACGGAGTGACCCTTCTGGTGGCGCAGCACAACCTTGCCCAGAAGGTCGTCGAAGGACAGTTCGTGGCCCAGCGGCGAGCGCAGAACGCGCTTGAACCGCGCGTCGGTCGGCAGGTCCACCGGGGGCTGCGAGGCCATGCTCCACAGCCCGCCCAGCACGTAAGGCTCCCGCACATCGCCGTTGCGGAAGGCGACTAGGACCTCGTCGCCCACCTGCGGCAGACACCACACGCCGGAGCCGTCGCCGGCCACCGGAGCGCACACCCGCGCCCATGGCTCCAGACCGGGCAGCCACGCGTAGCGCACCTGGACGCGTCCCGCATGGGTCAGGTCGAGATTCTCGACCACGATCGCCGGCGCGACCCCGGTCACCCGGGGATCGGCGGACGTCGTGAGATCGTCCATGGCATCGAAGAACGGCTCGAACACGCGGGGCACCTCCAGGGCTGCGGGGCAGGTCAGGGATGGGGCGAAGGCAGGGACAATATGCCGCCCTGGACCCGGGTCGCCCCCTGGGCCGCGCGGGGAATCCCGTCGAACCAGATCTCCTTGCGCAGTTCGAAGTCCGTCCGGTAGCCGCCGGAGTCCAGGATGTGCCGGGCGGAGACCACCCGCCAGAGACCACCGAACGTCTCACCGACGCCTTCGACGCGCAGCACCCGGCCGGCCCGGATCCGTGGGTCTCCGACGCAGGAGCCCTTCGCCGTGGTCCTGCGGTTGAGCAGGGGCAGCAGCTTCCCCAGGATGACCCGGGGCGCGCCGGCGAGCGTGACCGGCTCGTCCACCAGCACCACCTCCTTGCCCTGGAGCCCCGCCGGAAGGCCGAATCCGGGCGTGATCTCGATGGCGAGTCTCTGCCGATCCCAGTCGTAGCCGACACTGACCGTCAGTTCGAGCCGCACCTCCGGGCGCCAGACACGTACCGAGATCCTCGCCACCTGCCCGACGGCGGAGACGCGCGGGGAGAACTCCCGCAGTGAACTGCCGTACCGCAGGGCGGCATCCGGGGTCAGGTACGCGCCGGGCGACATCAGCCGCAGCACGAAACCACGCGGCTCCAGATCGTGCTCCATCAGCAGCTCCCAGCCGTTCTCGGTGGCGATGCGCTGAAGGAAGTGCAGGGTGGTCTGCGAGTGCTGGTGGCGCACGACACGCTGACGCATGGTGGGGTCCTCGATCGAGCCGGCGATGTCGGCGGCGCCCAGGACGGCGGCCAGCACGGCACCGAGCCGGTCCACTGCCGGGACCAGGCCGTGCTCCAGGGCCAGGTAAGGCGCGACCAGCAGGTCGGGGACCGGCAGAACGCCGATTCGTGGCAGGGGCGCGGCGAACCAGCGGGCAGGTGAAGCACCCGCCAGCCGGGTCCGCCGGTCCTGTGCCACCACGCGGAGCGCGGGCATGCCCTCGGCGGGGAAGTCCGCCTCGGAACCGACCACTTGCCCGTGGAAGAGGGTCTGCGATTCATGGGGGGCGTACCCCAGGGCGAGACTGACCGGGGTGTCGAGGTCGAACAGCCGGTGGTCCAGCCAGCGCAACCCCTCGTTGGCGAGAGTGATCTCCAGGCGGTCGGCGCTGCTGCCCAGCCCCGTCACGCAGGAGACCTCGGTCACCGACCCGCGCAGCGTGGCGGGCGCCGGCCTCCCGCCGAAGGCCAAGCGCATCTCGGGCGCGTAGCAGGGGCCGTTCACGCGGACTCCGTGCCCGGCAGGTCGAAGACCTCACCCGTGGATCGGTCCGCATACGGAAGGCGGGGCAGGACCAGTGGCATGCCCAGGGGCAGTTGCCGGGGGTCGTCGATGTCGTTGCGCAACGCGATCGGCCGCCAGCAGGCGGCCGAACCGTACTCCCGCCAGGCGATCAGGGGCAGCGAGTCCCCCTCGGCGGTGACATACACCTTGGTGAAGTCGCTGGTCTGCCGCTTGAGTTCCTTCGCCTCCAGGTCGGTGTTGCGGTACTCGCTGAAGGTGACGGCGAGCCTGGCCCGGACCGGCACCCCACTCGGCAGGAACATCACGAACCGCTGGGTCACCCTGCTGAGCACGCTGGTGAAGGTGAGGCTGCCCCAGGTGAACAGTACGGGCGGCGGAGCGTGCAGAGTGGGGTCGATGTCCATCAGGTCGGTGACCTTCCGGACGAGCAGACGTACGTCGCTGTGGGCTTCGGCCTGGCGGTTCGCGGTGAGGGAGTCCAGGAACAGCTCCATCTCCAGGGTCTGCGCCTGGCCGTGGACGAACTGCACGACCGGCGCGCTCAGTCCCGGAACGGCCAGCTGCGCGAAGTTCGTCTCCCGGGTGACGGTGTACTCCTCCGGGTTGCACAACACATGGATCCGGTCACCGGTGACCAGGTTCGTCAGGCTGGCCCGTTCCAGCCCGGCGTGGATCCGTTTGAGTCGCGTGCGCGCCTGCGCCAGAACACCGCTGTCATCCGGCACGGCCATCACAGCCTCCCCCGGCGTTCGAACTGTGCCTGCATCCGACGGTCGATCTCCCGGGTCACCCGCTCGACGAGCCGCGGTACATCAGCCGTGGTCAGTGCGGGCGCGAAGGTCGCGGACCGGCCGGCGGCCGGGTCGAAGAACCCGGCTGGGGCGCGGGACTCCGCAGGGGCCCCGTCTCCGGCCGACCGGTGGCCTTCCGGTCCGGCCCTGCCGTCGGCGGCGGGCCGCGACCGCGTGAACACCAGCTGCAGGCGCCCCGGCGGGTGGCCGCCACACTCCACGAGACGGGTCCGGACGTCCGTGGTGGTATGCGTCGCGGCCGGGGCGCCGGCAGCGGGCCGCACCCCGGAGTGCACGACGGGTGCCGGCGGCAGCGGCTCCGCGGAGCCCGCGGCGCCGGCCGCGGAGCTCACCTGGCCGCGCCAGGCGTGCACGATGAGCGTCCGCAGCAGCGGCTCTACGGGACCCTCGGCGCCGGCCGACGGACCGGCGAGCGCCGGCCGGCCACCGGTTCGTCGCCTATCCGGCCGGGTCGCCGGGGCGGAGACCAGCCGGAGGGCGAACGGCTCGGGGGCCCCGACCGCCACCCGGGTGCGGTCCGTGGTCATGCGGCTCAGCCTGGGCGACACAGCGAACGTCCGCCCGGACGGCAGACGTTCGCAGCGGTGGCCCGGGCACACCGATGCTCCTGCGGCCTCGACGACCTCGATCCGCACCACGCCGAGGCCGGTGGCGGGACGGTCGGTCGCCATCGCACGCCGCAGGCGTGGTCGGCCGCGGTGCAACAGGGGGACGCCGGGGAACCGGGCAGCCGGACGGCGCCGGTACGGCCCGTGACCGTGCGCGGCATGCGTGTGCGCCCGGCGCAGCAGGGCGCACACCGCGGGCCTCGTCGGCAGCCCGGCTCGGTGAAGCGTCACGTCAGCATCCTTCCTGCTCGTTGATCCGCTGGTTGATCACCGACACCTGTTTCACCCATTCCCGCCGTTCCGGGTGCGGGAGGTGCATCAACTCCGCGTGCGACCAGTGGAGGTAGTAGGCGAGGAAACTCATCTCGTCCCGAAGGCGGTCGATGGGATAGCCCCGGATCCCCCCAGGCGCTCCTGGCCCGTACGGACCTCCTCCCCGCAGTGCGCGCACGCGGCGCCCGCTGCTCCGTCGACGGCGTTGACCTCGTTGTAGAGCGCCTGGAGATGGGCCAGATCCGCGGCGAAGAGGCCCTCGATGGTTTTCGGGGTGATCGTCTCCAGCCCGCCGAGCCGGATCACGACGCGGCTGAGCAGAACCACGGAGAGATACGCCGGATTGCGCTGCACTCTGGGGTCCGCCAGCGGAAGGATCTCGTCCGCGGCTGTGGCCAGCCGCATGGTGCCGTCCCGGTGCAGTGTGCCGTCCTCGCCGAGCAGCCCGACCGGGAGGGTGAAGTCGTGTTCGATCTGCAGCACTGTCAGCTCACCCTCGTCAGGCCTTCGTGCACGAGTTCAAGGGTCTCGATCGCGATGTCGCTGGATTCGGCGCTGAGGCCCGGCCCGGTGTACTTGGACGGCCAGGCGCGGACGAAGTTCCAGCGGGCGACCTCCTTGCCGCCTCTGTCGAGCAGCACCACCGAGCCGTTGCGGCGGCTGAGCTTGCCCTGGGTCACCTCGCGGTGCCAGTCGTACAGCTCGGTGTCCGTGGCCATGCCCCACTTGAGCACCAGGTTGGCGTGCTTGGTCTGACCCGGGTACTTGCGCGGCGTGGTGTTCCACCCGCCCTCCCGGTGTTCGATCACGTCGACTGTTGAGTCCATGCCCGAGACCTCGTGGAAGGAGGCCCTGGCGATGTTGTCCAGCTCGACGAGGAAGTTGAAGTTGACGTACGGATCCTGAATCTCTGCGGTGGCCACAGTCCTCTGCCTCCTCTTTCTCCGTGCTGCGCCGGCTGCTACTCGCTGACCTGTGAGCCGCCGTCCCAGATCCCGATCCGGACGACGATGAACTCAGCCGGGTACACCGGCTGAACCCCGATCTCGACGTTCAGCACGCCCTGTTTGCGAGTGGCGGGCGGATTGAGGACTTCGTCGATCCTCACGAAGAAGGCCTCCTCCTCCGTGGCTCCGAACAGGGCCCCGTCTCGCCAGACGCGGCCGAGGAACTCGGTGAGCGTGCGCTTGAGCCGATGCCACAGGCTCAGGTCGTTGGGCTCGAACACCGCGCCGCGCAGCGACTCCTGGACCGACTCCTCCAGGAAGAGGAACAGCCGGCGCACGTTGACGTACTGCCATGTGACGTCGCTGGACGTCGTACGGGCTCCCCAGACGAACGGCAGCCCCTGGCCGGGCATGATCCGAAGTGCGTTGACCCCTTGCGGGTTGAGCAGTTCCTGCTCGCTGTCCCGCAACCGCCGGTCCAGGCCCAGGGCGCCCGCGATACCGGAGTTGGCCGGTGCCTTGTGCACACCGCGCAGCTTGTCGGTGCTGGCGTAGATGCCGGCGATGTGTCCGGACGGGGGCTGCGCGACGACGCGGCCTCGCGCCGGATCCCGCACCTGGAGCCAGGGGTAGTAGAGCGCCGCGAAGCCCTTGTCCAGCTTGCCCGTCAGGCGCTCGCGCTGCTTCGTGGCCGCCGTCGGCTCGATCCCCTGCGCGCAGTCCAGAATCGCGAACCTGTCGTGCAGCGCCTCGCAGTGCAGCACGACCGCCTGCTGGGCCTCGAGCCCGCAGCCCGGGGCGATGACCAGGCTGATCTCGTCGATCGGTTCGAGGAGTGTCAGCTGTTTCTGCATGCCCTCGGGGGTGTTGAGTTCGCTCCATGTCGTGGCCGGATCGTCCGGTGCGTCGCCGCCCAGCGTGAACGCTCCCGCCCGCGGCCGCGGGTCGACGGCCGCCGGCGCCGGTACCTCGGCCGGCTCGATCCGCAGGTATCCGCTGTCCACCGTGGGGCCGCCCCACCAGCGTGGGTGGGTGGGGGAGGTGGACAGCCTCCGGAAGGTGACCGGATCGCCACCATCCGGTGCGGCCACGGTCAGGTCGAACTCGGCGGTACTCAGCTGCGCCTCGGGTCTGAAGTCCTGTGTCAGGGGCTTGGTGAGCCGCACGCCGTCGCCGCTCGTCTCGGCGACGACCGCCCACTCGTGAACCGTGCCGTCGTCCAGCAGCACCACCGATCCTCGGGGCACCAACGCCCGCAGCGCGAGGCCGACGGGTACGTTCAGCCGTACGACGCTGTCGCCCGTCTTCGGTGCGGCCGTCGTCACGGTGCCGCCCGCGAAGTCGGTCGAGCCGGGCAGGGCGGCAGCCAGCTCGATGACGTTCGGTGCCTCGATCCGGCGTACCACAGCGGCAAGAGTCTCCGCGTCCTTCGTCACCTCGACGTTGTCGCCTTGCGTGAATGAGCCGGGGTTGTCGACGGTGATCCTGCGGCGGGTGGGGTCGATCTGGGTGATGGCCGCGGCGTCGCGGAGAAGCCCGAGTCCCGTCTGCTCCTTCGGCAGCGCTTCCTTGAGCGCACTCACGTCCGTGATCTCCACCGACCCGCCGCGCCCTTCGGTGCCGGTGTTCAGGGCCACTGCCCGCCCGGCGGGGGAGCCGCCCTGCTCGCGGCCCGGGAGGTCGGCGAACGCGGGAGTCGCCTTGCCCGCGCGCAGTACGAAGCACTGCGTGCCGCCGTTGCGGAAGAAGCCCTCCACGGCGAGCGGAAGGTAGAAGGGGGTTCCGGCGCCGTCCACCGGCCCGCCGAAGGTCTGTGTGAAGGCATCCAGGCTGCCGACGAACGTGGGCCGTCCGGTCGGGCCGTCCGCACACAGCCCGACGAAGGCGGCGATGCTCGTGGACACACCCCGGATGGGTGAGGGGGGTTCGGTCTCCACGACGGTGACCCCGGGGGCAGTGGGGGTGGGCATGCGCATGTCCTTTCAGGGGGTGTTTCCGACGTGTGGATCCCCGCTCCACTCCACAGGCACGTCACAGCCTCCGTGTCTCGACGAGGCCGTTGGGCAGCAGGCCGTAGGCGGCATTGACCGTCCGGACCATGCCGCCGGCGGCGACGTCCGGCTCGGGCACAGGGACCGTCACGGTCACTGGCACCACCGGTTTCCAGGCCGCGGGGCGGCCTATGGTGCCCCAGAACTCGGCGAGCTTCGTGAAGCCGTCGACCGGAAGGACGTCGACGGGCAACGAGCGCTCCCGCAGGGACGCCGGTACACCGTCCAGTTGCTGTGGTGTCAGCACCGCTGCCGGCACGAGTGGCCTGGCCGCAATCAGGGCGCTCACCACCGCTCCAAGCATCGAGTGCTCCTGCTCGGTGGCGGCCACCTGAGGCGAATCCCGTGCCGCGTTCCAGGCGGATACGAGATAAAGGCAGCGTACGTGGACGGGCGCGCCGGAGTGGGTGCCCGAGGCGGTGCTCGCGTGGGTGCTCTGCCGAACTCGACGGTCTTCTCGCAGATCGACGAGGTAGCAGTTCACGAACACCCCCTGAGCCGCACCGACCTGCCGCCGCCAGTCTTCGTCGGGCGGCTGGAAGCCGATCTGCACGCTGCCCAGCCCAGGGACGCGCGTCAGCAGCGTCTGTCGGATGACGAGGTCGAGGACGTCGATCATCCGTCCCCCTCACGGGTTTCGCTGCCGACCGGCCAGTGGTGGGTGATCGCGGCCGTCCGGTCGGCCGTTGTCCTCACCTCGGGCTCGGAGGGGACCTCGACGTCGGCCGGTGATGCCCCCAAGGCCTGCCGGAACGGCCCCCGTACGCCGACGGGCACGGGCAGCGCGTGTTCGTCGTGCAGGCGCTGATCGACCAGCGCTCGGAAGGTCCCGTCTCGTGGAGGTGTGTCGCCTGGCATCAGACGTCACCTCGCGGCGCGAGGTCCTTCCTCGTCTGGCCGAACTTGTCGTACTCGCGCTCCACGGCCCGCAGCATGGTCTCGTGGTCGACGACGCCGCTGCCGGCCACTGCCAGATGCGCGGCGGTGACGACCACGTTGCAGATGTGACCTCCGGAGAGCGGATAGCGCTCAGCGAGCACGGCGAAGTCGAGATCGGGTGCGTGCGGCAGGCCATCGGGCCACACCGCCCGCCAGATCCTTTCCCGCTCGGCAGGTTCAGGGAAGGGAAAGTGGACGACGAACGACAGCCGCCTGCTGAAGGCCTCGTCCAGGTGGTGCTGCAGGTTCGTGGCCAGCACTGCCAAGCCGTCGTAGTTCTCCATCCGCTGCAGCAGGTAGGCCACCTCAAGGTTCGCGTACCGGTCCCGCGCGTCCTGTACCTCGCTGCGCTTGCCGAAGAGGGCGTCGGCCTCATCGAAGAGGAGGACCGCGTTCGCGCGTTCGGCGGCGGTGAAGACCGCGTCGAGATTGCGTTCCGTCTCGCCGATGTACTTGGAGACCACCGATGCCAGGTCGACACGGTACAGGGGGTGACCGATGTCCCCCGCGAGGAGCCGTGCGGCAAGGGTCTTGCCGGTACCGCTCGGCCCCGCGAAGAGAACGGAGATGCCCCGGCCGACGGAGTCGGGAAGCCGAAACCCCTCGAGTACCCGTCTCCGCGACGCCACATGAGAGCGTACGTCGTGCAGGCGCTCGATCACAGCCGGAGGCAGCACCAGGGAAGTCCACTCGGCCGTGGCCGGCAGCCGCGTCGCCAGTCGGTCCAGGGGACCGGCGGTCACCAAGGTCGCCACCTCGCACACGTCCGCGGCGGTCACCGTCAGAGCAGCACCCCTGTGGTGGGAGGCGTTCGCGCGGGCGGCCAGCACCTCGACCAGCCGACGCTGTTCGAGCCCGGACAACCGCGCCCACTCGCCGAGCGGTGTGGAACCGGCCCCGGCGTCGAGAAGAACTCCCTGACGGAGGAGCGCCGCCGCGAGCCCCGGACCGGCCGGATCGACGGGGGAAGGGCGGACGCCGATCGAGGCGACGCCTACCGGGCTGGCAGGCGGCACCACCGGAGGCAGCGACCGCGCCCTGCCGATGACCACGGCGTGCGGGAACAGATCCCACGCAGGGGCGGGAGGAGCGGCGTCGGCTGAGGCGTCGACCACCAGGACCGCTTCGCGCAGCAGCGCCTGCGCCGCCAGCCGGCGGGTGGTAGCGGGGTCGTTCAGCGCCTCGGCCTCCACCCGCAGCACCGGACGCCCGGCGCGTGAGGCACTCCACCAAGCCACGTCCAGGCAGGCGCCGGGATGAGGGCCGTACAGGTGGGCGAGCGCCGGAGTCCGCCCGCCGAGCAGACGCTGCAACGCCTCGACAGCCCCCTGGTCAACCGGTTCCGGCGGGACGTACCTCTCCGCTGCCGCGATGGTGGCGAGATCATCAGGTAGTTCCCAGACTCCGAACATCCAGCGCAGCAAGTCGCTCGACGCACGGATGGACGCGCGGTGGGAGCAGGCGTCGGCGGCGCCGTCGACGAGCATGTCCAGCAGCCCTGCCCGCACCAGCCGGGAACCGGGGCCCAACCGCACCGCTACGACATCTCCCTCGGCGTCGCTGCCGCAGCACAGGCGAGCCACCAGATTCACCGTCGGGTAGGGGAACCCGGGATTCCCGCTGCCGCCGTCGCGTAGCCAGGCGATGCTCCGGCCGAACACGGGGTCCAGGTCCGGCGCGACCGCCAGGGAGAGTGTGCAGAGGTCGAAGTCGTCGAACCCCTGGTGCCGGAGAGGCGCGGCCACATGGTCGGGCACAGGGGACGGAGAGGTGATGCCGACCGGCGCACGCGGGGTGGTGAGCGCGGCGACGACATGGCTGTGCGACGGGTACAGCCGATCCAGCGGTCCGGACTCGGAACCGTCCCCGCTCGGTGGGCCCGCGCTCTCGACGGCGCGCCGAAGCACGTCGGTGACCCATTGCCGGAGTGCCGAGAGATCCGGCAGGGGCCGGGTGTCTGGGAAGGTCACAGAGGCATGGCTACCGTGCGGCACGCAGGCCGCCACCCACCTGCGTGGTGGAAATCCGCCGAGCGGAGGGGGGAGACGGAGTCCATCCCTCTCCGCCTTCTCTCCTCCTCCACTCAGCCTGGCGGCCCATCGCGGCCCGACCGGCGCAGGACTCGCACGGCGGCCTCCCGGTGGGTGACTCCCAGCTTGTGCAACACCGCGTGGACGTGGGACTTGACCGTCGCCTTCCCGATGACCAGCCGTTCACCGATCTGCTGGTTGGACAGTCCCTCGGCGATGAGGAACAGCACCTCGCGCTCACGGGCGGTCAACGAGCCCGGGAGGTCCTCACGCAGTCGGCTGACAGCCGGATGGGGATCCCGTATGCGCTGGAGCAGCCATGCCGCGATCCGTGGCGGACAGGGCGCTTCCCCGCGCACCACCGCGGAGATGGCGCCCACCACATCCTGGAGAGAGTGCTCTGTGTCGATGAACCCAGCCACTCCTGCCTCGGCAGCGGCGATGACATTCTCGCGCATGATCCGGGTGTCCTCTACACCGAGCGCGATGATGCGAGTGGCAGGCGTGTGGTGCGTGATCGCCTGAACGGCAGCGAGGCCGTTCTGTACGGCTAGGTCAAGGAGCAGGACCGAGGGCTGGAGGCGGGCCGCGGCCGAGACGGCTTCCGCCGCGGTGCCACCGCTGCCGACGAGCGAAAGTGTGGGGTCGGACCTGAGGGCCTGGAGGGTTGCCTCGCGGTACACCCTGACAGGGGCGATGAGGAGTACATCGATCACACCGACTTGAGGGTAGCTGTGCTGCAGCCTGTGAGAGAACAACCCGCCCAGGCGTGTTGCCACCTCCGAACGGGCGCAGGACCGGCTGTACTCGATGCACATGTCCGCAGTGGTTCGTCACCCGATTGCCGGCGTGGATCGCCCGGCGGGCGCCGCGGCCGGAGATGCCGGACGCGCCGCTGGTCAGGTCCTCGCGGAGGGCGGTGAGGGTTTCCACGGTGGTGCAGGCGGTTTCGCCGTCGTACCTCATCGGCAGCGTCTCCCGGCTTCCGGCCGTCCGTGTGGGCGGAGCGGTTCGAGCAGCTGCATCGTGAGGCCGTGGATGCCGGCCTTGCTCCGGTCGACGGACTGGTCGAAGCGCTTGACGAGGTCACGTTGCCGACGTGTGTGGCTTCCAGTGGCTCCCACGAGAAGATGCGGCACACCTTGGGCCGCGTGGGCCTGTACGCGCGTTTCCAGGGCCGTATCCACAGTGCCGCGGAAGTGGCGCGGGGCAAGCCCGCTCCTGACTTGTTCCTCTACGCCGCCGAGCGCATGGGCGTCGCTCCGGCCGCGTGTGTGGTGGTCGAGGACGGCCGCCCCGGGGTCCAGGCCGCCCGCGCAGCCGGCATGCGAGCCCTCGGCTACGCCGGCGGGCTCACTCCGGCCGAACACCTCGAGGGTCCCGGCACTGTCGTCTTCCACGACATGCGCCAGTTGCCTGCCCTGCTGCGCGCGATGTGACGCAGGACTCCTGTCGTGTCCCTCCGGCAGGAGAACCGTCTGCTGCCCGGCTGCTTCACCTCACGGGTTTTTCGAGCAGCGTGAAGGACTTGGTGGCGCCGCCCGGCTGGGGTTTGTCTTCCGTGTGGCCGACGACCTGGTAGCCGGCGTCAACGTAGTACGCGGTCAGACGGTCGTTGCCGGCCAGGCAGTCGAGGCGGGTCAGCGTACGGCCCACCTCGGCCACGCGCCGCTCGGCGGCCCGCAGAAGCAGCCGTCCCGTTCCCGGCGGGGCGGCGGCATGGTCCACCATCAGGCGATGCACATAGCCGGCCGTCGGGGGCTGCGGGCCCCAGGCGTCCGGATCCTCCCACCACAGTTCCCAGGCCCCGACCGTACGACCACTGACTTCCGCGACCCAGACCTCTCCGTCCTGCATGATCCGGCGGAAGTGGTCTTCGCCCAGCTCGCCGGGCTGCCACTGGCCGGTGGTGCCCCGGGAGTTCATCCATCGGGCGGCATCGTCACGCAGGCGTACGAGGGCGGAAAGGTCGGCGCCCGCAGCCGGGCGGAAACGTAGATCATCCACCCCCCGATCCTGTCATGGCAGCCCGGTGCTGCTTCCTGTGGGCGGGTGCGCTTGCGGCTGACTCGCCGGCAACCAGTGGGCGGTTGCTGCCGTTGGGGCGAACCGCCCGGGTCTGCCGGGGAGTTGACGACAGCCGGGGCAGAAGCAGGAGACGAGACCCATGTCCACGAACACCGCGTCGTGGCCCGATGACCGTCGGAAGCGGGTGCCGCTGTCCGGGCGTGGCCGTCACCAGTGCCTGGTACGAGGCGGGGCCCGGTGCGGTCGGGGCGCAGGGCGGCGGTCTCGGGGAGCGGAGCCTGGGGGCAGGATGCCGCAAGGACGGTTCGGGCGGTGCCGAACTACTCGGGCCCTAGCGTCGGGGTCATGACGCACACCATGCATGAGATCGACCGGTACGAGGACGTGTGGGCGGCGCTCGCCGATCCGGCGCTTGTGCCTGAGTTGCCGACTGCGGACGACGGTCCGGTGGGGGCGAGTGTCGCCTGGCTGCGTGCCACCGTGGCCCGGTTCAGTTCTGGGGAGCCGCACCGGCGGCGTCGGGCTCTGGTGGAGGACGAACTGGCCCGGCTGGAGCCGGCCTCGCTGTGGCGGACGGCGGCGGCAGCGCCAGAGCAGGAGGTCCGGCTGCGGGTGGTGCGCACCCTCGCCGAAGCTCTGGGGATACCGGAGGCCGGAGCAGTCGCCGAGGCGGTGACCGTGGTGGCCAGGGTCTACTTCGGGGGTACGGACGCGGCCGCGGACGAGGCGGTGGCCGGGCTGGTGGCGCGACTGGCGCCCGAGCACGCGGATGAGGCCGCCCTGGAGTCCGTCGCCAACCGCATCGGGGTGCTGGTACAGGCATGCGAGGCGACGGCTGCGCTGGTGCAGGCCGCGGCCGGCGGCGACGCTCCGCCGGCCCGGGTGCTTCGGGAAGTGCCGCCGGTCCGGACCATGCGCCGGGTCGCCGCCCGGGCCACCCGGGTCGCCGGCCGTGAGATCGCCGAGGGCGATGTGGTGCTCCTGGATGTCGTGGGCGCCCAGCGCGCGCACCCCGTGCCGCTCACCTTCGGCGCGCCGCCGCGGGTCTGCCCCGGCCGGGCCCATGCCCTCGCCCTGGCCGGGGGTTTGCTCCAGCGCCGACTGACCGACTTCGCCCGCCTGCACCACCAGGCCGCCCCGCTGCTGCTGCCCAATGCCTGGGACTATGCCTCCGCGGCGGCTCTGGCAGCCCAGGGCTTCCAGGCGATCGGCACCACCAGCCTCGGCGTGGCCGCGGCCGCCGGACTGCCGGACGGGGCGGCCGCCACCGCCGACGCGACCCTGGCCCTGGCCCGACGACTCGGACGCGGTTCCTTCCTGTTCACGGTCGACGCCGAAGGAGGCTTCAGCGAGGCCCCAAAGGACGTGGCCGAGCTGGCCCGAAGGCTCCACGACGCAGGGGCCGCGGGTATCAACCTCGAAGACGGCCGCCCGGACGGCACGCTGGCCCCTGTGGACGTGCAGGCCGCGAAGATCGCCGCCGTCAGGGCCGCCGCGCCGGGGCTGTTCGTGAACGCCCGCACAGACACCCACTGGCTGGGGCGCCAGGAGGACGAGACCGCCCTCCGCCTCGCCGTCTACGAACAGGCCGGCGCGGACGGCGTGTTCGTGCCCGGGCTGTCGGACCCGGACGGAATCGCCGCCCTGACGGCGACCCTCACCGTCCCGCTGAACATCCTGTACACGCAGACCGGACCCACCCTCGCCGAGCTGGCCGCACTGGGCGTGCGCCGGGTCAGCCTCGGCTCGCTGCTCTACCGCAGAGCCCTGGCGGCGGCCGTGACCACCGCCACCACCGTCCGAGACGGCCGCCCAGCGGATCTCGGGACACCCACCTACGCGGAAGTACAGGCGTTGGGGGTGCCTGATGAGAGGGCGCAGAGGCATGTCGGTGTCTGCCGGTGGTGAGCTTGCTGCGCCGGGCCCAGGTGCTGGGAAAAAGCCTCCGGATACCTGTCACATCTTGAAGAGCCGGTCCGTCAGTGCGGTGAAGCAGCCGACCAGGCCGATATGAAGGAGCACAGCCATGACGGACCCCTCGATCTCCCGGATGCCGAACCCGGCCGAGTTCGTGCCCGAGCTGAACGACATCAGTGCTGCTCTCTTCAGGGCCACGGGCAATCGCTCAGTGCCGCGCGTCACCGCCGTGTCCTCGTGGCAGGACGCTCCATACTTCAGCGATGCCGAACGTGCCGCCCTGGCCTTGGTCGAGGCCACCCTCCAGCCCGCTGCGCACGGCAGGGAGCGCGTTTCCGGCGAACTGTACGCCGAGGTGGCGAAGCACTACGACCGTCAGCTCCCTCGCGGACGAGCAGTGGGACTGACCCAGCGCGGGTGCGGGGGGTGGGCGAGTTCACCTCGCAAATAATTCTCCCTTTGGGATTCACAAAGTATTCATATGAGGTGAAATTCGGCCCTCTATGGATGATTCGGGGACGCGGTCGCGCCCGTGCGGGTAGAAATTCCACGTCGCCTCTGCGTGCCGCGACCTGCGCAAACAGAGGCCTCTCGGGTCTGTGTGCGACTCCCGGATCTGTGTACAGAAGGCGCTTCCTGCCATTACCATATAAATGCTCTCTTGTGACGAACCGGTCGATAGGAAGACGATTTCTCCTCGTTCCAGTGCCCTACCTGACGAGGAGTTCTCATGAGCGAGCGGTTGAGCCTCGGCCCGGATGCCGCACGGCAACTCGCCAACACGACCAAGACGACACCGCAGATGCGCGGCATCACGCCGCGCTATCTGCTGCGCGCGCTGCCCTGGATGGACGTCGAGTCCGGTGTCTACCGGGTCAACCGGCGCCGTACGTACGTCCTGGGCGACGACCGCATCAGCACGACCGACGACGACACGCCGCGCGTCATCGCAGGCGACCTCCGCGAACTGCCGTACCTGCGTGAGGCGGACGACACGCTGCTGGAGGAACTGGCCGGCGCGTTCACACGGGTGTGCTTCGAACCGGGCGAGGTACTGGCCCAGGAGGGCTCCCCGGCCGACCGGTTGTGGGTGATCGTGCACGGGCGCGCGGAGAAGCGCGCGACCGGGCAGTACGGCGCGGACGCGCTCCTCGACGTCATCGGCGACGGCCAGTACTTCGACCTCGGCGCGTGGACCCGCGACGAAGCCATGCCGTACCGGGTGCACGCGCTGACCGCCGGCGTCGCCCTCTGCGTGGAGCGCGCGGAACTCGCCCGGCTCAGCGAGCGGGACGAGACCTTACGGGGCGCGGTGGACGCGTACGTCGCCGGCGCCGACGTCATGGCCGGTGCCGAGGTCCCCGTAGACCTCACCGCGGGACACGACGGCGAGCCGGACCTGCCGGGGACGTTCGTCGACTACGAGGACACGCCCCGCGAGTACCACATGACGCTCGCGCAGACCGTGCTGCGCGTGCACACACGTGTCTCCGACCTCTACAACGGGCCGATCGACCAGACGCGAGCCCAGGCGAACCTCACCGTGCACGCACTGCGCGAGCGGCAGGAAGCCTCGATGCTGTACCACCCGGAGTTCGGGCTCTTCAACAATGTCGCCCCCGGGCAGCGCGTACAGACGCGCACCGGCGCGCCGGCCCCCGACGACCTGGACGAGCTGCTGACGCGGGTGTGGAAGCAGCCCGCGTACTTCCTCGCCCACCCGAAGGCGATCGCGGCGTTCGGTCGCGAATGTACGCGCCGGGGTGTGCCCCCGGTGATCGAGAGCCGGTTCGGCAGCCCTCTGCTGACCTGGCGCGGGGTGCCGCTGCTGCCGTCGGACAAGGTGCGGTTCTCCGGGGGCGCCGGCGTGGGTACGACCGAGATCCTGCTGATGCGGCTCGGCGAGGCGGAGCAGGGCGTGGTGGGCCTGCGGCCCTCGAAGGTGGCCGACGAGGTCGAGCCGGGCCTGGCGATGAAGAACATGGGGGTGGACCAGAAGGGCATCACGTCGTACCTGATGACGGCCTACTTCAACGCGGCGGTACTGGTGGAGGACGCGCTCGCGGTGCTCCAGAACGTCGAGGTGTCCAAGTACCATGACTACTCCTGACGCTGCCGGATCCGCGGGCCTGACGGCCCTGACCGCTCCGGTTCCGACCGCCCCGATTCAGACCACTCCGGTTCCGACCGCCCCGGCCCAGACCGGGATTCCCGGGCTCACCGGCCAGGCCATGACTCCGCAGCCGTCCGTCGCCTCCCGGGGCTTCTCGCCCGAAGCGGCCCGCCGGGACGTACCGGTCCTGCACCGGACGGTCAACGGCCATCCGTTGATCTGGCTGGACAACGGCGCCACCACACAGAAGCCCCGGCAGGTGATCGAGGCGTTGGCGGCGTTCTACGCTTCGGCCAACTCCAACATCCACCGGGGAGCGCACACCATGGCGCGCGAGGCGACGGAGATGTACGAGGCGGGCCGGGCCGCGGTCGCCCGGTTCCTGGGCGCCCCCGCGCCCGAGAGCATCGTCTTCACCCGGGGAACGACCGAGGCGATCAACCTGGTCGCCCAGAGCTGGGGGCGCGCCAACCTCGGTCCCGGAGACGACATCCTGGTGCCGGTGCTCGAGCACCACGCGAACATCGTGCCCTGGCAGTTGGTCGCCAAGGAGACACGGGCGCGCGTCGTACCCGTACCCCTGCGGCCGGACGGCAGCATCGACCAGGAGGCGTATGCCGACCTGCTCTCCACGCGGACCAGGCTCGTGGTCATCAGCCACGCCTCGAACGTCCTCGGCACCGTGCCACCGGTGCGGGAGATGACGGCGCTGGCCCACCGCTACCAGGCGAAGGTGCTGGTGGACGGGGCTCAGGC
Source organism: Streptomyces sp. NPDC037288 (assembly GCF_055603265.1). Lineage (NCBI taxonomy): Bacteria > Bacillati > Actinomycetota > Actinomycetes > Kitasatosporales > Streptomycetaceae > Streptomyces > Streptomyces sp. NPDC037288. The sequence goes on from NZ_JBVJVY010000038.1 coordinate 61,883, forward strand.
GGTGGCGCACTTTCCCGTCGACGTACAGGACCTGGACGCCGACTTCTACACCTTCTCCGGTCACAAGATCTACGCCCCCACGGGCATCGGCGCCCTGTACGCCAAGCCGGAGATCCTCCAGACCATGGCGCCGTGGCAGTCGGGCGGCAACATGATCGAGTCGGTGAGCTTCGACCGTACGACGTACGCCCCCGTCCCCCACCGCTTCGAAGCCGGCACCGGCCACATCTCCGGCGTGGCCGGACTGCTGTCCGCGCTCAACTGGCTGACGGGCTTCGACCGCAAGGCGGTGGCGGACTACGAGACGCACCTGATGGCCTATGCGCAGGAGGCCCTGGCCAAGGTCCCGGGCCTCGAACTGCTGGGCCCGGCGGCCGAACGGATCGGCGTGCTGACCTTCACCCTGCCCGCTCACACCCCGACCGAGATCGCCGACCGGCTGGACCACGACGGAATCGCCGTCCGGGCCGGCCACCACTGCGCCCAGCCGGCCCTGGCCCACTACGGCCTCGACTCGGCGGCCCGCGCGTCGCTGGCTCTGTACAACACGAGGGAGGAGGTTGACCGGCTGGTGGCGTCGCTGCTGGGGCTGCAGGCCGCCTGAGGCCGGACGCCCGGCCCCCGGACAGGAGTGATGGCCTGCCCGTATGGCCCCGACCAGGGGCGTACGGGCAGGCCATCACCGCGCCCTCTCCCCGGACGCCGAGGCCGGTCCGGACGAACTCGCCTGCCTGGGCAACGCGTTCCCAGAGGTCACACCCAGCCGCGAGCTGGCCGACCTCGTGACGACGGCCGCCCAGGCCGGGGCCGCGACCAGAACCCACACGCAACGCGGATGCCGTCGGCACTGTTCGCGAAACGAAGTGCTCCGGCCCCCGGGGCTGGTGGGCTAGTGTCCTGGGTCCCGCGCCAGTCCTCTGAAGGAGCGTCATGTCCTTTCCCGAGCTTCCCCAGCCCGCGCCTGGTGAAGTGCTGCTGGTCTGCACGTGCTACGAGGAAGGCAAGGCCCTGTGGGGCGGACTGCTCAACGAGATCGGGGGCCGTCGAGAAGGCGACGTGCTTGTCCTCGGGGGCGGCGGGGTGCGCCTTCACCTGGTCGAAGGCCAGGGGTGGGGCTACGTGCACGGAGGTGACGTACCGGCGCTCGTCACGGGCGGCGGCCTCGTGCCGCCGGTCGTCGTCCTGGCGGACGTTCCCGTGGCGTATGGCGGGGCTGGGCCGCTGCTGGTGGACGTGGCGGTGGTACCCGGGCGTGGCGTCCGGGTTCCGTCGGCCCGGCTCGGTGAGGTCTTGGCCGCTCTACTGGGCGGGGCGCTCGCGTTCGATGACCTGGTGCGCGCCATGGACAGGTACGGCATGTACCAGGGGGACGGCGGCCGGCCGGCCTTCTACGCGCCGACACCGGCGTCGCTCCCATCCTTCCCGGCACTGCCTTCCACCGCCGCGTCCCTGCTGGTCCGTACCTCCTTCGACGACGAGGAGGGCTGGCGCGCCCTGCTCGACGAGCTGGGCGGGGCCGACGAGGACGGCTGGGTCGGCGCGGACCTGGACCCGGATGAGATCGACGTGGACCACTACCCGTTGGAGGCGCTGGTCGTCGACGACCGGGCCTTCGAGGGCCTTCTGCCCGGCCAGGTCCCGGCACTGGTCCCGCCCGGTGAGCACGCCACGCTCGTCGCGCTGGCCGATGCCAGGACCTTTGCCGAGGCCGGCCGGCCACTGACCGTCGTCGACCTGTACGACACCCCGGGGCAGCCCGCTGTGCTGCCCTGCCGCATGGTCGGATCGATGGCGTGCAACCTGGAGATCGGCAACATGGACTTCCACGACTTCGTCGCGGAGGAGGGCATGGAGCCGTGGTGGGAGGAGGGGTGATCAGTCTCTGACCGGTTGGGTTCGGCCGTGCTCGTACGGGGATCAGAAGTCGACGCGCTCGGTGTCGTCGATGCGGGCCACTGACTCCTGCCGGAACCGTTTGTCGTATCCGGAGCGGATCTGCTCGATCTTGCTGCCGTTCGGGCGGGCTTCACCCGTCGGGTAAAGGAGGGTGACCTTGTACGAACGCTCGTGCTCGATCGTTCCATGCGCGTCGCGATACTGGCCGTAGCAGCTCTCGACGGTGAGGCCATCGGGGAAGCGCGGGGTGATGAACTCGTCCACGAAGGCGCGGAACTCCTTGTCGGTGACGGGCGGGCCACCGTTCGGCCTGGCAGTGCCGAAGAAGAGTTCGGTCCTGACGTACGGCCTGCCCCCGGCCGCGATGGATGTCGATGCCCTGGACGGGCTTGTGCTCTGGTCATCCAGGGCTCCGTATGCGACGGAGCCGCTCCCGCCGAGGAGCGCGGCGACGAGGGCGACAACCGCGGGGCGGGTTCGGGAGGCGAGCTTGGGCGACACGGGGACGGTTCCTTCCGGTCCTGGCGACAACGCCCCAGGACCGTAGCGAACGGACACGCCCGACATTCCTCGTTCGACACCCACTTCACCCTGCTGAGTGACAGGCGCGGACCACGCAATCGCGACGGCCACGACGAGTGCCCGGCGGCACCCGGCGCACCGCTTCGTTCCGAGGTCATCCGCAGGTCAGCACGGGCTTCGCCCAGTCGCCGTGGTCGTTGCCGTTGCCGTCGCCGCCGTCCCCCACGGACAGGTCGAGGACCTGCCCGCCGGTCACCGGGACGTCGATGGTGAGGGGCGCCGACTTGCCGTTGAGGACGGGCGTGGTGGTGAGGACCTTGCCGTCGAGGAGGACGGAGAAGGTGACGGTGCCGGGGGCACCCTTGTCGACGCCCACGGTCGCGGTGAACCTGCTGCACTGTCCGGCGAGGTAGACCATGACGTCGCTGGGCGAGTTGGTGCCCAGGCCCTTGGTGTAGACGGTGCCGCCGAGTTCGAGTGGTGTGCCGTCGTTCGCCGCGGTGCCGCCGACGCTCTGGTCGCGTTCGACCGGGCCCCAGCCGTTGGTGGCCGACAGGAACGGCAGGTCGCTGATCTGGTCGGTCCCGGCGGGCGGTGGGGGTGGGACGGCGGCGGTGATCCGTTCGTCCGTGGCGGTGGTGGACCGGTGGTGCTGGACGAATACGACGGTGGCTTTCAGCGCGTTGGTCTTCGCCATGTCGGCGGGGGCGGTGACGTCCCAGCTGAAGGCCACGGAGGTGCCGGGCCTGATCCGCTGAGCCGCGGCGGGCGCGGGCTTCGGGGAAACCGTCCAGCCGCCGGGTGCGGCGAGGTGTGCCGTCACGTCGGAGGCTGTGGGTGCGTGGGCGGGCACCTGGAAGGTCGCGGTGGCGGTGAAGTGCCGTCCGGCGCCGGCCGATCCGGGCGCGTTCAGGGCGAGGTGCGCGCCTGGCGTGGCGGGCATGGCGTACCGCGTCCGGTCGTAGCGCGGGCTGTCGTTCTGCGGGACCCTCAGCGACGATGCGTAGCTTCCGTAGTCGGTCAGCGCGACCTTGCCGAGGCCGCCGCTGGAGCCGTCCAGGTTCCATACGGCGATGGCTATCCGGTTGTTCCCGTTCGGGTTCAGGACGCCGTCGGGGACGGGGAAGCTGTGCTGCGGGCCGAGGTAGTTGACGTAGTTGCCCATGTGCCAGCCGTTGACGTAGATCTCGGCGCGGTACTTGCGGGACGGATCGTCGGTGACGGACAGGCCGAGCGAGGTGTCCTGGCCCTTGGGCAGGTCGAGGGCGGCGTCGGTGGTGTACCAGGAGACGCCGGGGGTGGTGTCGGTGGCGGGGAGGGTGGTCGGGGTCCAGTCACCGGTGGGGTAGCCGGGCAGCATCCAGCCGGCACGTTCACCGTAGAGTCCGCCGGTGGCCAGTGGGCCGCGTACGGTGTCGACGGGGGTCTCGCCGCCGCGAACGCCCTGCAGCCGCCAGGTGATCGTGTTCAGCGGGTTACCGTCGAGCAGGGCGCCGGTCAGGCCGCGGGCGGCCTTGTTGCCGTTGGACTCGTCGTAGTCCTCTTCGTGGCCCATGTCGACCGTCAGCACGGATATCACGTTGTCGCCGTTCCTGACCGCTCCGGCCGGGAAGTCGTAGGTCTTCCGGCCGTCCGCGGTGGAACTGCCGAGGAACGTGCCGTTGAGCCAGACCGAGGAGGCCGCGGCCTTGCCGCCGCTCTGCGTGGCCAGGGTGATGCCGGTCTCCTTGCCGGTGCCCGTGAACCTGCCGCGGTACCAGGTGCTGCCGGTGTGGAAGCCGTAGTCGTCGGCGAACAGCACGGGGAGGCTGCCCGGCTGTGTGGTGCTGTGGGTGGTGGTCTTGTCGGCGACCTGCCAGGTGGAGTCCTCGAAGCCGGGCTGCGCCTCGGGGGACTCCTGCCTGTGCTTCCAGTGGGTCAGGGCCGGCAGCGTGATGGGGGCGGCGGTGGGCACGGTGCCGGTGAGGCTGCCGCCCGCCGAGGCCCTTGTGCGGACCGGCTTGCCGTTCCAGGTCAGGGAGTTGGCGTGGGCGAAGACCTCGACCGAGCCGTCCTTCCCGGTGTCGCCGGTCAGATGCAGGGTTGTGCCGCTGGAGTCCGCACCGCGCAACAGGTGGGTGCCGCGGACCAGCACCGGGCCGGCCGTGGTGTCCTGCCGCCAGAAGGTCTTGGCGGTCGGTGTGTCGGCGAGCAGCAGGAGCAGCGGGTGGGAGCCTGCGGTGACGGTGACCCGGGTCAGACCGGTGTGCCGGTAGTCCAGGCGCAGGTCGCCGGTGGCCGGATCCCAGGTGGAGTCGACGGTGCCGCCTGTGGAGGTCACCGTCGGCTTGGACGCGTAGTGCAGGACCGTCTCGCCGTCCGAGCCGTGGTCGCCGTAGAGCACCGCTACGTCACGTCCGGCGATGGTGGCGTTGGTCATGAGTTGCGAGGTGGAGTACTGGAGGTGGTTGCCGCCCAGGTCGTAGTTCGCGACGATGACCGAGGCTTCGCGGCCGTCCAGGGCGAGGGCGGTTCCGGGCTGCTGCGGGACGGTGTAGACGGGCGCGGTCGCGGCGGAGCCAGCGGTCACGTCGACGGCGTCGACCGTCACGAACGTGCCCGTGGCTGCGGGGTTCTTGGTTCCGGTCGCCACGATCTTCAGGGTGTGCGGTCCCTTGGTGAGGCCGCTCGCCTGGTACGCCACGTACTGGTTCTGCTTGGAGGCGCCGTAGGTGTCGACCGTCCTGACCTTGGTGCCGTCGAGGTAGACGGCAGCGACGCCGTGGTTCGCGTCGAGGTTGCTGATCCACTTCACGCCGGTGCCGGTGAAGGGCACGGACACGCTGTCGCCGGTGGTGTTCGAGAACGACTCGGTGTGCTGGTAGTCGCCGCCGGTGTAGTTCTGCTCCGCGCCGACGTGCGACCAGCTGCCGGTGTACGTGATGGCCGGGTCCGGGTCGTCGTAGGTGTATCCGGCGTGGGCGCCGAGGTCGATCGTCACATGAGCGCTGTCGCTGGTGGTGGCGGTGGCGTCGGCGTGCCGCAGGACGTGGAACTGCGTACCGGTGTCCGGGTTGGCGCGCGCGGTGTCGACGATCTTCGGGTTGTCGGTGGGTGTGGCGGGTAGCGCGTCGGTCTTGGTGAGGGGCGCGACGGCCTGGGTGAAGTAGCCGATCAGCTTGTCCTGGTCGTACTTGGGGTCGAGTTGGCGGCTCTCGCGGATGGCGGCGCCGTAGTCATACGAGGTGTAGTTCTCCGGCATGCCCAGCCAGCCCCAGTTGGTGCCGCCGTAGGTCATGTAGAAGTTCTGCGAGGTCGCGCCGACCGCGATGTTCTGCTTGTAGAACACGTCGGCGAACTGGTCGTTGATGAGCTGGGCGCACTTGTCGTAGCCGGGGCCGCCCCACGGGTCGAAGGCGCCGCCCTGGAACTCGGCGGTCGCCAGCGGCTTTCCGGGCACATGGTCGTAGCTGATGTCGGGAACGCCGTTCCACCTGGTGGGGTTGGAGCAGTTGAACCCCTGCGGGTAGGAGTCGGCGGCGTCCACGTCCAGGGCGGCGTCACCGGTGTTGAAGGTGCCGTTGTTGTTGCCGACCAGCGGCACGGTGATGCCGTCGGCCTTCGCCTTGTCCTCCAGGTGCTTCATGTAGGTACGGCCGGCCGCCGAGCCGTGGTAGTACTCGTTCTCCACCTGGTACTCGATGACCGACCCGGTGCCGTCGGTGAGTTGATGGCGCTTGATGATGCGGTCGATCTGCGTCTGCCACTCGTCGCTGTACTTCAGGTACTCCGGGTCGGAGGTGCGGGTGTCGCCGGCCCTGGTGGACAGCCAGCCGGGGAAGCCGCCCCCGTCGACTTCGGCGTTGATGTACGGGCCGGGCCGGGCGATCACATAGACGCCCAGCTGGTTGGCCATGTCGAGGAGCTTGTCCACGTCGCGTACGCCGGTGAAGTCGTAGACGCCGGGGGAGGGGGAGTGGTATCCCCAGTCGAAGTAGAGCGATACGGCGTTGAAGCCCGCCGCCTTCATCTTCTGCAGTGTGTCGAGCCAGAGGGCCTGGCTGGGCAGCCGGAAGTAGTGGAACTCTCCCGACCACAGGTACGTCCGCTTCCCGTCGATCATGAACGAGTAGCCGTCGTACGTCACCGAGTGCGTCGCGGGTGAGGCCGCGGCGGATGCGACGGAGGACGTCGAGACGGCGCCCGCCGCGGGGTGCACACCGACGCCCGCCCCACACACCAGGGCGATGGTCGCAGCGACCGACAAGCGACCTCTGGCTGCCCGGCGACCCGGGCCATGAGCCTTCATCTGGTCCTCCAGCAAGATGACCGCCCCCGAAAGCCAACCAGTGCACCAGAATTGCGGCCTCAGAGGTTTGAGTTATGTGCGAATCTGTTGACATGAGGAGTGTTGCGGGCCGGGCGAGGGCAGCGCAAGACCTCGGGCGCCGTTCTGTGCATCGTCAGGCGCAGAAGTCGGCCGGAGACGACCGCGGGGCGGACGAACTCTGAAGCATCGCCGTACACGGGGGTGTTGACGGGCCTCGCCGACACCCTAAGATCCCTGCTGCTCGAAGTACCGATTGCCATTCGATATGTCGAGCAAGGTCGGCTGACAGCTTCGGCAGGCTGCCCAGCTCCGGCCGGTAGGCACCCAACGGCCCGTCAAAAGGGAATGATTCGCATGCCGTCAGAAGCCGGAGTGCCTCGCAGAACCGTCCTCACCGTCCTGGGCGCCGCCTTCCTGACCTGATCGCTCCCTGTCAGTGGCAGGCAGCCTCCGTGGCTGCCGGTCGGCACACCCAGCCGTGGCCCGGGCTGGCCAGAAGCGGGCTTGCCTCGGAGGGGCGGTCCTGGTGAGGTGATCGTCGTGGCGGCGGACAAGGACGAATCTGGCAACGTTCCCGGTAGCGACGGCCGTTGCATGGTCACGCTGGACGACTACTTCAAGGCGGCGCGTTCCAGAGTCGAGTCGTCTGCCTGGGACTACATCGACGGCGGCAGCGGTGATGAGACGACCCTGCGCGAGAACCTGGCCGGCTACCGCCGCTACCGGCTGCGCCCGCGCGTCCTCGTCGACGTGTCCCGCTGCGACATGCGTACCACCCTGCTCGGTTCCCCGGTCGCCCTGCCCATCGCCATCGCCCCCACCGGCTTTCACAGGCTGGTCACACCGGAAGCCGAGTCGGCCTGCGCCCGCGCCGCGGGAGAGGTGGGCGCGCTGATGGTGGTCAGTACGTTCGCCACCACGCGACTGGAGGACGTCGCACGGGTGGCGCGGGGGCCACTGTGGCTGCAGCTGTACGTCTTCCGCGACCGCACGGTCAGCGAGGATCTGGTCAAGCGGGCCGAGGCGGCCGGGTACCGGGCCCTCGTCGTCACTGTGGACGCCCCGGTGAGGGGGCGCCGGGTACGGGACCTGCGTAACGCCTTCGCTCTTCCCCCGGGACTGGCGCCGGCGAACTTCCCCGGCATCCCCGCTGACGACTCTTCGCCCGAGCTGGCCGCGCAGCTGGCCCGGCGTATTGACCCCGCCTTCACCTGGGACGATCTCGCCTGGCTGCGCTCGCTGACCCGGCTTCCGATCGTCCTCAAGGGCGTGCTCACCGCCGAGGACGCGGCCATCGCCGCCGAGTCGGGGGTGGCGGCGATCGTGGTGTCCAACCACGGCGGCCGCCAGCTTGACGGCTCGGTCACCGCTCTCGACGCTCTCCCCGAAGTGCTCGCCGCCGTCGCCGGACGCTGCGAGGTCCTCGTCGACGGGGGTATCCGCCGGGGCTCGGACGTGCTGGTCGCCCTGGCCCTGGGCGCGCGGGCGGTGCTGGTGGGCCGGCCTGTGCTGTGGGGTATGGCCGTCTCGGCGGCCGAGGGCGCACGGGACGTACTGTCCATCCTGCGGGCCGAGTTGGAGACCGCCATGGCGCTGTGTGGCTGTACGGACCTCGCGTCCGTGGACGCGAGCCTGGTGCGCCCGGCACCCCACGGCCTTTCCTGAGGTACGGCGGGCGGTGAGGGCCGTGATCCCGCGCTTCCACTCGGCGAGGTGCAGCTCGGTGGTCAGGCCACCGGGCGAGCGGCCCGGTGCGTGGTCGTCCGGCTCGATGTGCCCGGCCGCATCCGCTGTGACCTGCAGCTTCTGCAGCACCGTCGCCCGCGTGCCGTGGATCTGCCGGCACCGGAAGAGCGTGTGCGGGGTCTCCCACGGACCGTAACGCTCGGGCACGTCCCGCCAGGGCGAGCCGGTTCGCGCCCGCCACCAGATCCCGTCGAAGACCTGCCGACGGTCGCGTGGCGGCCTGCCCATCTCGGTGCCGCGGCCACAGCGGTTCCAGCCACCGCGATTGTTCCGTGATCTGCGGCTGTACTCCAGCGGATTGACGGGGTCTCAGCTCCGCCCGTGTTGACCGCGAGCCCGCGCCCCTCAGGGCCCGGTGTCATCCCCAGGTCTGACACGGCTTCGCGCGGTCCGACCGAGGTCGCCCATGGGAACGGGAACTGCGGCTGACTTCACGGCCTGCTTACGCCAGGACGATGGAACGGTCCCCAGAAGGCAGTACCCCTACGGACGAGCGAGCGTCGTGAGCGTCGCCGGATCCAGTACGGCGGTGTCCGGCCGCGGTGCCGTGGGACAACCGACAGCGAGAGGAAGTACCGAAGATGGCCAAGCTGCAGAGCCTGGACCCGAACACGCCGATGTTCGCGCAGTTCAAGGAGAAGACCGGACCCATCGTCCTGGCCAACACCTTCTTCGTCCCGAAGGAGAGGAATGAAGCATTCCTGGCCCTTTTTCGAAGGCAGGCGGAGTTCATGAAGGCTCAGCCGGGATTCGTCTCCCTGCAGATGCACAAGGGTACGGCGGACAGCCAACTCCTGATGAACGTCGCGGTCTGGGAGTCGACCGAGGCGCTCGTCGCGGCGTTCGGCAGCCCGGAGTTCCAGCGCATGGCGGCCGAGTTCCCCGACGATATCGTGTCGTACCCGCACATCTTCGAGCAGATCGACGTATGAGTGGGCGTTCAGGTATGCCTCATGCCGGTATGAGAGTTCTGTCGCTGTGCCAGTTTGAGGCCTTTCGACGTATCGATGCGACTCATCACTTCCA
>NZ_JBVJVY010000039.1:0-554 GCF_055603265.1 Streptomyces sp. NPDC037288
CCCCCCCCCCCCCCCCCCCCCCCCCCCCCCCCCCCCCCCCCCCCCCCCCCCCCCCCCCCCCCCCCCCCCCCCCCCCCCCCCCCCCCCCCCCCCCGACTCGGGCTTCTACTCGTGATCACCGCCCGACTTCGACGACTTCTCCGAGTGCTTCGGGTACTCGGGCTTCTCCGGGTGCTTCGGGTACTCGGGCTTGACCGGCTTCTCCGGGTACATGGGCTTCACCGGGTGCTGCGGGTACATGGGCTTGACCGGCTTCTCCGGATACATGGGCTTCACCGGGTGCTGCGGGTACATGGGCTTGACCGGCTTCTCCGGATACATGGGCTTGACCGGCACCGCAGGCTTCTGCGGGTAGACGGGCTTGACCGGAACCACCGGCTTCTGCGGATAGACGGGCTTGACCGGAACCGCAGGCTTGACCGGCTTCTGCGGATACACCGGCTTCACCGGAACCACCGGCTTCTCCGGATAGACCGGCTTCACCGGATACGCAGGCTTTTCGGGACTACGCGGATAGGCGGGCTTCACCGGATACACGGGCTTGACCGGCTTCC
>NZ_JBVJVY010000039.1:652-30630 GCF_055603265.1 Streptomyces sp. NPDC037288
CTCCGGATACACAGGCTTGACCGGCACCGCAGGCTTCTGCGGATACACCGGCTTGACCGGAACCACCGGCTTCTGCGGGTAAACGGGCTTGACCGGCACCACCGGCTTGACCGGCTTCTCCGGATACACAGGCTTGACCGGCACCGCAGGCTTCTGCGGATACACCGGCTTGACCGGAACCACCGGCTTCTGCGGGTAAACGGGCTTGACCGGAACCGCGGGCTTCTCCGGATACACCGGCTTCACCGGAACCACCGGCTTCTCCGGATGGACCGGCTTCACCGGGTACGCGGGCTTCACCGGATGAACCGGGTACATGGGCTTCACCGGTGCGGCAGGCTTCGCCGGATGAACCGGGTACGCCGGCTTCATCGGGTGAGCGGGCTTCTCCTGGTGATGCGGATAACCGGCCTTCTTCGGGGCCGGCGGGTTCGGGGTGGTGTGGTCCTGTGCGTAGGCGGCTCCCGCGTTCGCCAGCGTGACTGCGGCGAGCGCGGCGACTGTAGCGGCCGACGCCAGAACGTATCGCCGTCGCGGCGATGTCGTCATTCTTCCCACTCTCCTCGACTTGGGTCAGAGCTTTATGACGGCTGGTCAGTCCCAAGGGCTCGATAGTGGAATGATCAGGAAATCCGAGGCATGAATAACGCTGTGGAGGCCATAAGCCACCGGATGGGGGAGCGTAGGGCACCAGTTGGCCCGGTCGGCGACGGCAATCCGGTGCAAGCCGGTGACGACGCGGGGTGCGGGCCGGCACGCCGTCGCGGCACCGCGGCGCCAGGTGATCCGCCGCAGTGGCATGCCACGCGCCGCTGCGGGTAGTCGCGCTGCGACTTCGTACACCGGCGGCCCACCAGGGAGGCGGAACGCATGCTGATGGCACACCCCGCGGTGCTGAAGGACCTCATCGCCCAGTACGAGACCCTCACCCTCCTCGAGGCCGGCAAGAGCACCCCGCAGGCCCGGCAACGACTCGCGGACGTCTCGTACACGCTGTGCGTGGCCACCGGTACCGGTGACGCCGACATGGCCCTGATCGCCGCCCGTCACCGTCTCTCCGGGGCCCGGCCGGACGACGACTCCCTGCTGCAGGCGTCCGCCTCGCCTGAGGCGCCGTCCGGTGTCTGAAGCGGGAGACGGCGGACGGGCCGCGGGCCGGAACCGCTGCCCACCGGGCGCGGCCCGCTGAACGCACCGGTTCCTCGGGCGCGGCTGCGCCCGTTCCGCTGCACCGCTGCTCCCACTTTTTCAGGCCGTTGCTCCCGCTCATCGGCGCCGCTGCACCCCTTCGGCGCCGTTGCCCCCGTCACCCGGCGCCGGTGCACCCCGTCCCCGGCGTCGGCGCACACGCCCCCGAACTCGTTGCTCCGCGCTTCTGGTCGGCGACACCTACCGGGCGGTATACAGGGCCGGTCGAACGCGCGAGGGGTGCTCCTGGGTGTCGCCCCCGCGCGATGTACCGGCCTCAGGGGGAGGACTCATGGCGAACGACACGCGTCCGGCGGACGGCGCGAGAGGCCGGCGGCGGGCCGCCGTGCTGGGGGCGGCGCTGGGCGGTTGCGCCCTCGTCGCCGCCTCCACGGCACCGGCCGCCGCACACCCCGACGGACACGGCCGCGGCCTCGGTTACGTGGCCCTCGGCGACTCCTACACCTCGGGCCCCGGTATCCCGCGCCAGGTGGACGCCGGCTGCGCCCGCTCCGACCACAACTACCCCTCGCTGGTGGCGGCACAGCGCCGGGTGACCGCCTTCACTGACGTCAGCTGCGCCGGAGCGACGACCGCCGAGATGTGGCGGGCGCAGGGCACCAACGAGCCCCAGCTCGACGCGCTGGGGCGGGGCACCGACCTGGTGACCGTTCAGATCGGCGGCAACGACGTCGGGTTCGGCTCGATCATCACCACCTGCGCCCACTTGGCCGCCCAGGATCCGGCGGGCAACCCCTGCGAGCGCTCCTACGAGGCGTCCGGATACGACGAGCTGGCCCTGGCCGTCCTGCGGACCGCGCCGAAGGTCGACCGGGTGCTGCGGACCGTGCACGCGAGGGCGCCGCACGCGCGCGTGGTGGTCGTCGGCTATCCGGACCTGCTGCCCGACGACGGCAGCGGCTGCTTCCCGCAAGTGCCCTTCGCGCAGAAGGACTTCGCGTACCTGCGCGACACCGAGAAGCGGCTCAACCTGATGCTGCGCGTGGTGGCCGGCGTCAACCAGGCCGAGTACGTCGACACCTACGGCCCCACGGTCGGGCACGACATGTGCAAGGCGCCCGCGGACCGCTGGATCGAACCGCTGCAGCCGGCCTCGCCCGCGGCACCGGCGCACCCCAACGCCACGGGCGAGCAGGCCATGGCGCAGGCGGTCCTGGACCGGCTGGGCGGGCGGCACGGGCGCGGCTGAACCGGCGGCGGCCACCGGACACGCCCGTGCCGGGGGCCGCCGTACCCCACGCCTCAGTCGCCGAGCGCGCCCAGCACCACGGCCTGGGCCTCCTCCTGCACGCGGGCGAGGTGGCCGGGGCCGAGGAAGGACTCGGCGTAGACCTTGTACACGTCCTCCGTGCCCGACGGGCGGGCCGCGAACCAGGCGTTGTCGGTGGTCACCTTGATGCCGCCGATGGCGGCGCCGTTGCCGGGCGCCTCGGTGAGCACGGCCTTGACCGCCTCTCCGGCGAGTGTGTCGGCGGTGACCTGGGCCGGGGACAGTTTGCCGAGCAGGGCCTTCTGTTCCCGGGTCGCGGGCGCGTCGATGCGGGCGTAGGCGGGCGCGCCGAAGCGGGCGGTCAGGCCGGCGTAGTGCTCCGACGGGGTTCTGTCCGTGACGGCCGTGATCTCGGAGGCGAGGAGTGCCAGGATGATGCCGTCCTTGTCGGTGGTCCACACCGAGCCGTCGCGGCGCAGGAAGGAGGCGCCCGCGGACTCCTCGCCGCCGAACCCGAGGGTGCCGTCGGCCAGTCCGTCCACGAACCACTTGAACCCGACCGGAACCTCGACGAGTTGCCGGCCGAGGTCGGCGGCCACCCGGTCGATCATGGTGGAGGACACCAGCGTCTTGCCGATGCCCGTGCCGGCGGGCCACTGCTCGCGGTGCCGGTAGAGGTAGGAGATGGCGACCGCGAGGTAGTGGTTGGGGTTCATCAGGCCCCCGTCCGGGGTGACGATGCCGTGCCGGTCGGCGTCGGCGTCGTTGCCGGTGGCGATGCGGTACCGGTCGCGCTGCTCGATGAGCGAGGCCATCGCGTACGGCGAGGAGCAGTCCATGCGGATCTGGCCGTCCCAGTCCAGCGTCATGAAGCGCCAGGTGGGGTCGGTGTGCGGGTTGACCACGGTGAGGTCGATGCCGTGCTGTTCGGCGATGCGCCCCCAGTAGGCGACGGAGGCCCCGCCGAGCGGGTCGGCGCCGATGCGCACGCCGGCCGCCCGGACCGCGTCCAGGTCGAGCACGCTCGGCAGGTCACCGACATAGGCGCCGAGGAAGTCGTACCGCCCGGTGGTGTCCGCGGCGAGGGCCCGGCCGTAGGGCATCCGGCGTACGTCCTTCAGGCCGCCCGTGATGATCTCGTTGGCCCGGTCCTGGATCCAGGAGGTGGCGTCGGAGGCCGCCGGGCCGCCGCTCGGCGGGTTGTACTTGAAGCCGCCGTCGGCGGGCGGGTTGTGCGACGGCGTGACGACCACGCCGTCGGCGAGGCCCGAGGTGCGGCCCCGGTTGTGGATGAGGATCGCGTGCGAGACGGCGGGGGTGGGCGTGTAGCCGTCGGCGCCGTCGATGAGGACGGTCACGCCGTTGGCGGCGAACACCTCCAGGGCGGTGACCTTCGCGGGCTCGGACAGGGCGTGGGTGTCGGCGCCGAGGAAGAGGGGGCCGTCGGTCCCCTGGCCGGCGCGGTACTCACAGATGGCCTGGCTGGTGGCGGCGATGTGGTCCTCGTTGAAGGCGCTCGCCAGGGACGAGCCCCGGTGCCCGGAGGTGCCGAACGCCACCCGCTGTGCCGGGTCCGCCGGGTCCGGGTGCAGTGCGTAGTACGCCGTGACCAGCCGGGCCACGTCGACAAGGTCCTCGGGACCGGCCGGCCGGCCGGCTCGCTCGTGCGGCATGAGTCCGCTCCTCCGCATCGTCGGATCGATCGCTCACCGCCCATCTTTCCTCGTCAGGGCCCTGACACGCGAGTGGGCCGGCCCTATGATCCAGTGCTCCGATCTTCGCGCCGTGCTGCCGTCCGCGCAGGGCGCCTTCCTCAGACAGGTGTTCCACCGTGACGGGTTCCACCGCCCAGGCTCCCTGGTTCCTCGCTCGCTGTGCCCAGTTCGCCGTCCCCGCGGCGGCCGGTGCCGCGCTGGTCCGGGCGCTGAAAGTCCGTACTCATCTGCTGCATCCGTCGACGAGCACGGCCTCCGAGTCCGCCCGGGTGTCGATGATCGTCGGGTACGTGGGAACGGCGGCGGCCGTGCTGTTCCTCTTCTGGTTCGCCCGGTGCCGGCGCAACGCCGAGCTTCTCTCGCCCGGCGCGGTGCGCGGCTCGGCCGCGTGGGCCGTTCTCGCCTGGCTGCTACCGGGAGTCAACTTCTGGGCTCCGCGCGGGCTGCTGCTCGACGTGGAGATCGCGAGCGGCCCGGCCGGCGCGGACCGGGGCCGCGGGGATCTCCTGGTGAACGTGTGGTGGGCGGCCTGGTTCGGGCACGGCGTTCTGGCCCTGGCGGTGATGAACCTGGGCGGCGACACCTCGCTGCCGCTGCTCGTGGTGGTGCAGGCCCTCGACCTCCTCGCCGCCGTCCTGGCGGTAATCCTGATCCAGCGCATCACGGCACGGCAGGCCGCGGGGCTGGGTTCGGAACTTCCGGCACCCGCGCCCGCCGGCCTGCCGCACACCTCATGACCTGGGCGCGTCAGCCGATGTGGTAGCTGTCCCCGTACACCTTCCAGTCGAGCGGGGTGTTCAGGTCGAGGTTGCCCTTGCGCAGGAAGACCCGCTGCTCGGTGTCGACGCGGCTGGTGTCGCTGTGCGCCTCCTCCTGCTTCATGGCCCACACCCGGGCGTCGAGGAAGGCGTTGAGGTACGTCGTCTCGTCGCCGCCCTGGGCCGGCGGCTTGGCGCTGCGCAGGGCGCGCTTGCGTATGTTGCGGAAGCTGGTCGGGTCGTCGCCGTCGCCGTGCATGACGAGGGCGTCGTAGTAGCAGAACTGGCCGAGGGCGCGCAGGCCGTCCGCCTTGCCCCGGGCGACCGCGGGGTTGAAGTAGACGCGGTCGCGCTCGTCGTTCTGACACTGCTGGAAGGCGGTGTCCTGGGCGGCCTTGCGCCAGTCCTTGGGGAAGTTCGGGTCGAGGCCGGCGTGCGAGTCGGTGCCGTTGACCTTGCGCAGGGCGGGCAGGTACTTGGCGAGGACGTTGCCGGGTTTGCGGTCGGCGTAGAGCTGGACCAGGTCGAGCATGTCGCCGGTGCCCGAGCAGAAGCCGATGATGCCGGCGGTGTAACCGCGGCCGTCGCCGATGTCCTCGATGTACTTGTACTGGGCCTTCCAGTCGAGCGAGGAGTTCTCCGCGCTCGACACCAGTTCCATGGCGATCTCCTTCTTCGCCGGGTCGTCGAGGCCCGGGGTGGCCGCCGGGGCGGCGAGGGCGCGCTGGGTGCCGATCAGGGCACCGGAGGCTACGGCGCCGAGCACGGCGACGACGGTCCGGCGGGAGACGCGGGCGGGGGCTGTTGTTTCGCGGTCTGCGTGCACCACAGGGACTCCAAGGAGGGCTGGGGGGTGGCGAGTTGGTCCGTACCGATGCTGATAGGAAAGTTTCCTATCAAACCCTGCGGGCCACGGTAACCGGCATGCGAGAAGTTCGTAGGATCGAACAGCTCCTCACGAGAGCCCGAGCGACTCGACCTCGGGTAGGAGCTTGGCACTCGGTGACGAAAAAATCCGGCACTGAGTGACATAGACTCTAGACATAAGGAAAAAGTAGGACATAATGGGGATGGCTTGGACAGCGTTGTCATCGTCCGCCCACCGTCTTCTGCTCTCTTTTCCCTGCGTTCGTCCCGCGACTTCGAGGAGCCGCTCACCGCATGGCGTACGGATTCCACCGCAGCCCCCTTCTGCCTCCCCACCCCGACCTGACACGCGCCCGCGACTGCGAGCAGTGCCTCGGCTGGGGAACGGTCGTCACCCGCGACGGGGACCACGAACTGTGCCGCATCTGCCAGCCCGTCTCCGGCGACGACGAGGACACCTCCCCCGCCGGCCCCTGACGTACCTCACCCTGGACCACCGTCGCGTGGCCGTGAGCCACGTGGACCGAAGAGCCGGCCGCTGATCGCGGCGACGTACCGTGGAGGCATGGCCGCCCCTCCGCTCCCGGGTCCGCTGGCGCACCTGGCGCCCCTGCTCGGCAGCTACGGCTACTGGGCCGTGGGGGCCGTGGTCTTGGTGGAGGACTTCGGGGTTCCCGCGCCCGGCGAGACGATCCTGCTGGCCGCGGGGGTGTACGCGGGCGCGGGACGGCTGAACGTCGTCGCCGTGGCGGTCATCGCGTTCGTCGCTGCCGTCGCCGGGGACAACATCGGCTATCTGATCGGCCGATTCGGCGGGCGGGCCTTCGTGCACCGGTGGGGCCCGTACGTCTTTCTGACGCCGAAGCGGTTCGAGGCCGCCGAGAGGTTCTTCGACCGGCACGGCGGCAAGATCGTCACCGTTGCCCGGTTCATCGAGGGCCTGCGCCAGGCCAACGGCATCATCGCCGGCACCACGGGCATGCACTGGCGCCGCTTCCTCGTCTTCAACGCGCTCGGCGCCGCCCTGTGGGTCGGCCTGTGGACGACCCTGGCCTACCTCGTGGGCCACCACATCACGACCGTCTACGACGAGGTCTCGCGCTACCAGCTCTACGTCCTGATCGCCGCCGCCGTCCTGGTCGCGGCCCTCGTCGCAGGGCACTTCGCACGACGGCGGCGCGAGCGCTGACCCGACCGCACCGCCCGCTCAGCCGCCCACGGCGCACTGGGCGTGCAGGTGCTCCAGCGCACCCCGCACCACGGTGCGCCGGTACCAGGACAGCCACACCGCCAGGTCGTGGACCAGGGTGTCCAGCGCGGCCTCCTGGCCGGGATCTGTCGGACCACTATCCGCTGCGGGCCTGCGCCGGCAGGGGCAGGACGTCGTGCAGGGCCTGCCGCTCGCGCGGGGTGAACTCCTCGAGGGCGCGCGCGAGGCGGCTCACGGACTCGGATCGGCGCTGCTCCAGCAAGGTCCGTCCGGCGTCGGTGAGGGAGACGATGGCCAGCCGGGCCAGTACCGAGGCGCCGGACAGCGTCAGGTCGCCGACCTCGTGCGCCTGCCGCAGTCGGCGGACGATCCGCCTTTATCAGTCTGGACTGTTCAACCAAACGTAAGTAATCAGGGATCCGGTTCGCTGGTTTGGACCGCGGCTCAGCGGCAAGCCGACAGGGGACCACAGCACCGAGTACGTGGGGATGTGACACCTGATGGCTGGCAACCAGAAGGCGAAGGCCAAGGCGGAGCAGGCCAAGGGGAAGGCCAAGGAGGCCGTGGGCCGCGCCGTCGGCAACGAGCGCCTTGAGGCCGAGGGCCGCGGGGAAGCCGCCCGTGGAGATGCCCGGCAGGCCAAGGAGAAGGCCAAGGACACCTTCAAGCACTGAATGCCGACCCTGACAGGCGGCTCCTCGGATTCCGAACGGGTCCGGGAAATCCAGCGGAGGCTGATTTCCCGGACCCGTTCCGTCCGGCGTGCCTGTGACCAGGGGCTCGTGAGCAACCGGAGGATTCCCGGCGGCCGTCCCTTTGCTCGGCGGCCCGGCGGGTAACCGGGCAGCTGACGGGCGATCCCGTAGGGACAGGAAGGGACCCTGGCCCCGGACGAAAAGGGCAACGACGTATGGACATCCCGCACGCGACCACGCAGGACCGCCCCGCGCCCCTGCGCTACAACCGCACCTGGGGCATCGGCGTATCCAGCATCGGCGATGCCAGAGACGCCGTCGTCGCGCTGCTGTCCCGGGTGCGGCCCGCGCCCGCGCGACGCTCGGTGCAGGATGCCCAGCTCGTCGTCAGCGAACTCGTCACCAACGCGGCCCAGCACGCCCCCGGCCCGTGCGCCCTGCACCTGGAGCTGCTGCCCGGGGCCACCGCGCTGCGCGTCACGGTGGCGGACACCTCCCCCGAGCTGCCCCGGCGGCGCCCTCCCGATCCCGGCCGGGTCGGCGGGCACGGGCTGCATCTCGTCGCGATGCTCTCCCGCGGCCTCGAAGTGACCTGGCTGCCCCACGGCAAGCAGGTCACCGCCACCGTGCCGCTCACCGCCGAGGAGGGGTGAGCCGGCCCGCCTTCCAGCGGTGGGGTTCCGGGCGCCCGACGGGGTTCAGCGCGCGGCCCGACCGGACGCGCGCACCGGCTTCGCCAAGGCCTTCGCCGACCGCTTCCCCTCCGTGCCGGTGACGGCCGTTCGGTCCGCGCCGGGCGCCCAGTCCGGTGGGGTCTCCCCGTCCACCACGAACTCCAGCACCGTGGGTCCGGGCCGGGCGAGCACGTCGGCCCAGACCGAGGCGACGTGCCGGGGCCGGTCGCAGCGGACGGCCGGCAGGCCCGCCAGCCGCGCCCACTCGGCGTACGGCATGGCGGGGACCTCGGCGGACAGCGGGATCAGCGGATCGCCGGCCGCGGCGCGGCGCTGCCAGGTCAGCCGGTTCAGGTCGCCGTTGTTCAGCACGCAGAACACCAGCGGGGCAAGACCGGCCAGCCGGTCCAGGTGGCGGCGGACCGTGATGAGTTCGTTCAGGCCGCCGCTCTGGAAGGCGCCGTCGCCGACGAGGGCGACGACCGGGCGGTCGGGGGCGGCGAACCGGGCGGCGACGGCGTAGGGGACGGCCGCGCCCGGCATCGCGAGCCGGGCGGACAGCAGTGCGCGCATGCCGTTGCGGAGACGGAGGTGGCGGATCCACCAGTCCAGCGAGGTCCCCGAGTCGGTGACGACGACGGCCCGGTCGGGCAGCCGCTCGGACAGTTCGGCGACGACCAAGCGCGGGTTGACGGACGTACCGAAGTAGCGGCTGGCCTTCGCTTGCCCCTCGGTCCGCCAGGCCCGCACCGCGTCCTCGACCCGCGTGCGCCACGTACGGTCGGGGGCGCGGTGCAGCAGGGGGATGAGCGCTGCGAGTGCCGTGGTGGCGTCGCCGTTCACCCGCACGGCCGCACGGGCCCGGTCCAGGGGGCAGTCGGCCGGTTCGGGGTCGACGGTGACGATCCGGCACCGGCCGGGGCCGGGCAGCAGCGCGGTGTCCAGGTCCTCCGCGCCCACGAGCAGCAGCGTGTCGCACTCGCGCAGCAGCGCGGCGGCGGCCTCGCTGCCCAGGGTGCCCGCCACGCCGGTGAGGTACGGCAAGTCGTCGGGCAGGGCGTCACGGGCCAGGGCCGTCGTCGCGACACCCGCGCCGAGGAGCGCCGCCACGCCCGCCGCCTGCCCGGACGCGGCGCGCCCCGCGTTGCCCACGACCACGGCCGGTTTCCCGGCGCCCTCCAGCACCTCGGCCGCGCGCCGGATGTCCCCCTCGTCCGGCGTGCGCACCGGCGGGTGGAAGTCGGCGGGTACGGCGCCGACGCCGTCCGGCCCGCCGGGCGCCGAGGCCGCGAGGACGTGGCGGGGTACGACGAGGCCCGCGACGCCCCGGTCGGTGAGCGCGGCACGCACGGCCCGGTTCAGGGCGTCGCCCATCAGCTCCGGCGCAAAGACCTCCTCGCAGAAGACGCAGACCTCCGCCAGGTGGCGCACGATCCGGCCGCCGGGACGCCGGGCGCTCTCCGCCTCCCCCACGACGGCGAGCACCGGAGCCCGGTCCGCCGCCGCGTCCCAGAGCCCGCCCAGCAGCCGCAGCGCGCCCGCGCCGGGCGGGGCGAGGCAGCAGCCGAGGCGGCCGGTGAGCTTGGCGTCGGCGCACGCCATGAGGGCGGCGGACTCCTCGCCACGCGCCTGCACGAACCACGGCGCCTCCGGCCCGCCGCCGAGCGCGCCGACCAGCGGGTCGACCTCCAGTCCCGGCACGCCGTAGACCCGCTCCACCCCCCAGGCCCGCAGCCGGGCGGCGACGATCTCGGACACGTTCCCCACGCCGACCTCCTCACACCGGCACCCCCGTCCGGGCGCCGGGTAGCCGCGCGCGGGTCCGGGCAAACGGACGGTGGCGCCGGGTACGCCGTCCGACCGTGCCGTTTCGGGCGAGCGGAGCCAGGGCACCCGTGCCACGCTCGAAACAGAGCACCGAGAGTGAGGGGCCCGGCACGGGCGGAAGGCGGGCGCGATGACGGTGTCCGAGGAGCGGCGGGCGGCCCGGAGCGAGGGACGCGGTGAGCGCCTGGTGTCGGCGCTGGACCAGCGGCTGCCGGTCTCCTCGGCCGGCAAGGAGTTCCTGCGCAAGGCGTTCCCGGACCACTGGTCCTTCCTGCTGGGCGAGTTGGCGCTGTACAGCCTGCTGCTGCTGGTGCTGACGGGCGTCTGGCTGACGTTCTTCTTCCACCCGGACATGACGGAACGGCCGTACACCGGCTCGTATCTGCCGCTGCGCGGCACGATGACCTCCGAGGCGTATGCGTCGGTGCTGCACATCAGCTTCGACGTGCGCGGCGGACTGCTGGTCCGGCAGGTGCACCACTGGGCCGCGCTGGTGTTCGTGGCGGCGATCGGTGTGCACCTGCTGCGCATCTTCTTCACCGGCGCGTTCCGGCGGCCCCGGGAGGTCAACTGGACGGTGGGGGTGACCCTGTTCCTGTTCTCCCTGCTGGAGGGCTTCTGCGGCTACTCGCTCCCCGACGACCTGCTGTCCGGCACCGGTCTGCGCACATCCCAGGGCATCGTGCTCTCGATCCCGGTCGTGGGCACGTATCTGTCGTTCTTCGTCTTCGGCGGCCAGTTCCCGGGGCACGAGATCATCTCCCGGCTGTACATGGTCCACGTCCTGCTGGTGCCCGGCCTGCTGCTGGCGCTCGTCGGGGTGCATCTGACGTATGTCGTGGTCCACAAGCACACCCAGTGGCCGCTGCCCGGCCACAGCAACCGGAACGCGGTCGGCAAGCCGCTGGTCCCGCAGTACACGGCGAAGTCCGCGGGCCTGTTCCTCATCCTCTCGGGCGTGCTGGCGGCGATGGCGGCGCTGTTCCAGATCAACCCGGTGTGGGCCTTCGGACCCTACCGCGCGGACCATGTGTCGCTGGACGCGCAGCCCGACTGGTACGTGGGCTATCTGGAGGGCGCGCTGCGGCTGATGCCGGCGGCGGAGACGGACATCGCCGGGCACACGGTCGTCTGGGACGTCCTGCTGCCGGGCGTGGTACTGCCCGCGGTGCTGTTCCTGATCCTCTACGGCTATCCGTTCTTCGAGCGCTGGCTCACCGGCCCGAAGCCCGAGCAGCATCTGTGCGACCGGCCGCGCAACCAGCCGACCCGCACCGCGCTGGGCGCGGCGGCCGTCTCGGCGTACGCGGTGCTGCTGATGGCGGGCGGACAGGACGTACTGGCCTACAAGTTCGGCCTGCCGGTGGAACTGATCACGCGCTCCTTCCGCGCGGCGCTGTTCGTGGTGCCGTTCCTGACGTACCACGCCACCCAACGCGCCTGTCTGGGCCTGCAGGCCGCGGACCGGCGGCGGCTGCTGGACGGCGAGACGACCGGCGAGGTACGGCGCACGGCGGGCGGCGGCTACGAGGAGGCGCACACCCTGCTGTCCCGCGAGGAGGCCTACCGCATCCTCGTGCGCGACACGCCCCGGCCGCGCGCCGAGGGCACGGAGGCCTGGCGCTGGTTCCACAAGCACCGGCTGCGCAACGCCCTCAGCCGGTGGTACTTCGCCAAGAGCGTGGAGATGCCGGCCACCGCCTGGCAGGAACACCGGGTGGCGGTCGTGCGGGCGTCGCCGGGCGAGGTACCCGAGGAGGGCGAGGAGTGATGAGCGAGGAGGTACGGCGATGAGCGACGGCGACGAGGTCCGCAAGAACCTGCTGTACGGCCCGCAGCCGGACGTGGCCGGTGACTCCGGCTGGTCGGACGCCCCGCCGCGGATGGGCTTCTTCACCGACACCTCCGTGTGCATCGGCTGCAAGGCGTGCGAGGTGGCCTGCAAGGAGTGGAACGCCATTCCGGAGGACGGCCTCGAACTGACCGGCATGTCGTACGACAACACGCAGGGTCTGGGCGCCGACACCTGGCGGCACGTGGCCTTCATCGAGCAGCGCAAGCCGTTCGGCGGGCAGGAGCCCGGGGTCGCGCACGAGGACGTCGACGTGTTCGCCGCCGCCGCGCGGCTCGGCACCGACGCCGCCTCCCCCGGTCCCGGCGCCACCGCTCCCCCGCCCGGCGGGGCCCCCGAGGGCGCGCCCGCCGGGCAGATCTCGCCCGTCTCCCCCGACGGCCGCACCGAGTTGCGCTGGCTGATGGCCTCGGACGTGTGCAAGCACTGCACGCACGCCGCCTGCCTGGACGTGTGTCCGACCGGCGCGCTGTTCCGCACCGAGTTCGGCACGGTCGTCGTCCAGGAGGACATCTGCAACGGCTGCGGCTACTGCGTCCCCGCGTGCCCGTACGGCGTCATCGACCAGCGCGAGGACGACGGCCGGGTGTGGAAGTGCACCCTCTGCTACGACCGCCTCGGCGCCGGCATGGAGCCCGCCTGCGCCAAGTCCTGCCCCACGGACTCCATCCAGTTCGGCCCGCTGGAAGAGCTGCGCGAGCGGGCCCGGGCCCGGGTGTTGAGGGTCTGCAGCGCGCGCACCCGGAGCACGGCCGTACCGTCCCCGGTGGCCAGCCGGTCGCCGACGCGCAGGGTGCCCGCGCCGAGCGTGCCGGTCACGACGGTGCCGTGTCCGCGCACGGTGAAGGCCCGGTCGAGCCAGAGCCGTACGTCGGCGCCGGGGTCGGGATCCGTCAACTCGCGTGCGAGTCCGGCCAGTTCACCGCGCAGCTCGTCGAGTCCGGCGCCGGTGACCGCGCTCACCGCGACCGCGGGCACCTTGCCGAGGGAGGTTCGGGCCAGCCGTTCGACGGCGTCACCGCGCACGGGTTCGGGGTCGGCGAGGTCACTGCGGGTCACCGCGAGGACGGCGTGACGGACGCCGAGCGCGTCGAGGATGGCCAGGTGCTCCTCGGACTGGGGCTGCCAGCCCTGGTCGGCGGCGACCACGAACAGCACGGCGGGCACCGGTCCGACGCCGGCCAGCATGGTGGGCACGAAGCGTTCGTGTCCGGGCACGTCCACGAAGGCCAGACAGTCCCCGTCCGGGCCGAGCCGGGTCCACACGAAGCCCAGGTCGAGGGTGAGTCCCCGGCGGCGCTCCTCCTCGTAGCGGTCGGGCTCCATGCCGGTGAGGGCTCGTACCAGGGCGGACTTGCCGTGGTCGACGTGGCCGGCGGTGGCGAGGACCCGCATCACGCCCGCCCTTCCCCGGCGGGCCGGGCCGAGCGCACGGCATCGGCCAGCCGTGCGTCGTCCTGCTCGGGCACCGCCCGCAGATCCAGCAGACAGCGGCCCGCCTCCAGCCGTCCGACGACCGGGACCCGGCCGGTGCGCAGCGCGGTGGCGTACGGCTCGGGCAGGGAGAGGGCGGCGCTGGGCAGGGTGACCCCGGGTGCTCCGCCGCCGCCGACGGTGGCGGCGGACTCGACGGCCCGTACGTCGATACCGTCGGCGGCGAGGCTCTCGGCCAGCCGGTCGGCGCGGGCGCGCAGACGGGCCGGGTCGGCGGTGAGGGCGAGTGCGGTCGGGGTGGGCGGGCCGGAGAGGGTGGCCTCCAGCGCGGCCAGGGTCAGCTTGTCGACGCGCAGGGCGCGGGCCAGCGGATGCCGGGCGAGAGCCCGGACCAGCTCCTGGTCGCCGAGCAGCAGTCCGCACTGGGGTCCGCCGAGCAGTTTGTCGCCGCTGGCGGTGACGAGCGAGGCGCCCGCGCGCAGCTGCGTCTCGGCGTCGGGTTCCTCGGGCAGCGCCGGATGCGGGGCGAGCAGCCCGGAGCCGATGTCGACGACGACCGGGACGCCGAGACCGGTGAGTTCGGCGATCTCGGCGGACCGCGTGAAGCCCGTGATACGGAAGTTGGAGGGATGCACCTTGAGCACGAACCCGGTGTCCGGGCCGATCGCGGTGGCGTAGTCGGCGGCGGTCGTGCGGTTGGTGGTACCGACCTCGCGGAGCCGGGCGCCGGTCGTGACGAGCAGGTCGGGCAGGCGGAACCCGTCCCCGATCTCCACCATCTCACCCCGGCTCACGACGATCTCCCGGCCGGCCGCGAGGGCGGTGGCGGCGAGCACCAGCGCGGCGGCGCCGTTGTTGACGACGTGCACCGCGCCGGCGGCCGGCACCCGCTCGCGCAGGGCGGCGAGGGCGGAGCGGCCACGGCGCGCGCGTACGCCGGTCGCCAGGTCCAGTTCGACGTCCGTGGGCCCGGCGGCCTCCTGCACGGCCTGCCGGGCGGCGGCCGACAGCGGGGCCCGGCCGAGGTTGGTGTGCAGCAGCACCCCGGTGGCGTTGAGCACCGGGCGCAGGCCGCTCGCGGTACCGGGCAGCAGGGCGAGGGCGGTCGGCAGCACCTGCTCGGGCGGGATGCCTCCCTCACGGGCCAGCTGCTGCGCCTGGTGTACGGCGGCTTTGACCGCGGCGGCGCCGAGCCGGTCCACGGCGGCGGCCAGCCGGGGGTCGCACAGCAGGTGGTCGGTGCGCGGAATGCGACGGCGCTTGTCGGTGCCGTCCGGCGGCCGTACGGATTCCTCCGGCGGCCCTGCGGAGTCCATCGGCGGCTGTACGGAGTCCTCCTGTGGCCGTACAGAGCCGACCGGTGGCCGTACGGACTCCTCCGGTAGCCGTACGGACTCTTCCGGTGGCCGTGCGGTGTGATCCCATGACCCGTCGGTCGTGCCGGCGCGTCGTCGCGTGGCGGCCGAGCCGGGCTGGACCGCCCCGGCTCGCTGCTCGGCCGCGCTCGCCGTCCGCTGCTCCATGCCGCCGCTGTCCCTCCGGTCCGGCCCGGGCCCGTCCAGGCCGCGCCCATCGTCTCCCAGTGCCCCGGACCGGCCGTTCGACACGCCGGGACAGGTGTGGACACCGGCCGGCGTCCGGGTACCCGGCGCCGCATGAGCGACAAGGACCGCATGCACGACGACAAGGACCGCGGCCGGCAGGACGAAAGGGCCACGGCCGCCGAGCCCGCCGCACACCGCCGACGCGAGACGGAGCGCGAGCGTGCCTCCGCCCAGCCGTCCGACCACCCGTACCGGGAGCGCCGGGCGGGGATCCGGGCCCGGCGCCACGTGAGCGAGGCCCAGGCCGCCGCGGACGTGCCGCCGGGTGTCCTCGGTGGCTTCGGCACGACCGGCGGGGGTCAGGCCGGCGCCACCGGCGCCGCGCATCCGCCGGCGCACCGGGACACCACGTCCCGCAGGGCCCCCGCGGAGCCGGGCAGCGACGACGGGGGACCGGTGAACCGCTCCGGCCGGTGACGCGGGACCACGGTGCCCCGTCTCCTCCCCTCGCGTGTCACGTGGGTCCTGTCGGCCAGGCCCGGCCGTCCGTGTTCTCGGCGCTCCGGGCGTTCTCGGCGTCCGGCTGTGGCCGGGGCGGCGGGGCTTCGCCGGCGGTGAGGTGTTCCAGGACCTCGACCAGTTCCTGGCAGGCCCGCTCCACCGAGCGCCGGGTGTGGCGCTGCTCGGTGATCAGCGCGGACAGCAGGAGCGCGGTCAGCGCCATGGAGCCGTTGAACGCCTGGAGCTTCGCCATGACCTCGATCCGGCTCAGCCCGGCGAAGGGCCCGACGCCGTCCGTCGCGGCGACGGTGGCCAGCACGGACGTCAGCAGCGCGGACAGCACACTGCCCACCAGCTGGAAGCGCAGGGCGGTCCAGATGAGGAGCGGGTAGACGAGGAAGAGCAGACTGACCGTGCTGTAGACCGCCAACGGCACCAGACAGCCGGCGACGACGGTCAGCGTGGTCGCCTCCTTCCAGCGGGTCAGGGGCGGTGGCCAGCGCGCGCGGTGCAGCAACAGCAGGACGGGGGTGACGATCAGGACGCCCATGGCGTCGCCCACCCACCAGGCCAGCCAGACGAGCCAGAAGTCGGCCGCGTTCAGCTTGTCCGTGAGGACGAGGAGGCCGACGCCGACCGTGGCGCTGATCAGTGTGGCGGTCAGTGCGCCCAGGAACACCAGGGCGAGGCCGTCTCTCAACCGGCCGAGGTCGGTGTGGAAGCGGGCGCGGCGCAACAGGAGCGCCGCGCACACCGGTGCGCCGGTCTGGCCGGCGACGGTGATGAGCACGTCCGGGCGGGGGCTGGTGATGGACAGCACGGCGAAGAAGGCGCCGATCGTGATGCCGGGCCAGCAGGGCAGGCCGAGGATCAGCAGGGCGGCGACGGCGACGCCCGTCGGCGGCCAGATCGGGGTGACGACGGCGCCCTCGACGGTGAGTCCGCGCAGGAGTCCGAGGCGGGCGGCGGCGTAGTAGCAGGCGGCGACGGCCAGTACCTGGACGGCGTAGCCGCCCGGCCGGCGCAGAACCTCGAAACCCACCACAGCAGCCATCTCACACCGGCGGCCCCGGGTCGGCGAGGCGAGAGCCGGTGCCGTCCGGCTCTATGGCTGAATCCCCGCCCGGCCCGAGCGGCGGCTGACCGCCCCGGTCGGCGTGGGACCGGGGCCCGTCCCGGCGAGGGCCGGCTGCTGGGGTCAGCGCCGGCCCCGGGGCCGTTCTCGCTAGGCCGGCCGGTACGGGCAGCGCGGCCGGCCACGGTCAGCGCGGCATGCGCAACCGCCCTCACGACAGCCGGCCCATGGGGACGGCGCATCTCCCAGGACCGCCCTGACCAGGCCGACCGATACGCGTCAACGCCGGACCCAGGGCCTTCCTCGCGGCAGCCGAGTCGGCACAACGCCGGGCCCCGCACCGCTTCTCAGGGCCGCCAGCGCGGTCAGCGCCCGGCCACGGGGCCGTTTCTCGCGGTGGCCCGGCGGCCAGGTGGGTCATGCGTGGATTCCGTCCAGGCCGACGACGAGGACGGCCGCGTCGTCCTCGTGCCCCACGCTCTCGGCGCCCTTGATCACGGCGGCGGCCAGCGCGTTAGCCTCCAGGCCGGCGACGGCGGCGATACCGGCGAGGCGCACCACCTGGTCGAGGCCGTCCTCGACGGTCAGCGAGGGGCCCTCGACCACGCCGTCGGTGAGCAGCACGAACACGCCGCCGGTGGTGAGCCGGTGCCGGCTCACCGGGAACTCCATGCCCCTGTCGATGCCGAGCGGCGGTCCTCCCTCCTCGTCGACGACGCCGGACTTGCCGTCCGCCGTGGCCCAGACGAACGGGATGTGGCCGGCCCGTGCGCACTCCAGCACTCCGGTGGCCGGGTCGAGGCGCATGAAGGTGCAGGTGGCGAACAGTTCGCTGCCCAGCGAGACCAGCAGGTCGTTGGTGCGGGCGAGGAGTTCGCCCGGCTCGCCGGTGACGGAGGCGAGGGCCCGCAGCCCGGCCCGCACCTGGCCCATGAAGGCGGCGGCCTCGATGTTGTGCCCCTGGACGTCGCCGATGGACAGCCCGATCCGGCCGTCGGGCAGGGTGAAGGCGTCGTACCAGTCGCCGCCCACGTTCAGACCGAGGTTGGCCGGTGTGTAACGGACGGCGAGATGCAGGCCCGGTGCGGTGGGCAGGTCCCGGGGGAGCATGCCGCGCTGCAGGGCGATGGCCAGCTCGACCTGGGTGCGCTGCAGCTCCGCGCGCTCCCGTGCCTGGGCGGTGAGCGAGCCGAGCCTGGCCAGCAGCTCGTCGCCTTCGTCCATGGGGCGCTTGCGGGGCATCGATCACTTCCGGCGGGGCGGTGGCCTTCCCTGACCGGCCGCCTGCATGTTCGGCAAACGCCTAGATTTTACCTGTATCGGAAGATCTCGCCCTACGAGCGGGCCGCGGTACGGCTCCCGCTCAGCGCACCTCGGAGTCGATCCCGGTGATCACGGCGGGTCCCAGGGGTGCGCTCCGGTCGTCCAGTCCCGCGTCCCGCAGGGCGGAACCGGCGAGCCGGCGGGCCTCCTCCTCGGCGTGCGGGCCGGTGTCCGCCTCGACGGTCAGGCGGAGCGTGAAGGTGTTGTCCTCGTTGACGCGGAGCACGTCGAGGTCCTCGGCGTTGCCCATCCGGGTGCCGTGCGGGTCGGCGGGCCTGAGCGCCGTGGCCAGGCGGCTGCGGGTGTCGCTCCCGACATCCGCGGTGAAGGTGCCGGGAACGCTGATCACGTAGGTCGTCATGACGATCCTTTCCTCGGGCGTCCCCCCGCCTACCCCGATTCACGGCGTTCGCACGGCGCCCCCGCGGATCAGACCGTGCGGGCCCGCGGCGGCCGCCCACACCAGGATCGGCAACACGGCGACCCGCTCCATGCCGCCCATGCCGAGGCCGAGGTAGTGGTGGGAGAGGAAGAGCCCGGAGGCGACGAGGGCGACACCGCCCAGCACCACGCGGGCGCGTTCGCGACGTCGGCGCTGAACGTCGGCGCTGAACGTCGGCGCCGCCCCGGGTCCGGCCCTGGGCGGCGCCGCGATCGACGGCGGGTTCGGCTACCGCTCGCCGGTCTGGGTCGGCGCCTGCCGGTGGCTTCGGCACTCGCCGCCCTGGGCGGCGTACGCCCGCGCGGGCGGAGCGGCAGCCCGTGTGACGAGCCGGCGGTGACTCACAGCGGGGAGCGGGCCACGACCGTCACATAGGCGCCGAACAACAGGGACACGACGGTCAGGGCGCCGTAGACGACCACGGCGTGGGCCGGCCGCAGCCGCCAACTGCGGGCCAGGGCCCGGGCCATGGGGATGAGGAGCGGGAAGGCGGGCAGCAGGAACCGCGGCTTGGAGGAGAAGGAGCCGGAGCCGCCGATTACCAGCAGGATCAGGACCCCGGCGAAGACCACCAGGACCAGCGGGGCACGTTCCAGGCACAGCAGCGCGAACAGCAGCACGCCGATCGCGACGATCACCAGGGCCGCCGGGTAGACGACGCCCCCGCCGTGCAGCATCAGGGCCTTCACGAAACGCGCCGATCCGACTCCGAAGTCGAAGCGGGAGTCCCAGGCGCTCTGCACCTTGAAGTAGCCGCCGAGCACGTCTCCTATCCGGCTGCCCACCCACAGCACGTAGCCGAGCCAGCCCAGCGGGGCCAGTACGGCACCGGCCCACAGGCTCACCGGCACCCGGCCGCGCTGCCGCAGCGCCTCGCACCCGGCGGCGAGGGAGACGGCCACGGCGATCGCGAAACCGCTCGGCCGGGACAGTCCAGCCAGCGCGGCCAGCGCCCCGGCCCACAGCCAGCGGCCCTTCAGCACGCAGTACAGGGACCAGATCGCGAGCGCGGCGAACAGCGACTCGGTGTAGGCGATGGTCAGTTCGACGGAGTGCGGCAGGGCGGCCCACAGGGCGACGAGCGCGGTGGCCACCCCGCGGCCGTAGAGGTGGTGGCCGATGACGTACACGCCGTACGCCGCCACGCCCGCGGCGGCCCAGGCGATGAGCAGCGCGGCCTGGCCGGGGGTGAACGGCAGCACCGTGGTCAGCGCCCTGATGAGCCCCGGATACAGCGGGAAGAACGCCCAGTCGCTCTGGACGGCGCCCTGCGGGGTGATCCAGATCTTGTGGCCGTAGCCGTGGGCCGCGATGTGCAGGTACCAGCGGGAGTCCCAAGAGTGGGCCAGGGCGCGAAGCAGCGGGTGCCCCCGGAGCGCGTTCGTGAGTATCACCGCGAGGACCCCGGCGAGCCGGACGGCCACGAACAGGGCCAGGGCCGGCAGCGCGCCCTCGGGGCTCCCGCGCCGGGCGATCCCGGGCAGGCCGGGGAGGCGGAGGGGACCGGAAGGGGCGGCCGGCTCGGGCGGCCGGGGTACGGAAGAGGTGCTCACTCTGTTGACCTTGGGCACGCCAGGTAAGACGTGCAAATCACGACCCGGGTTTCTTACGCACTTCCACCCCGATTCAGGAATTGGTCAAGGAATCGGTGCAAATCCCTTACCTCACCACCCCCGAAGGGAGCACCTGAGGGGTGCGGTTACCATATGAGCGCTGCCTAGCTCGAAAGATGGACCCGTGACTGTCAACGACGACTCGTTCACCAACTGGAAGATCCGCGAGGAGATCGCGGAGGCGATGATCCCGCTCATCGGGAAGCTGCACCGCGAGCGGGACGTGACCGTCCTGCTGCACAGCCGCTCCCTGGTGAACAAGTCGGTGGTCAGCATCCTCAAGACGCACCGTTTCGCACGGCAGATCGCCGGCGCGGAGCTGTCGGTCACCGACACCATGCCGTTCCTGCAGGCCCTGACGGCCCTGGACCTCGGGCCCTCCCAGATCGACCTGGGCATGCTGGCCACCACCTACAAGGCCGACGACCGCGGCCTGAGCGTGGAGGAGTTCACCGCCGAGGCCGTCGCCGGCGCCACCGGTGCGGGCAAGATCGAGCGCCGTGAGCCGCGCGACGTCGTCCTGTACGGCTTCGGCCGCATCGGCCGGCTCGTGGCCCGCCTGCTGATCGAGAAGGCCGGGTCCGGCAACGGCCTGCGCCTGCGGGCGATCGTGGTCCGCGGCGGTGGCGCCCAGGACATCGTCAAGCGCGCCTCGCTGCTGCGCCGCGACTCCATCCACGGCCAGTTCCAGGGCACCATCACCGTGGACGAGGACCGCAGCACGATCGTCGCCAACGGCAACGAGATCAAGGTGATCTACGCCGACGACCCGTCGCACGTGGACTACACCGAGTACGGCATCCGGGACGCCATCCTCATCGACAACACCGGCAAGTGGCGCGACCGCGAGGGCCTGTCCAAGCACCTGCGCCCCGGCATCGAGAAGGTCGTCCTGACCGCGCCGGGCAAGGGCGACGTCCCGAACATCGTGCACGGCGTCAACCACGACACCATCAAGCCGGACGAGCAGATCCTGTCCTGCGCCTCCTGCACCACCAACGCGATCGTGCCGCCGCTGAAGGCGATGGACGACGAGTACGGCGTGCTGCGCGGCCACGTGGAGACCGTCCACTCGTTCACCAACGACCAGAACCTGCTGGACAATTACCACAAGTCCGAGCGCCGTGGCCGCTCCGCGCCGCTCAACATGGTGATCACCGAGACCGGTGCCGCCTCCGCCGTCGCCAAGGCCCTGCCGGACCTGAAGGCGAAGATCAGCGGCAGCTCGATCCGCGTCCCCGTGCCGGACGTCTCGATCGCGATCCTCAACCTGCAGCTGGCCCGTGAGACCACCCGCGAGGAGGTCCACGACTACCTCCGCGAGGTGTCGCTGACCTCGCCGCTCAAGCGTCAGATCGACTTCATCACGGCGCCCGACGCGGTCTCCAGCGACTTCATCGGCTCGCGCCACGCCTCGATCGTGGACGCCGGCGCCCTCAAGGTCGACGGCGACAACGCCATCCTCTACCTCTGGTACGACAACGAGTTCGGCTACTCCTGCCAGGTCGTCCGGGTCGTGCAGCACGTCTCGGGCGTGGAGTACCCGACGTACCCGGCGACGGCCGTCTGACGGGTCCTTGCGCACGGCGTCGGCCGCCGACCGGGTTCCGGTCGGCGGCCGTCCTGCTGGGGCGCGTGCGATCAGGCCTTCGCCGGACCCGCGCAGGCGCCCGCGGCACACGCGGTGAGCCACTGGTCGAAGTCGGCGTCGTAGCGGGTGCCGATGCCGTCGTGGTAGACGGCGTATCCGCCGGCGTAGTCACCGACGCGGAAGCGGGAGAGCATGCTCTGGAGGTCGTCGGGGTGGTGCTCGGCCATGTAGCGCACGGCGAGGTAGCCCCACGGGTAGGTGCGGGTCACGTCGCTGTTGTCGTAGGTGTTTTCGAAGAGGGTGCTCAGCTTGTACGTGTGCTTGGCCGCCTCCTGGACCGCCTGGTCGTCGCCGATGCCCCGGTAGCTGTAGGACACGTACTCGGCGAGGCCCTCGATCCACCACACGTCCGGTACCGAGATCTGCTGGTCGAAGGCGCC
This sequence comes from Streptomyces sp. NPDC037288, assembly GCF_055603265.1. Taxonomy (NCBI): domain Bacteria; kingdom Bacillati; phylum Actinomycetota; class Actinomycetes; order Kitasatosporales; family Streptomycetaceae; genus Streptomyces; species Streptomyces sp. NPDC037288. Next base: position 22,633 of record NZ_JBVJVY010000039.1, read on the forward strand.
CTTCATGTCGTCGCGGCCGTCGAGGAAGTGCGTGTACTCGTGGTTGAGGTTCCAGATCCGGGCGGTGAAACCGTCGTCGGAGGGCTTCTGGTACATGATCGACGTGACGTGGTTGGCCGGGTCGGACGGGTTGCCGTCCAGGGTCATACCGCCGTTGTCGGTGCTGATGCCGTAGATCGGGCCGGCATAGGTCTGGTAGTCGGCCCGGCTGGCGAAGACCACGAGCTGGATGGTGGAGACGTACTGGCCGGGTATCGCTCCGCCCGCCTTCACCACACCGCGGAAGTAGGCGCTCTGGTTTAGCACACTCGCGCAGGCGGCGTCGAGGTCCGCGGCGGTCAGCGACTGGGCGAGGATGGTGACGTCGGCGTCGCAGTGGCGGCTGACGGGCAGGACGGCCTTCGTCAGCTTGCCCGGCAGGTCGCAGACGTCGTAGTAGGCGCAGTTGGCGCCGTCGTAGGAGTTGGCCTGCGTGGCGACGGCGACCCAGAGCCCGGCCGTCGGGCCGGTGATCGCGGTCCGGTCCAGGACGTCCTTGGTCAAGGGGCGGACGGTGTCATGGAGTTCGGGGTGCTCGACGTAACGGGCCAGGTTCATCCCGGCGTTGGAGTCCAGGAAGGCCAGATCGGTGCCGAGCTGGTCGGTGTTGGCGAGCGCGAAGTCGTACAGGGTGTCGATGACGCGCGGGTCGGACTCGACCGCCTTCACGTACTCCGGGTTCCAGTTGCCGCGCCACAGCGGGGTGTAGACGTCGTTGACGGCCCTGATCATGCTGTCGACGGAGTCGTACGAGCTGTCGTAGGCGTTCAGCAGCCGCCGGTAGACGGACAGGTAGCGGCCCTGCTGGTCGGCGCTGTCGGTGAGGATGACCGTCTCGCCGAGGATGTCGCCGTTCACCGCGGTCACATCGCGCGAGTGGGACCGGGCGAAGAAGGCGTCCAGGCCGGCCGTGACGGCCTTGGTGAGGCCGGCGCTGTACGGGCCCACGTCCCCGGAGTGGTTGAACTGCACGTAGTAGCCGGCCCGCAGGAAGAGGACCAGTTGCTCCAGGCCGCCGGAGTTGTCCCCCCGGTACTTCCCGGCCGTGCGGGTGTACGCGGCTGCCACGCTGAGCATCTGCGACTGGCGGAAGACGTCGTGCGCGTCTCTGCCGGTCACCGAGAAGAGGGTGTTGACGCAGTCCGTCGACGAGGCCTTCACGAAGGCGACGAGGGCGGAGCCGGAACGGCCGCCGAAGTCGCCCGGGGTGCAGGAGGCCGCCGTCGCCGCCTTGCGGGCCGGCTTGCCCGTGAGGGGCTGCAGGGGCGGGAGTTGGGCCGGGCTGAGCCGTCGGGCCTGACTCGCCGAGTGCTCGGTGACGGCGGTGGTCGCGCCGGCCGGCGACGGCAGGGACGTGTGCCCGTGGGGAGCGGTGGCGGCAGCGGTGTGCGGCTGCGGTGCCGCCGACGCGGGCGTGGCCAGCAGACCGGTCACGATGACGCAGACGGCGGCGGCGCCGGCCATGCGTCCCCCCGTACGGGGGTGCCTGCGGCCGGGCATGCGTCTGGGCAGCGCGAAGCGATAGCGCATCTGGGGTTCCTCCACGAAGGAATGCGCCTCGGTGGGGTGTTGAGGCGTGTGAGGCACTGTCTCAGCGGCTGCCCGGCTCAACAATGCCGTGTGACATAGCACATGCCACTACCCGCTCATAACATCACGGCGCGCCTTTGACGCAGCGCGCCCGCGCTCCCGCACGGATCCGGCGGGCGGCTAGGCGCCGGCGGCGCTCCACGTCCTCGTGGCCCAGGCCCGCAGGTGGGGTGCCTGGGCGACGAGGTCGCCGTAGGCGGCCGTGGCGGACTGGGCCAGCGCCTCCACGACCTCCTCGGTGACGGTGTCGGGCCGCCAGGCCAGCACATAACGGCACCACAGCGGGGAGCCGACCAGCGGCTTGACCACGACGTGCGGGATCGGCCGCAGCGTCGGCTGCACGAGCGACACCCCGAGGCCGTCGGCGATCATGCTCTGCAGCTGGGTCTGGTCGCCGAGGAACTCATGGACGGTGACCGGGGTGAACCCGGCCGCCGCGCAGGCGTCGTAGAACACCCCGGGCCAGCCGGCGCCGTCGTCCGGGGTCACGAACCACGCGTCCTCGGCCAGATCGGCGAGCTGCACCTGGGCGCACTGGCGCAGCCGGTGCCGGGAGGGCAGGGCCACGAACGTGGGTTCGGTGACGATCCCGCGATGCCGCACCGCGCCGGAGTGGCGCAGTTCCATGCCCGGATAGTCGGCGGCGATGGCCGCGTCCACCGCGCCGTCCTCCAGCAGCTCGACGATCCGCGAGGAGGCGTAGACGCTGGTGACCGCGAGGGACAGTTCCGGCAGCCGGGTGCGGACGCGGGAGACCGTGCCGGACAGGATGGGCGAGTTGGTCGCCGCCACGCGCAGGGTACGGCGGGCTCGCGCGGCGGCCGGACGGTGGCCGATGGCGTCGGCGCGGGCCAGTACGTCGCGGGCCTGGGCGACGACCTCGGCACCGTAGCGGGTCGGCCGTACCCCGCTCGCGCCGCGCTCGAAGAGCGGTTCACCAAGGTGGCGCTCGATGCGCCGCAGCTGGGTGCTGACGGCGGGCTGCGAGTAGCCGAGCTGTGTCGCGGCCCGGCCCACGCTTCCCGCGTCGGCGATCGCGCACAGCACCCGCAGGTGCCGCAGCTCCAGCTCCATCGCTCCACTCCCCGTTCCGTCCACGGCCCCGGGAGATCGTCCGCCTCCCGGGGAAAACCACTGCTCACAGCCACCGCCGGCCGTGGTCGCGGCCGGCGGACCGAAGCGTCGCACTGTGCCGCGTCCGGCACAAGTCGCAGGTCCGCCGAGCTCGGGGCACCGCTTGTGAGCGGGCCTGTCCGGGTCAGCGGCGGCCCAGCACCTCCGCGACCCGGATGAAGCCGTCCGTGCCGTGGCCGAGGCCGATGGTGCGCCGGGCCATGCCTTCCACGGCGCGCATTACGCCCGCGTCGATACCGTGGTTCTCGGAGACGGCCACGACGTGGGCCATGGTCGACGCGGCCGAGGTGAGGGGATTGATCGCCCCGGAGTAGGTGCCGTCGTCGGCGTCCTGCGCGAACTCGGCGAAGAGCGGCGGCAGGATCGCGCCGATGCCCTGGGCGAAGGGTGCCAGTTCCCCGGCGGTGACACCCTCCGCGCGGCCGATCGCCACGGCGTGCGCGTAGCCCGCCATCGCCGTCCAGAAGAGGTCGAGCAGCGCGATGTCGAAGGCGGCTGCGCGCCGACCCCGTACTTCGTCGTCACCGGCCAGCACCAGGGAGCACCGGGCCGGCCCCGCCCGCATAGGGCCGCGGCCCGGGTCCGCCGAGTAATTGACGCCGCCATTTGCCTAAAAGCTTTAGGGAATCTCATAATGGCTTTCGGTAGAGGGGAGACACCATGGTGCGCGCGGGCCTGACCACCGAGCGACTCGTCCGGGCGGGCGCGCAACTCGCCGACGAGGTCGGCTTCGACCAGGTGACCGTGTCGGCGCTGGCCCGGCGGTTCGACGTCAAGGTCGCGAGCCTCTACTCGCACCTGAAGAACTCCCAGGACCTGAAGACGCGTATCGCGCTGCTCGCCCTGGAGGAACTGGCCGACCGCGCCGCCGACGCTCTGGCCGGCCGGTCCGGCAAGGACGCCCTCGGCGCCTTCGCGGACGTATACCGCGACTACGCCCGCGCACACCCCGGCCGCTACACCGCCGCCCGGCACCCGCTGGACCCTGAGACGGCCGCCGCTAGCGCCGGGGCACGGCACGCGCAGCTGACCCGGGCCATCCTGCGCGGGTACGACCTGACCGAGCCCGACCAGACCCACGCGGTCCGCCTCCTGGGCAGCGTCTTCCACGGCTACGTCAGCCTGGAGCTGGCCGGCGGATTCAGCCACAGCGCGCCCGACTCCCAGGAGTCGTGGACGCGGATCGTGGACGCCCTCGACTCCCTGCTGCGCAACTGGCCCGCCCCCTGACCTCTGGAAACACGCCCAGATGATGCACACCACGCCCCTGACCGCCGATCTCGTACGCGGCGCCCTCGATCTGGAACGCACCGCCCACGGTCTGCTGCCGCACCGGTTGCCGGCCCGCGCCCGCGCGCAGTGCGCCGATCCGCAGCTGGCCATGGCGGAGTCCCAGCCCTCCGGCGTGCGGCTGGTCTTCCGGACCCACGCGACCACCGTCGAGCTGGACACCCTGCCAACCAAGCGGATCTACGTCGGCGCGCCGCCTCGCCCGGACGGCGTGTACGACCTGCTCGTCGACGGACTCCCGGCCGGCAGCGGCCGGGTCGCCGGCGGCAGCACGCTCACGATCGACATGGCCGCCGGGACCGCCGAACACCGGCCGGGCCCCGTCGGCACCGTGCGCTTCACCGGGCTGCCCGACGCCGCCAAGGTCGTGGAGATCTGGCTGCCGCACAACGAGACGACCGAACTCGTCGCTCTGCGCACCGACGCGCCCGTCGAACCCGTAGCGGACCGGGTCGGCAAGGTGTGGCTGCACCACGGCAGTTCCATCAGTCACGGCTCGGACGCCGCGAGCCCGACCACCACCTGGCCCGCGCTCGCCGCGTCCCTCGGCGGGGCGGAACTGATCAATCTGGGGCTGGGCGGCAGCGCCCTGCTCGACCCGTTCACCGCGCGCACCCTGCGCGACACGCCCGCCGACCTGATCAGCGTCAAGCTCGGCATCAACATCGTCAACACCGACCTGATGCGGCGGCGCGCGTTCGGCCCCGCCGTCCACGGCTTCCTCGACACCGTGCGCGACGGCCACCCGGACACCCCGCTGCTCGTCGTCTCGCCGATCCTGTGCCCCTTGCACGAGGACACTCCGGGCCCCAGCCTCCCGGACTTCTCCGCCCTGAGCGAGGGGCGGCTGCGGTTCCGGGCGGCCGGGGACCCGGCGGAGACGGCGAGTGGGAAACTCACCCTGGCAGTCATCCGGGAGGAGCTGGCCCGGATCGTGCGCGAGCGGTCCGCCGAGGACCCCCGTCTGCACTACCTGGACGGCCGTGACCTGTACGGCGCGGCCGACTTCGCCGAAATGCCGCTGCCCGACGGCCTCCACCCGGACGCAGCCGCGCACCGCCGGATCGGTGAACGGTTCGCGGCGCTGGCGTTCGCGCCGGGCGGCCCCTTCGCCCCCTGCGCCGCCTGACCGCAAGGCCGGTTCACACCAGGTGGGCGAAGACGACGAGGTTGTCGGTGTAGTCCCGCACCTCGTGGTCGTAGTCCCCCGCGCAGGTGATCAGCCGGACCTCGGGGCGCTGGGCGTCGGCGTAGACCCGCTTGCTGGGGAAGGCGTCCTTGGCGAAGGTCTCGGCGCTGTCCACGACGAACTCGGCGTCGCTCCCGTCGGCACGCTGCACGGTGAAACGGTCACCGCGCTGCAGATCGTCCAGGCCGGCGAAGACGGCCGCGGAGGTCGTCGTGTCGACGTGCCCCGCGATCACGGCGGTGCCCCTCTCGCCGGGCGAGACACCCTTGGCGTACCAGCCCACGAGGTTGGTGTCGCCCGCCGGTGGGGGCTCGAGCTGGCCGGAGGCATCGATGTCCAGGGTGGTGAAGGGGGCGTCCACGGAGATCTTCGGGATGACCAGACGGACCGGCGCGGAGCGGGCCAGCGCCTGGCCGGCGTGCTGCGGATCGGCCTGCGCGGCGGCGCTCGCGCCCGCGGCACGGGACGCGTGCGACGTGTCGTCCGAGCCGTGGTGTCCGCCGAACATGGTGACGGCGAGGATCGCGATCGCCGCGCCCCACAGCGTCAGCCGCCCGCCGCGGCCCGAACTCTGTCCGTCCGCGGGCGGTTCCGCGGGAGTCGAAGAGGAGGAATCTGCTGCCATCGGACACCACCTCACTCGGGCACGGCAGCACGGGGATCAGAACAGGGGCGCCGGAGCGCACGGCGCGGCGCGGGGAGAGGGACGTTCAGGGGCGTTGGCGTACGGAGCTCCGGGGTGAGGGGCGGGATGTGCGGGGGCGGTACGCGGGTGGCCGACGCGCGGGGAAGAACGCTCACGGGGCACCCGCTGCGCATGCAAGGCGGGGGCGTACAGGGCGCGGACGCGGGCGCGTACATGTCCTGGGGTGACCGGCGGGACGTGCAGGGGCACGGTGCGCCGGCGTGCCGGCAGCGGAACCGGTCGCCGGGGCGGGCGGGCCGCCGACGCGGTGGGCGCGTCGGCGGCGGCCGCAGCCTCTGGTCACGAGTCGCCAGGTCAGGACGCCGGCTGGCCGGCCTTCTTGCGGCGCAGCGTGTACATGCCGGCGGCACCCACGCCCAGTACGGCCAGACCGCCCGCGGTGACACTCGGAGTGGCAAGCGCGCCGCCGCCGGTGTGCATACCGCCGTGCGGCTTCTCGTGGTCGTCGCCTCGCTCGTCACCGCCGCGACCGCTGTCCCGGCTGCCGCCCTTGCCCCCGTCCCGGTAGCTGTCGGGGTCGAACCGGCTGTCGTCGCGCCCCGAGTCCGAGTCCGAGCCCCAGTCGTCGCCCTGCACCATGGCGAGCGCTCCGCCACCCGTGTGCATTCCGCCGCGCGGCTCGTCGTGTCCGCGGCCCTTGTCGTGGTCGTCGCCTTGATCATTGTCGTGGTCGCGGCCCGAGTCGTCGCCACGGTCACCGCCGTGGTCGTCGCCGGAGTCGTGGTCGCGCCCCTGGCTGTGGGAGGAGCCGTCGCGGCCTCCGTCGTCACCCGCGGGAGCCGCGAACGCGGCGCCGGGCGCGGCGAAGGCGAGGGCTGCGGTGGCGGCAGCCGTCGCCAGAATCATGCGGGCAGAACGCATAGTGATGTCCTTCCGCCGTGGTCGGGCAGCGGATACCTCATCAGCTGGATAGACCCGGCCTCGACATGAACCACCGTCAGTGAGCGCCCCGACTCCCACCATCCGAGCCGCCCAGCCGGGTCACCGCGCCACCCGTCTGCCCCACTTTTGCCACTCGGCGTACCCCTCGTCCGGGCGAATCGGTGCCTTCGAGGGCCGAACGGCGCTCGGGGCACCCAGCCCCTCTTGTTATGACTGCCGTCATAACGCAGGCTGGTACCGGCAGCACGGAACGTCGACGCGGTGGGAGACAGCGGTGGCGGACGGGATGGCGCGGGAACTGTGGGAGCGGTACGAGCCGGTGCACGATCTCGTGTACTTCGCGCCGGAGGTGCGCCGGGCGGCGGACGCGCTCGGGATGCGGGGGTACTGGATGGGGTACTTCGCGCTGCGTGCCGCACCGCTCGGCGCCGTTCCCCCGTCCGTCGTGACGAGCTGTTTCTACGTCTTCCACCCGGCCCGGGTGACCCGGGCACTGCCGGACGCCTGGGCGTACGCGACTCCCGGGGACGTGCTGGCCGCCCGTCAGGATGCCCTGGACACGGTGATGACGGGCCTGTTCGGAGCGGACGCCGTGGGCTCGGCCGAGTTCACCGAGGCCGCCGACCTCGCCTGGGAGGCCGCCGCCGCGGCGGACACCGCGGGCCGGGTGCTGGCCGCCGCGAATCAGGCGCTGGAGCGCCCGGACCGCCCCACCGCACGGCTGTGGCAGGGCCTGACGACCCTGCGCGAGCACCGGGGCGACTCGCATGTCGCGGTACTGGTGAGTCAGGATCTGGGGCCGGTCGAGGCCATGGTGCTCAAGGCGGCGGCCGGTGAGTCCGACGGGGCGCTGCTGCGGGAGACACGCAAGTGGGAGCGGTCGGACTGGGAGGCGGCCGGGACTCGGCTGCGCGAGCGCGGGCTGCTCGCCGCCGACGGCTCGCTCACCATGGCCGGGGCGGCCGCACGCGCGGAGGTGGAGGCGCTCACGGACGCAGCGGCCGAAGGACCGTGGACCTCGCTCGGCAGCGAGCGCACCGCACGGCTGGCCGAGCTGCTGGACCCGCTGGCCGCCAGGGTGGAGAGCTCGGGCCTGCTGCCACCGGGCAATCCGGTGGGCCTGACCCGGGGCTCGTACCGCGTCACCCCTTGACCCGCCCTCGGGCCG
>NZ_JBVJVY010000039.1:30729-70478 GCF_055603265.1 Streptomyces sp. NPDC037288
GACCGCCGACCGCCGACCGCCGACCGCCGACCGCCGACCGCCGACCGCCGACCGCCGACCGCCGACCGCCGACCGCCGACCGCCGACCGCCGACCGCCGACCGGACAAACTCCCCGGCGCCCCTTGGGTCACCCTCCGCCCTCTGGGGGACCTCGAGGACCGGCCGGGAGGCCACCGCCGTCGGCCGGCCCCCTCGGCGTCCCCGCCGGGAGTGCCGGGTCGGGGACGCCGTACGGGTGGCGGGCTGCCGCGGGTTACCAGGTCACCGGGAGCCGCTCGGGGATCCGCTTCATGAAGCCCGTGCGCCAGACCAGTTGGCCCGGCGGTACGGCGAGCGCGAGGTCCGGGAGCCGGTCGAGGAGGACCTCCAGGGCGATCCGGGCGTGCGCGCGGCCGAGCGCGGTGGCGGGGCAGTAGTGGGCGCCGCCGCCGAAGGAGAGGTGGTCGGCGGTGTTGTCCCGGTGGATGTCGAAGCGGTGCGGGTCGGGGAACTTCTCCGGGTCGAGGTTGGCCCCCTCCACCAGCACCAGGACGAGTTCGCCCGCGCGGATGTCGGCATCGCCGAGCCGGACGTCCTCCAGGGCGAGGCGGGGCAGGGCGTCGCCGATGGAGAGGTTGACCCGCAGCAGCTCCTCCACGCCCGGGCCGATCAGGTCCGGGCGGTCCCGGAGGAGGTCGCGGGCGATGGGATGGGTGAGCAGGTACACCAGGGCCATGGAAAGGAAGCCCGAGGTGGAGATGGTTCCCGCGCCGAACATCGTGACACCGACGGTGGCCAGCATCTCGTCGCTGAGGTGCGCGTAGTCGGGGTCGTCGCGCAGGGCGGCGAGTTCGCCCATCAGGCCGTGCGTCGCCGGGTCGTCGAGCAGGGCCGTCATCCGGGCGATGTCCCGGTTCCAGTTGATCTTCGCACCGGTGATCGGGCACGGGGAGTTCATGAACGCGATGTCGAGGCTGCGCAGAAAGGCCGGGGCCTCGGTCTGCGGGATGCCGAGGATACGGCAGTGCATGCCCGCCGAGTACGGCTCGCAGAACGCGCCGCGCAGGTCGGCCGTCGGGCCGTCGGCCGCCATCCGGTCCACCAGCCGGTACGCCTCCTCGCGCAGCCATTCCATCAGGCCCGGTGACTTCGGGTTGAGCGCCTTCAGCACCGCCCGGCGCAGCCCGGCTCCGGTGATGTTGCCCATGTTGTTCACGACCTCGGGCGGGATCGTGAGGGCGTACTGCCGGGGTACCCCGGGGGCGGAGGTGTCCTTCAGGGAGAACCGGTCGTCCTTCAGCACCTGCGCGCACAGCTCGTACGACGACACCAGCCAGGCCTCGTCACCGGCGATGGTCCGCACGCGCCGTACGGGGGTTGCGGCGCGTACCTCCTCGACCTCGGTGGGAACCCGGGTGCCGTCCCAGGAGAACGGGAAGTCGAGCAGGGGTGGGTGGTCGGTGCGGGTATCGGGGGCGGTGGTCATGCCACGGCTCCTTCCAGGGCGGTAGGGGTGACGATGGCGTGGCCCTGGTTGCGGGAGGCGCGCAGGCCGGCGCCGCGGGAATACAACAGCTCGGCCATCGGCAGGAGTTGGTGGTAGCAGTTGAGCGAGGAGGGCACCCTGAGGATGGCGGGGGTGTCCAGGAAGAGCGGGGCCTCGGCGCACACGTACTCCAGGCACACGGCGCGCTGCCGCTCGGTGGGCTCCTCGCCACGGGCACTGAGGAAACGATTCACCAGGGCGTCGCACACGGCCCGGAAGGCCCCGTCGGAGGCCAGGCGCGCCGTGAGGTGCCGGTGGATGTCCTGGTAGGCGGGATTGGTGCGGAATTCCGACATCGGGTGCCAGTCCAGTCGCAGACCCTCCGGGTCGGCCGCCGACACGGCGTCACGGACCTTGGCGCGCACCCCGCGCAGGTTCTTCACCGCCTTGCGCCGGGCCTCGTCCGGCGGGTAGCCGGAGGCCTCGTACATCTCGGCGACGTACAGGTCGGTGTACACGAAGTCGACCCTGTCGAAGTGATCCAGTCCCCAGCGGGCCAGGTCGTGCAGGCGACGGGCCGAGAAGTAGCTGTTGCCCGGCGACACGCCGATCACGGCGTGCGCGCCCTCGCCGAGGATGACTTCGCAGTGGGATGTGTACGGCTGGACTTCGAAGACGTCGGCCATCAGCACGGATGCTGTGGTCAAAGGGGAAATCCTCCGCCGCGCGCTAGTCCCTGCGGGGCCCTGTGCCCCTGGTGTGGCAGCGCGGCGCCCTCACGCTAGCGGTACGGATTCAGCACGGGTAGTTACCGCCGGGGTTTGGCTGAAAACCATCGTAGTAATGGTTGAAGTCCCCACCTTCGTGCCCTTGTTGCGAGTCGTACCCTGGTGCCGTGGTCAACCAGGACGAGGATCACGAGGATCCGCGGCGGGCGGCGTCCCGGCTCACCGGACGCCCGGTCACCGGCGCGCGGGCGGAGTCCGGGACACCTGCCGAGGTCACGCTGGACGGCGGGACTTCGGTGATGGTCAAGCGCGGCGACGCTCCCGGTGCCGTACGCGCCGAAGTGGCGGGGCTGCGCTGGCTGGCCGCCGCGGACGCGGTCCGGGTACCGGCGGTGCTCGGGTACGACGAACGCTGGATGGTGACGGAGCGGGTGCCGACCGGGCGGCCGGATCCGACGGCGGCGCTGCGTTTCGGCCAGGCCCTCGCCGCGCTACACGCCGCGGGTGCTTCGGATTTCGGGGCGCCGCCGCCGGACGGCCCCGAGGACGCGTTCATCGGCCTCGCCCCCATGCGCAACACGCCGGACGCCGACTGGCCCGGCTGGTACGCCGAGCACCGCGTGCTGCCGTATGTACGCGACGCGGTCGACCGCGGCACGCTGCGCCCGGGTGAAGCGGCCGTGTTCGAGCGGGTCTGCGCGCGGCTGCCGGAGCTGGCCGGACCCGCCGAACCGCCCGCGCGGCTGCACGGGGACCTGTGGAACGGGAACGTGCTGTGGGGCGCCGACGGCGAGGTCCGGCTCATCGACCCGGCCGCGCACGGCGGCCACCGGGAGACCGACCTGGCGATGCTCCAGCTGTTCGGCTGCCCGCATCTCGACCTGGTGCTCGCCGGGTACGAGGAGACGGCGCCGCTCGCGGCCGGCCGGCGGGAGCGGGTGGGCGTGCACCAGCTGTTCCCCCTGCTGGTCCATGCCGTGCTGTTCGGACGCGGGTACGCCGAACAGGCCCTGACGGTGGCCCGCAGCGCACTAGCGGCCTGACCCGGTCGCCGCCCCCCTCCCGCAGACCCTCCGCCCACAGCAGGTGCCGCACCGGACGTCACGTCCGGCACCGCGTCCGCCCGAACCCGGCGGCGGTCGGCCGCAACGTCGTGGGTCCCGCCGGCGTCATGAGCCATGCGGGCCCTTTCGGCGCGCCCCCCGGGCCTGTGGTTACGCAGCGTAAGGAAACCAATCACCCGTTCGATTCGTATAAGGACGTGAAAACCGAATCAGGGAGAGACCATGCAACCGTTCACGCTCAACTACGCGCGCCCTGCTGTGCAGTTGGACGTCACCACTCCGTACGCGTACGACTCCGGACTGCAGTTGAACGTCCTCCCGGACGGGCGGATCGCCGCCACCGACCACGCGACCCTCAGGGCGGTGGGGACCACGACGTCCACGGCGGGTTCCAAGACCCACTTCGACGACTGAACCGCGGGCCCTGGAAGATGACCGTGCTCATCCTGACCAGTGAAGAAGATGTGACGGCCGACATGGTGGTCCTGCGGCTGGGCGAGGCCGGCGTGCCGGTCGTCCGGCTGGACCCCGCCGACCTCACCAACGGGGTGGCGCTGTCGGGCGAGTACGTGCAGGGCGCCTGCCGTGGACACCTGTCCGCCGGCGGGCGCCTGGTGAGCATGAACGGCCTGCGCTCCATCTGGGTACGCAGACCCGGGAAAGCCGCCGCCCGCGCCGCCCAGCCGTCCGCCTGGCTGACGGAGGAGTCGTCGCAGGCGCTGTACGGCATGCTGCGCTCCACCGACGCGCGTTGGATGAACCATCCGGACGCGGCCCGCCGCGCCCGTCACAAGCCCTGGCAGCTGCGCCTCTCACAGCACAGCGGCCTGGCGGTGCCCGCCACGCTGATCACGACGTTCCCGCAGGCGGCGCGGGAGTTCGCCGAGCGCTTCCCGGACCTGGTGGTCAAGCCGGTGTCCGGCGCGCATCCACAGGAGCCGCCGCGTGCGGTGCCGACCAGCCGGGTCGCGCCGGACACCGACTTCTCGGCGGTGGCCTTCGGTCCGACACTGCTGCAGCGGCGGGTCGCCAAGCGGGCCGACATCCGGCTCACCGTCGTCGGCGACACGCTGCTGGCCGCGCGCAAGCCCACCGACCCGGACGCCCACCCGGACGACGTGGACGTCCGTTTCGCCCCGTCGGTCTCTCCCTGGCTGCCCGCGGACGTGCCGCCGCGCGTCGCCGAGGGCGTACGGCGGTACATGAGGGGCGCGGAACTGGCTTACGGCGCATTCGACTTCGCGGAGGACGCGGACGGGATCTGGTGGTTCCTGGAGTGCAACCAGTCGGGCCAGTTCGGGTTCGTCGAGATGGACACAGGTCAGCCCATCTCCGCCACGATCGCCAAGTGGCTTGCCGAGGACGGGGATCAGGACCGCAGGTGTGCGGAGGGCGACCGGAGCACAGCATCTTGAGGGTGCGGGGATCGGCTGGGAGAAGGGAACGCCACATGCGTATCGGACTGCTGGGAACGGGCCCGTGGGCCCGCGCGGCGTACGCCCCCGCCCTCGCCGGGCACACCGGCGTGGAGTTCGCCGGGGTGTGGGGCCGCCGGCCGGAAGCGGTCACGGCACTGGCCGAGCGGTACGACGTCCCCGCGTACGCCGACGTGGACGCGCTGCTGGCCGACGTGGACGCGGTGGCCGTGGCCCTGCCGCCGTCCGTGCAGGGCGAGTTGGCGGTGCGTGCGGCCCGGGCGGGCCGTCATCTGCTGCTGGACAAGCCGCTCGCGGTGTCGGTCACCGAGGGGCGGGCGGTCGCGGAGGCGGCGGAACGGGCCGGGGTGGCGTCGGTGGTGTTCTTCACCGCGCGCTTCCAGAAGGAGCCGGAGGCCTGGATCGAGGAACAGGCGGCCGAGGCGGGCTGGTTCACGGCCCGTGCGCAGTGGCTGGGGGCCGTGTTCACCTCCGACAGCCCGTTCGCGGCCTCGCCGTGGCGGCGGGAGAAGGGCGCGCTGTGGGACGTCGGCCCGCACGCGTTGTCGGTGCTGCTGCCGGTCCTCGGTGACGTACGGCAGGTCGTGGCGGCGGCGCACGGTCCCGCGGACACCGTGCACCTGGTCCTCGACCACGCCACCGGCGCGTCGAGCACGCTCACGCTGAGCCTGACGGCGCCGCCGGCGGCGGCCGGGGCCGATGTGGAGCTGCGGGGCGAGGCGGGCGTGGCGCTGATGCCGGGGAGTTCCGAGGGAGCGGTCCCCGCGCTCACCCGCGCCGCCGACGCCCTGGTGCGCGCCGCCCGCTCGGGCCGCCCGCACGCCTGCGACGCCGCGTTCGGTCTCCGCGTCACCGAGATCCTGGCCACGGCGGAGTCCTGCCTGACAGCCCCAGGGGACTAGCCCGGACCCCCGCCGCCGCCTGCCCGCGCAGGGCCCCCGCTCCGGTCGGGCCTTCCCGCGCGGGCCGTGGCGGCGGGTGCCGTATCGAGCACCCCTCCGTCAGCATGTCACCGGGTGCTGACAACGCCGTGGGACCAGAAGGTGATGCGCTCCCGTACGACGGGATAGCCGGCCGTGCTGAAGTGGGCGGCCATGGGGAGGTTGGTCCGGTCGGTGGCGGCGGCGATGAACCCGTCGCCCTGAGCGGCCAGGAAGTGGGTGCATTCGGCGAGCAGGTCGTAGGCGTAGCCGTGGCCCCGCTGCTCGGGCACGACGCCGATGAAACCGACGCAGGGCCCGGACGGATTGCGCGCGGGGATGTGGATGCCGACCGTCTCGCCCTCTGGCGTGCGGGCGATCCGCCACCACGCGCGCGGGGACGGAAACCAGCGGAAGACGTCCAGTTCCCGCTGTGCCGCCCGGTCCGGTCCGCCCTCCTCGAGGGCCCGGCGGGCGTGCGCGTCGAGGGTGACGGAGTGGATCCGGCGCAGCAGGCCGAAGAACACCGCGTCGTCCGGCTCTCCCGAGAAGAGCAGGCGGCCGGGCAGCTCGGGCAGGCCCCGGTCCGGGGTCCAGCGGTACACGAGCCGCTCCACCAGGGGTGCGTAGCCGGCCGCGCGGGCGGCAGCGGCGCGCACGCCGGCGGCGGCCTGCTGCCGGGCGTCGGCGCGCCAGCCGGCGGGCAGGTCGAGTTCGAGTTCGTCGGTCCGCCAGGGTGCCGTGCGCAGGAGTTCGGCTCCGGCCTCCTCCTCGCCCTCGGCCACGTCGAACCAGTTGATCACGAGCGGCTCGGGGTCCTCGGGGCGGCCCCACCAGGCGGCGCGGGCCACGGTGCGGCCGTCGCGCACGGCGATGCGCTGCCAGTCGGGGCGGTAGTGGGTGCTCCGGTGCTTGTCCCGGAACGCCAGCGGGTCGGGCATAGTATGGAAGAGATGCGCGGTGCTCTCGTCGAGTGTGCGGATGACCGGGGTGGTCATGGGGTCCTCCGGGATGCGGCGCGCCGCAGTGCGGCGGGAAGGCGCTCCCGGTCAGGCGGGGCACACCCGGGTGACGGGGAGGTGGGAGCGCGGGATGACAGTGGCCATGACGCTCGCCTCCTTCCATCCGTCTGGGGCGTGCCGGCACAGGCTATGGGGCCCGCGCCCGGGGCGTCCACCGCATATCGACGCGCCGTCGGCTCATCGACGCCGTCGGCTCACCGGCGCCGGCGTCCGGTGATCCGCCCCGGGCAGCGCGATCCCGGACCCGGACCACGACGCGGCCCGGCCCGGATCGCACGCTCCGAGCGAGACGGCCCAGGTGCCGTCCCCGGCGGCGATGTCGGTGCCGTCCCAGGCAGGAGGCCTCTGCCGCCGTCCCGTTCGGCACGCCCGGCGCCGTGCCGTGCGTGACGTTCCGCCGCGGTCCGGGGCGGGACCGAGTGCCGGACGAGGCTTCGCTGCGGTCCCGGGCGCAACCCCGGTACCGCCCTACCTGAGGCCCCACTGCTGTCGCGGGCAGGAGCCCCGGTGCCGTCCCGTGCGGTGGGTCCGGTGCGTCGCGGGCCGGACGTCCCTGTGCCGTCCCAGGCAGGAGGCCCGGGTGCGGAGGGCGGCGTAGCTTGGGGATGTGCGATGGGTGCGCGGCGGATCGTCGCGTGGGGACCTGGAGGGCCGCGGCTGGCTGCGGGGCGCGCCGCCGCCGTGGTGGGTGCGGGTGCTGCCCGTGCTGCTGCTCGTGGCCGTCAGCACGGCCACGATGATCACCCCCCACGCGCGCGATCTCGGCTTCCTGCTGGGGGCCATCCCGCCGCTGGCCGTCCTGTCGTACGGCCCGCTGGCCACCGGGGCCCTCGGCCTCGGGGTGGTCGTGGTGCTGAACGTGCCCGCCACGCACCTCGACCGCCCCGGCAACACCGATCTGCTGACCATCGTGTTCGTGGCCGCGCTGAGCGTGTTCGTGTCGTTCGTGCGCAGTCACCGGGACGCCCAGCTGAACGCGGAGCGGGCGATCGGCGAGGCCGTGCAGCGGGCCGTGATGCCGCTGCTGCCACAGCGGGTCGGGTGCGTGGGGTGCACGGGTTTCTACCGGGCCGCGCAGGACGGGACGCTGGTGGGCGGGGACTTCTTCGACGTGCGGGACGGACCGTACGGGGTGCGCGCGGTGATGGGCGACGTACAGGGGCACGGACTCTCGGCGGTCGCCACGGTGGTGTCGCTGCTGGGCGCCTTCCGGGAGGCGGTGCTGGACCAGCCGGACCTGGAGTCGGTCGCCGCGCGGATGGACCGCAGGCTGGCGGTGGACTCGGCGGGCGTGCGGCACACGGAGCTGTTCGCGACCGGGGTGCTGCTGGAGTTCTCCCCCGACGGGCGTGTGGTGCGGGTGGTGGCCTGCGGTCATCCGGCGCCCGTGCTGCTGCACGAGGAGCACGCCCTGGAGATGACGGTCGTGCCGGGACCGCCGCTGGGGCTCGGACTGGTCGGCGTCGACCCGCCGAAGGAGGTCACGGTGACGCTCGGGCCGGGCGACCGGCTGTTCCTGGCCTCGGACGGGGTATGGGAGGCACGGGACGCCGGCGACGCCTTCTATCCGCTGCCCGCCCGCCTCGGCGCCCTGGCCCGTACACCGCCCGCCGAGTTGCCCGGGGTCCTGTGGGCGGACCTCCTGCAGCGGCGCTACAAGGTCCGGGACGACGTCACGATGCTGGTGCTGGCACCCGAGCCGCCGGCCGCCTGATCGCCGCGCCTCCTCCCCCAACCTGCGAACCCATGGTCGGAGTTCGAACGTCCCGGCTCAAACGCCAGGGTTCGCCACCCCTTCCGCCACGTAGAAATATCTACGAGCATGCATATGCCGGGTTGGTGTGCAGACGCACGATGTGCCCGGCCACGGCCGATCCCTGCGCCGAGCGTGGGCGAGCGAGGACACCCGGAGCAGTGCATGACGAACACGATGTGGATGCGGGGCGTGGAGTGGCTGGCCGCGGCTGCGGCGGACCCGCGCTCCTGCAAACGGGAGTGGGATGACGGCGAGGGCATCGCGCTGCTGGAGGCCGGCCGCTTCTGGGACGTGCTGACCGTCCCCGACAAGCTGGGGCTGCTCACCCTGGACCTGTTGTGGCGGCCCGGGGTGCCCGCGCCGGGACCCACGCTGGTCGACACGGCGGCGGGCCGGGTCGGGTTCTTCCTGCCGCCGGACCCCTCCGGGGGCTGGGTGGGAGCAGGTCTGCGGTACGCGACCAAGGGGGCCTGGGTGGCCGTACCGCCGCCGTACCGGCCCGCGCTCTTCCTGGAGTGGCTCGTGCCGCCCGACGGCACCGGCACGCTCCACTCACCCGGCGCCCTCGAGGACGCGCTCCGGCAGGCCAACGGCACCCTCGCCGTCCTCTCGCCCCTGTGCGACCAGTGAAGGGCCGGTCACACTCCGGCATGAACCGCACACCGGGGGCCCGGGACGAACGGCCGGCGGTGTGCCCAGCTCCGCGTGCCGGCCCCAGGACGAACGGCCCGCAGCGCGCCCAGTGCCGCGGCGACACCCGGTCAACCCCTCCCACGACGCCGCCGCGCCCGTCCGCCCGACGGGCGGGGCCGGAGGGGCGCTCCTAGGCTGGGAAGGTCCGGGCTCCGACGTCCCGCTCACCGCACGTTCGGCTCTCCCGCGCTTGGAGTCAGACCATGTCGCAAACCCGCCGTCCACTGAGGGGGGCCGCGGTCGCCGTCACGGTGGGGACGCTGATGGCACCCCTGGCCGCCGGGCCGGTCTGGGCCTCACCGGTCTCCGTGCCGGCCGCCCTCGCCGCCGAACAGCCCAGCCCGACGCCCTCCGGACCGGCCGTCCGCGACCTCACCCCCCGCGTGGCACGCCAACTCGACGCTGCCGTACGGAAGGTGATGCGCGAAGCGAACCTGCCCGGCGTGACCGTCGGCGTCTGGACGCCGGGACAGCCGGACTACGTCCGCTCGTTCGGGGTCGCCGACAAGAGCACGGGC
Organism: Streptomyces sp. NPDC037288; assembly: GCF_055603265.1. Lineage (NCBI taxonomy): Bacteria > Bacillati > Actinomycetota > Actinomycetes > Kitasatosporales > Streptomycetaceae > Streptomyces > Streptomyces sp. NPDC037288. The sequence goes on from NZ_JBVJVY010000039.1 coordinate 40,333, forward strand.
CGCAGGATGGCGCCGGACCTGTACATGCGCATCGGCAGCGAGACCAAGACGTTCACCGTGACCGCGTTGCTGCAGCTGGTGGACCAGAAGAAGGTCGGTCTGGACGACCCGATCGGCAAGTACATCGACGGCGTGCCCAACGGGAACAAGATCACGTTGCGTCAGCTCGCCGAGATGCGCAGCGGGCTGTTCAACTACTCCGAGGACGCGGGCTTCTTCAAGGCGCTCACCTCCGACCCGCAACGGCCCTTCACACCCCAGCAGTTGCTCGCCTACTCCTTCAAACACCCGGTGATGTTCCAGCCGGGGCAGAAGTTCTTCTACAGCAACACCAACCTCATCCTGCTCGGTCTGGTGGTGGAGAAGGAGAGCGGGCAGCACCTCGGGAACTACATCACGCAGCACATCCTCGACCCGGCCGGCATGAAGCACACGCTCTTCCCGACCGGGAACGAGTTCCCCGCCCCGCACGCGCAGGGCTACACCCTGCAGACGGCGAACGGCAAGGAGGCCGACTCGGCCGACTGGAATCCGTCGTGGGGCTGGGCGGCCGGCGCGATGATCTCGACGCTCGGTGATCTGCACACCTGGGCGCGTACGGTCGCCACGGGCGAGTTCCCGGACGGAACGCGGATGGTCAGCACCGCCGCCCAGAAGCAGCGGCTGATCACGCCGTCGACCAGCTCGATCAAGGGCGCCGGATACGGCCTCGGCATCTTCGACGTGCAGGGCTGGACCGGCCACAACGGCTCGCTGCCCGGCTACGAGTCGCTGACCGTCTACCTGCCGTGGTCGCGGACGACGCTCGTGCTGCTCCTCAACACCGACACCAACTACCGGTCCCAGGAGCCGAGCACCGTGCTGGGCGAGGCCATCACGAAGATCATCTCTCCCGCGCACGTCTACAACCTGCCAGTCTCGCCCACCGGTTGAGGCCCACAGGCGGCCGGATTCCTGCCCCCGGTGAGCCCGCGCGGTGTGCCGGCCGGCGATGACGGCGTGTACTGAGGGCGACCGCCTCGCAAGAGGGCCGCCCGGCCAGGGGGAACAGACGTGACCGTCACCGACCGCATCGCCCTCGATCCCTTCGGCTCGGACATCGTCGCGCAGAGTGCCCGGCTGCGCGGCCTCGGTCCCGTCGTACCGGTCGAACTGCCCGGCGGCATACCCGCCTGGGCGCCCACCGGTTACGACGGTCTGAAGGAGCTGATCCTCGATCCCCGGGTCAGCAAGGACGCGCGCCGCCACTGGCGGCTGTGGCCGGAGCTGGACCGGCATCCGTCCTGGAGCTGGATGGCGACCTGGGTGGGTGTGGTCAACATGCTCTCCACCTACGGCGCCGACCACGCCCGGTTGCGCAAGCTGGTCGCGCCGAGTTTCACGCACCGGCGCACGGAGGCGTTGCGGCCGCGCGTGGCGGCCCTGACCGCCGAGCTGCTGGACGCGCTGGCGGCCGACGGGGCCGCCGGCCGCGTGGCCGACCTGCGGGCCGGGCTGGCGCATCCGCTGCCGATGCGCATGATCTGCGAACTGCTCGGCGTACCCGAGGAGTTGCGGCCCGACACGGCACGGCTCGTCGCCGACATCATGGACACCTCCGACTCGAGCCCCGAGTTCGCCGCGTCCGTGCACGAGCGGATCGGCTCCGTGTTCGGCGCGCTGATCGGGCACCGGCGGACGCATCCCGGTGACGACGTCACCACGGAGCTGATCCGGGTCCGCGACGAGGACGGCGACCGGCTCTCGGACGAGGAGCTGCTGCACACGCTGCTGCTGGTGGTCGGGGCCGGGTTCGAGACCACCGTCAATCTCATCGGCAACGCGGTGGTCGCGCTGCTGACCGGTCCGGCGCAGCTGACGGCGGTGCGTTCCGGGGCGGTGAGCTGGGACGCGGTGGTCGACGAGACACTGCGGGTCCATCCGTCCATCGCGGCGCTGCCGCTGCGGTTCGCGGTCGAGGATCTGAAGGTGGGGGACGTGACGATCCCGGCCGGTGACGCGATCATCACGACCTACGCGGGCGCGGGTCTGGACCCCGCGCACTACGGCCCCGACGCGGCCGTCTTCGACGCGGCCCGGGACGCCGAGGACCATCTGGCGTTCGGGATCGGTGTGCACCGCTGCATCGGCGCCCCGCTGGCCCGGCTGGAGGCTCTCACGGCGCTGCCCGCGCTGTTCGCCCGCTTCCCGGATCTGCGCCTGGCCGTGGACGCCGGTGAGCTGCGGCATGTGCCGTCGTTCATCGCGCACGGCTGGCAGGAGATCCCGGTCCTGCTGGCGGCCTGAGCCGGAACGCGGGGCCGCGACCGGTCCCCCGTGCCGGTCGTGCCCCGCGGCGTGCCGAACCTATGTCGCGCCGCCGGGCACAGAACAGTGCACCGGTGCCCGGTGCGGCCCGCACGGCACTCACCGGTGCACAGACGCGTCCGGTTGGTCCTGGTTCGCCGCGCCGAGGTCGGGCAGGGACAGCTCGCCGGTGACGAGCTGGGCGAGGACGACCTCGTACAGGTCGGTGCCACCGGCCGTCAGCCGGCGTTCCAGCACGGGTTCGGCCGCGCGGACGCGTTCGCGCACGGTCTGGGCGTGTACGCCGAGTGCCCGGGCGGCGCGTTCGGCGTGTGCGTCGGCGGCGGTCCAGGCGCGCAGGGTGCCGCGCAGGTCGCGGCCGTCCGTGTCGAGGCGGCCGAGGAGCCCCTCGGCCCAGGAGCGGAGCGCGCTCGTGTCGAGCAGCTCGGTGAGCCGGGTCCGGTGCGGCGGTCCGGGTGCGCCGCCGCGCGGGTCGCACGGACCGTGGGCGGCCTCGGTGTTGAGGGCGGCGTGCGCGAGGGCGCGGACGGCCGGCCGGGTGAGGTCGGCGCCGAGCAGCGCGGCCACCCGGTCCATCCGGGCGCGGACCGTGTTGCGGCTGACGCCCAGCACCTTGGCCGCGTTCACGGCGGTGAACTCCAGGCCCAGCCGGGTGGTGGCGAGCAGTTCGGCGCGCACATGGTGGGGCAGCGCGTCGAGCGGGCGCAGCACGGCGGCGGCCCAGGCCCGCAGCGCGGCGGGGTCCATGAGCTGGGCGGGGCGGGTGCGGGCGGCGTAGACGGCGGCCCGGTCGGGGTGGAAGCGGGCCACGGCGAGGGCGGTGACGGCCTGCCCGTAGGCGGTGGCGGTCAACGCGAGGCGCTGGCGCGGGCTGCCGCCGAGGAAGGTGCCGGGCCGGTCGGCGACGAGGGACCGCAGCCGCTGCCCCACCTCGGCGGACGGGCCGACGACGATGACGTGTTCGTCCACCGCGGGACAGCGCACGACCAGCGCCCGGCCGTCGGTGGCGTCCACGCACGCGTCGGCGAGCCCGTCGCGTTCGGCGGCGGCGCCTTCGAGGACGTACACCCGGGCGGTGTCCTCCTCCAGCAGGCCCGGCCACAGCCCGGCGGCGACCCGTCGGGCGGAGACGGTGTCCTCCACCATGAGCAGCTGCAGGATCGCCAGCCGCAGATCGGCCGTGGCCCGCCGCAGCCGCCACCCGGCCGCGGCCAGCTCCTGTTCCCTGAGCAGCAGTTCCAGTAGGCCTGTGGTGTGGCCGAGGATCTCGGCGATGCGCCGGTCGAAGGGCGCGGGGCGGGCCACGGCGAGGACGGCGCGGGCCGCCGGGCCGGGCCCCGGATGCCGTATCCCGACCAGGCGCACATGCCGTTCGCCGTCCTGCAGGGCCGCGGCGGAGACCCGGCCGGAGGTGACGTCGGCCACGACGGCGTCGTCGAGCGGCAGGCGCTCACCGGCGAGCAGGCCACCGCGGGCGTCCTGGAGGCACACCGACGCGCTCACGGTCCGGGCGAGCCAGGCGACGAGCCGGCGAGGATCGCGTCCGGCGGGCCGCAGATGGTCGAGCAACTCCTGCGGCCAGGCGTTGTCGCCGCCGTACGGCTGCTGGAACGCCGGGCCTTCGTCCGGTCGGCCGGCCACGTTCCCCCTCCTCGTCCCCGCGTTCAGCTGGGCTGGCGCGCCGCACGCTACCCCACACGCCACGCTGCCGCGCCGGACATGGCTCCGCCGACGGCCCCGGGGGATGGGCCGCCGGCGCGAATTCGCCGCGTCCGGGGCCGGGGGAGGCCCAGGACGGCTCACGGGTCGGATGCCCTGGGACGCGGTTCATACGCACGGCGATTTCCGAGTGGTCGGCTCCGGAATCCGCTCACCCCGCGTCGGTCGGCACCACCACAGCGCGACACCGCCCCCACGAGAACCGCCCCCCACGCCCAGCACGGCGGTGACCTGCGCAGAGGCCCGCAGGCCGTTCTCGAACGCCCGGTGGCGCCCTCGCCCGCGGCTGCCCTGAGTCCGCCCGTATGCCACCGGAGGCCGGCGTCACGCCTGTCGCCACACCGCACGGTGACGGCCCGCCCGGCGTTTCCCCGGCCGTGTCCGGAACTGTCCGCGGCAAGGGAGGCAGTGGCGGCAGGCCGCGCGGCGGGCGATGCGTGGAGATGTGCGTGTGGCGTGCGGGGACGGCATAAGCTCGACGCGTGGCGAAGTACTTCGACGTGCATCCGGACAACCCGCAGCCGCGCAGCATCGCGCAGATCGCCGACGCGGTGCGCTCGGAAGCGCTCATCGCATACCCGACCGACTCCTGTTACGCGCTGGGCTGCCGGCTGGGCAGCCGGGACGGCATGGACCGGATCCGCTCCATCCGTCATCTGGACGACCGGCACCACTTCACCCTGATGTGCCGGGACTTCGCGCAGCTCGGCCAGTTCGTGCGGGTGGACAACGACGTGTTCCGGGCCGTGAAGGCGTCCACCCCCGGCAGCTACACCTTCATCCTCCCGGCCACCCGCGAGGTGCCGCGCAAGCTGCTGCACCCGAAGAAGAAGACCGTGGGCGTGCGCATCCCCGACCATGTGGTCACCCAGGCGCTGCTGGCCGAACTGGGCGAGCCGTTGCTGTCCAGCACGCTTCTGCTGCCGGACGAGGAGGAGCCGCTGACGCAGGGCTGGGAGATCAAGGACCGGCTCGACCACGCGGTGGACGCGGTGGTCGACTCCGGCGACTGCGGCACCGAGCCGACGACGGTCGTGGACTTCTCCGGCGGCGAGGCGGAGATCGTGCGGCGGGGCGCGGGAGACACCAGCCGGTTCGAGTGAGCGCGCGGTGCACCCGGTGCGTGGTTGCCGATCTTGCGTGACAGCATGGTCCGTAGTCCTTGCGCCGGGGCTGACCGCCGTCCGACGCCCGTTCCCCAGGGAGGCCCGCTCACCATGACCGATGTCCAGGGAACCGACCTCGACATCCGGACCGAGGACGGCGTCGCCGACGCCTACCTCGTCCACCCCTCGGACGGGCGTCCCCGCCCGGGTGTGCTGTTCTACATGAACGCCTACGGCCTGCGCCCGCACCTGCGGTCGATGGCCGACCGGCTGGCCGCCGCCGGGTACACCGTGCTGGTGCCCAACGTGTTCTACCGGCTCGGCCGGACTCCGGTCGTGGAACTGCCCGGGTTCATCGACCCGGGCGCCGACCCGACCATCTGGGAACGGCTCGGTCCGGTCGTGTCCTCGCTGACTTCGGACATGATCGAGCGGGACTCCGCTGCCTATCTGAGGTGGATGGCCGACAGCCCGCTGGTCGCCGACGGACCGGTCGGGATCACCGGCTACTGCATGGGCGCCCAGCTCGTTCTGTGGACGGCGGCGGCGCATCCGGACCGGGTGGCCGCCGCGGCCGGGTTCCACGGCGGTGGGCTCGCCACCGACGAACCGACCAGCCCGCACCTGGGCGCCCCGCGCATCACCGCGGAGCTGTACTTCGGACACGCCGAAAACGACGGCTCGCTGCCGCCGGAGCAGATCGAGCGCTTCGAGAAGGCTCTGACCGAGGCCGGGGTCCGGCACACCTGCGAGGTCTACGCGGGCGCCCGGCACGGCTACACGCAGGCGGACACCCCGGTGTACGACCGCGAGGCCGACGAGCGGCACTGGACGGCCCTTCTCGACCTGCTCCAGCGCACGTTCTGACACCGGCTCACGGCGCCTGCCGTACGGCGGGCGCCGTAACCCGGTCTGCTCACTGCATTGACATGCACGCGGCGCGGCCCGAGTCTGAGAGCGCTCTCAATCCGGTACGGACCAATATCCGTACGACCCCGACCCCACACGGAGGTAGGAGAGTGCCTCACACACGCACGCGCCCTGCGCTGCCCCTGGCCGCCGCCGCGGCCCTCGTCGGCGGAGTGCTCGCCTTCGGTACCCCGGACCGCGCCGGCGCGGTCGCAGCGGACACCCTCCCCCTGCAGATCAGCAACAACTCCGGCCGCTCGGAACCGGTCTACGTCTACGACCTCGGCACCCAGCTGTCCTCCGGGCAACAGGGCTGGGCCGACGCGAACGGCGCCTTCCACGCCTGGCCGGCGGGAGGCAACCCCCCGACGCCCGCTCCGGACGCGGCGATCGCCGGCCCGGCACCCGGGCAGTCCAAGACGATCCGGATCCCGAAGTTCTCCGGGCGGATCTACTTCTCCTACGGCCGGAAGCTCGACTTCCGGCTGACCACCGGCGGCCTCGTGCAGCCGGCCGTGCAGAACCCGTCCGACCCCAACCGGAACACCCTGTTCAACTGGTCCGAGTACACCCTCAACGACGCGGGGCTGTGGCTGAACAGCACCCAGGTGGACATGTTCTCGGCGCCGTACGCGGTCGGGGTGCGGCGTTCCGACGGCAGCGTGCGCAGCACCGGACACCTCAAGCCCGGTGGCTGGACGGGCTTCTTCAACGCGCTGCGCAGCCGGCCGGGCGGCTGGTCCGGCCTGATCCAGACCGGCTCGGACGGCAGGGTCCTGCGCGCGCTCTCGCCGCTGTACGGCGTGGAGACCGGCGCCCTGCCGGCGAACGTGATGGACGACTACGTCAACCGGGTCTGGCAGAAGTACACGACGTCGACCCTGACCGTCACACCCTTCACCGACCAGCCGGGCACCAAGTACTACGGGCGGGTCTCGGGCAACGTCATGAACTTCACCAACGCCTCCGGCACGGTGGTCACCAGCTTCCGGAAACCCGACGCCGACAGCGTCTTCGGCTGCCACAAGCTGCTCGACGCACCCAACGACACCGTCCGGGGCCCCGTCTCCCGCACCCTGTGTGCCGGCTTCAACCGCTCCACGCTGCTGGTCAACCCCAACCAGCCGGACACCACGACGGCCGGCTTCTACCAGGACGCCGTCACGAACCAGTACGCGCGTACGGTCCATGCGCAGATGGCCGACGGCAAGGCCTACGCGTTCGCCTTCGACGACGTCGGCAACCAGGAGTCGCTGGTCCACGACGGCAGTCCGCAGCAGGCGTATCTGACGCTGGATCCGCTCAGCTGACCTGACATGCCACGGCCCCGCACCGCGTTCCGGTGCGGGGCCGTGACGGGGCGGTCAGCCGGTCGTCAGGGCGGTGTCGTCCACGACGAAGCTGGTCTGCAGCGAGGAGTCCTCCACGCCGTTGAACTTCAGCGTGACCGTCGAGCCCGCCAGCGAGGACAGGTCGAAGGACTTCTGGCTGTAGCCGGAGGCCTTGTTGAGGTTCGAGTAGGTCGCCAGGGTCTTCGAACCCGCGGTCACCGTCAGCTTGTCGTACTGCGTGCCGGTGGTGGTCTCCGCGGTGTCGATGTGCAGGTAGAAGGTCAGGGTGGCCTTGCAGCCCGCGGGGATCGTCACCGACTGGGACAGGGTGTCGGTGTGCGAGGAGCCGTAGCCGTCGAGCCAGGCCTTGTACGAGCCGCTGTGGGCGGCCTCACCACTGTCGGTGGTGATGACGCCGCTGGTCGCACTCCAACCGGAGCTTCCGGACTCGAAGCCGGGGTTGCCCAGCAGCTGGGTCGAGGTGCAACCCCCTCCGCCACCGGAGTTGACGGTCCAGGTGAAGTTCGCGGTGCCCGTCGCACCGGTGGAGTCGGTCACCGTCACGGTGGTGTTGTACGTACCCGCCGTGACCGGTGTGCCGGTGATCAGACCCGTGGAGCCGTTGACGGACAGGCCGGCCGGCAGTCCGGAGGCGCTGTACGTCAGGGCACCGCTGTTGGTGCTGCTCGCCTGGATCTGCAGGCTCACCGCCGTGCCGACGGTCGAGGTCTGGCTGCCCGGGTTGGTGACCGTCACACCGCTGCCGGGCGGGGTGATGTGGCTGCCGACGTTGATGCCTGCGAAGGCGTTGCCGACTCCGGCGTACTGCGTGGAGTTGGCACCGTACAGGGCGGAGGCCGCCTTCAGGGCGGCGGTGCGGGCGGCGGCGTAGTCGGTGCTCGACGTCATGTACGTCGTCAGCGCCTTGTACCAGATCTGCAGCGCGGCGGCCCGGCCGATGCCCGTGACGGCGACGCCGTCGGAGGTCGGGCTGTTGTAGGTCACCCCGTTGATGACCTTGGTGCCGCTGCCCTCGGACAGCAGGTAGAACATGTGGTTCGCGGGACCCGAGGAGTAGTGCACGTCCAGGCCGCCGACGCCCGAGTACCAGCTGTCGGCGGAGCCGCCGTCCTTGCTGGGCTTGTCCATGTAGCGCAGCGGGGTGCCGTCGCCGTTGATGTTGATCTTCTCGCCGATGAGGTAGTCACCGGGGTCGGAGGCGTTGTTGGCATAGAACTCCACGCCCGTACCGAAGATGTCGGAGGTCGCCTCGTTCAGGCCGCCGGACTCACCCGTGTACTCCAGCCCCGCGGTGTTGGAGGTGACGCCGTGGCTCATCTCGTGCCCGGCCACGTCCAGGGACGTCAACGGGTCGTTGTTGCCGGAGCCGTCGCCGTACGTCATGCAGAAGCAGCTGTCGTCCCAGAACGCGTTCACGTACGAATTGCCGTAGTGCACACGGGAGTAGGCGCCGACGCCGTCGTTCTTGATGCCGCTGCGGCCCAAGGTGTTCTTGTAGAAGTCCCAGGTCTCCTGGGCGCCGTAGTGGGCGTCCGCGCCCGCGGTGGCGGCATTGGAGTTGGTGCCGTCGCCCCAGGTGTCGTTGGACTGCGAGAACAGGGTCCCGGTCCCCGAGGAGCCGTGGTTGAGGTTGTACGTCTTGTGGCCGCCGCGCGCCCCGTCGTTGAGCGTGTACGTCGAACCCGACTGGGTCGTGGTCAGCGTGACCTGCCCGCTGTACCGGGTGTTGCCTGTGCCGGTCCTGATCGCCTGGTAGCGGTACAGCTCCTTGCCGGTCGTGGCGTCGGTGATGACGTGCAGCTGGCTGGGCGTGCCGTCGTCCTGGAAGCCGCCGACCACGGTCTCCCAGGCGAGCCTCGGGCTGCCGGTGCCCGCCCAGACCACCTTGCGGGCGCTGTCGGTGGTGGGCTTTTGCGCGTCGAGCGCCTTGGCGGCCTTCAGGGCCTTGGTCTCGGCGGCCGACTTGGTGAAGGCCGCGGTGGTGGAGGCGACCTCGATCCTGTGCTTGTTGTTGTAGGTGGCGCTCACGGTGCCCGCGGCGAGGGAGGCGGGCGGGGTGTGCACGACGAGGTCGCCGCCGAGGACGGGGAGGCCGGCGTAGGTGCGGTCGTACCGTGTGTGCAGGGTGCCGTCGTTGTCCCTGACGACGTCCTTGACGACCAGCTTCTCCTTGGCGCCGAGGCCGAGGGTGCGGGCGGTCGCGGCGGTCCTCTGCCGGGCGCTGTCGATCAGCGCCTGGTGCTGTGCCGGGCTGAGCCGTGTCTCCAGGCCGCCGGCGCGCAGCGGGCTGGGGTGGGGAGCGGCGGGCTTGGCGATGGCCGGAGCGGCCTGCATGCCGACGGCGAGGAAGGCCGCGGTGGAGACCAGGGCGGCTCCGACCGTGGCACGCCTGTGCCCCCTGGGGGAAAGGGGTCTGTGCAGAACGGGTCTGTGGGGAAGACGTCTCACTCGTACTCCTCCTGCTGCGGTCGCCGGGTCGCGACCGGTGACAGACGGGCAGACGGGTCTGCTGCCCGGGCGAGCTGAGCTGTGCGGGACCGTGATCCGTGAACACACCGAGGATGTGCGGTGTGTGGGGGAAGGATTCCAGCCTTGACCCGCACATGTCAGCCATGTGCGGGTATTCGAGGGTTTTCCCTATGCGGGTGGCGCCGGTGGAAAGATCCCGATCACGAGGATCGAAGCAGAGGACTGGCCGGTCGCCTTGGTCACGGGTCCGCGTCGGGGATCGGGGAAGCCGTCGCACGGCGGTTCGCCGCGGACGGTATGCGGATGGCCGTGCACTCCCGGCGCAGCGCGCGGGCCGGGCAGGCGCTGGCCGCGGAACACTCCCGGCGCTCCGTGAGTCCCCCGCGGGCGGCTCCGTCCTGAACGTCACCGTCACGCCGGGATACGGGTACGGCCCAAGGGCTCGTCGGTGCCGTACGCGGCGAGCGAGGCGGCGCTCAACCAACGTCACCCGGCTGCTCACGGACCGCGCTCGCCCCCCCGATGCCCGCGTCAACGCCGTGGCGCCGGGGCTGGTGGACACGCCCATGACGAAGGACTGGACGCAGGCGCACGAACTGTGGCGCGACCGCGCACCGATGCGCCGCCCGGCCCAGCCCGCGGAAGTGGCCGATCCGGTGGCTTCGGTGATCGCCGGCACCTACCTCACCGACGAGGTCATCATGCTCGACGGCGGCTTGAACCTGACGTGACGCGACCACCGTGCACGCTCCGTCCCACGGGGCGAGGGCCGAGCGCGGCGAACCGGCCGGCGCACGGCGCTCTTCAGCGGCAGCAGGTGCCGTGCTCTCCACCGAGTTGGGCCGCCCCGCCAACCGCCGTTGACCGGGGCGTTGTTACCGTGCAGGGCGTGTCTGACTCCTCGCGCGATACCGCACAGGGCGCCGGCTGGGGCTCGGCCGAGCCCGGTGCCTACAAGCAGCTGATGCCGGACCACGTCGAGAAGCTGTCGTGGCTGAATCCGCGGACCCTGTGGGCCGCCCGCAACGGCGTGCTGGCGTCCTGGTTCGGTGATCCGACCGGCCGCACCCGCAGCCGCTGGGTGGCACGCCGGGAAGCGGCCGGGGCGCCCGCCGACAAGGTGATCCGGCGGGAGGTCCGCGGCCCGTTCTCGTTCATGGTCATCGGGGACACCGGCGAGGGCGACGACTCGCAGTACGCCGTCGTGCCGGGGTTTCTGAAAGCGAGTCAGGGCACCGACTTCGCGGTGATCGCGAGCGACGTGATCTACCCGGTGGGCAGCGCCGACGACTACGGCAGCAAGTTCTTCCGCCCCTACCAGGACTATCCGGCGCCCATCTTCGCGATACCGGGCAACCACGACTGGTACGAGGACCTCGGCGCCTTCATGCGCGTCTTCTGCGCCGACACCCCGCCGCTCGGCCCCGCCCCCCGGCCCCGCCCGCTCACCCGCGCCTGGTGGCGCACCCTGCTGTGGCACCGGCCCCGCCCGGCCGACGAGCAACGGCTCGCCGCCGCCCGGGACTTGCGGTCGGCCCCCGGCCAACAGGCCGAGCAGCCCGGGCCGTACTGGGCGCTCGACGCGGGCCCGGTACGGATCGTCGGCATCGACACCGGTCTGCTCGGGACGATCGACGCCGAACAGGGCGCCTGGCTGCGTGAGGTGTCGAAGGGGCCGAAGCCGAAGATCCTCATCACCGGGTCGCCGCTGTACGTCGACGGCGAGCGCCACCCGTGTGTGATCGAGGGCGGCGGCACGGTGGACGACATCGTCCGGGACCCGGGCCACCACTACGTGGCCGCGATCGGCGGCGACATCCACAACTACCAGCGCTATCCGGTCGACGTGGACGGCCGCACCATCCAGTACGTGGTCGCGGGCGGCGGCGGGGCGTTCATGCACGCCACGCACACCATCCCGCGGGTGTCGGTCGCGGGTGTCACCGAGCGGGACTTCCGCTGCTACCCGCTGCGCGGCGACTCGCTGGCCTTCTACAGCCGCCTGTACGGCCGCCGGCTGCGGCTGCGCCGCTTCTTCACCCTGACCGAGGCGGAGGCGACCGCGGTCGTCGCCGAACGCCTCGGCATCGAGCCGGGCCGCAAGACCGACCCGGACGCCCGGATCACCCGGCGCACCCGTCTGGTCGCGAGCCTCCTCGGCACCGGTGGCCGCCCGGACCGCACGTCCCGGTTCCGGCTGCCCGTGCGCAAGGTCTACACCCAGCTGTTCTCGCCCGGCTCGGCCACCTACAGCCCGCCGTTCTTCAAGTGCTTCCTGCGACTGGACGTCACCGCGGAAGCGGTCCGGCTGCGCTGCTTCGCCGCGACCGGCAACCGGGCCCAGGAAGTCGATCCGCCGGTCGAGGACGAGATCGTCATTCCGCTGAAGTGATCACACGGTGGTCACACGGGCCTGCGAGAATCACCCTCAGACGGAAGCGACGTACGACCGCTGGAGGAGCCCGTGCCGTCCACCGCCCGCCCGTTGCGCAAGCTGGGTTTCCTCACGATCGGCTTGTTCGATCCGGCGGATCCGGCCCGCGGTCACGCGTCCACGCTGGAGATCATCGAGCTGGGCGAGCGGCTCGGCTTCGACAGCGCCTGGCTGCGTCACCGCCATCTCCAGTACGGCATCTCCTCCCCGGTCGCCGTCCTCGCCGCCGCCTCCCAGCGGACCCGCCGGATCGAGCTGGGCACCGCGGTGACCCCGCTCGGCTGGGAGAACCCGCTGCGGCTCGCCGAGGACCTGGCGACGGTGGACATCCTGTCCGGGGGCCGGCTGAACCCGGGCGTCAGTGTGGGCCCGCCGATGCACTTCGCGCAGGTCAAGGGCGCCCTGTACCCGGACACGGCCGAGAGCGAGGACTTCGGTTACGAGCGGGTGCGGCGACTGCTGGACCTGGTGCGCGGCAAGCCCGCCGGCGACTTCAGCGGGGTCGAGGGGTTCGAGGCCACGCGGCGGCAGCCGCATGTCGAATCCAGCTCCGATGTGGTCCAGCCGCACTCCCCGGGCCTGGGCCGGCGCATGTGGTACGGCGGCGGCAGTCCGAGCTCGGCGCGCTGGGCGGGCGAGCACGGCATGAACCTCCTGACCAGCAGCGTGGTCAAGGCGGAACGGCCGGAGGGGCCCTGGGACTTCGCCGAGATCCAGCTGTCCCTCGTCCGGGAGTTCCGCGCCCACCACCCGGACGGCGAGGCGGCCCGGGTCTCACAGGGCCTGGTCGTGATACCCACCGACTCCGCGCGCCCGGACCAGCGCGCCAAGTACGAGGCGTACGCGGCGAAGCGGCTGCCGCGTACGGCCTCCCCGCAAGGACCCGCCCGGCTGCTGTTCGCCCCGGACCTGGTCGGCACCTCCGACGAGATCGCCGAACGGCTGCGCGCACACGCCGCGTTCCGGGAGGTGGACGAGGTGGCGTTCGCGCTGCCGTTCACCTTCGAGCACGAGGACTACGTACAGATCCTGACGGACATGGCGACGAAGCTGGGCCCGGCGCTGGGCTGGCGACCGGCGGCCTGACCTCCGTCGGCCCGCGTCTTCGTCTCCGCGCCGGCGACCAGATGGCGGGAGGAGCCGAAGAACCGCGCGGCCTTGGTGGAGCGGCCCACACGGCCACCCGTCACCGCCTACCAGCGCCCCGCCGCCGTACCCGTGACGGCCTCGGACCGCCTGCCGTCCACCCCCACCGGCACCTCTCCCGCCAGCATCACCCGGTGCATGGTCCGGGGGAAGCCCAGGTGGGCGTTGTCGCTGGGGGCGAGGTGGATGGTGGCCCGGTTGTCCCAGAAGGCGACGCTGCCCGGCTCCCAGCGGAAGCGGACGGTGTACTCGGGCCGCACGGCCTGCTCCAGGAGCATCTCCAGCAGGGCCGCGCTCTCCTGGCGGGAGACCTCGGTGATCTGTTCCACGTAGTAGCCGTTGACGAACAGCACCCGCTCGCCCGTCTCCGGGTGCACCCGGACCAGCGGGTGCACCGACGCGACCTGGTGGTCGAGCAGATGGCGCAGGTACGCGTCGTCGCCGGCGCGGGGCTGGTAGCCCACGCCGAGCCGGTGCTCGGCGCGCAGCCCGTCCGCGAAGGCCCGGACGGGTGCCGACAGGCCGGCGTAGGCGGCGGCCAGGTTGGCCCAGGTGGTGTCGCCGCCGTAGGGCGGGACGGTCTCGGCGCGCAGGACGGTCGCGGCCGGCGGGTCGATCCGGGCGCCGTGGTCGCAGTGCCAGCCGCGCAGCAGGGTGTGCCGGCGGCGCCGCAGCCACTCCTCGTGTTCCATGCCGAACCGGCCGCCCAGCTCCAGCCGGTCGGCGGTCGTCTCGATCTCCGGGAAGTCCTCCGGTGAGGCACTGCCGCGGCGGCCCGGGACGACGGGTTCGCCGAAGCGGCGGGCGAAGGCGACATGCCCGGCGTGGTCCAGTTCCTGCCCGCGGAAGAACACCACCTTCCAGCGCAGCACGGCCTGCCGCACCAGGGCCACCACGGAGTCGTCGAGCGGTCCGGCGAGGTCGACGCCGGTGATCTCGGCTCCGATGTGCCCGGCGACCGGCCTCACCTCGACGCCCTCGACCCGCTCCGTGTGATCCGCGGTGGCCCTGTGCGTCGTCATACGCGCTCCGTTGCTCGTCCGAACCGGCTCTGCCTCCGATCGTGACACCGTGGCCCTCCCACGGCGAACTCCCGGACCACCGTGTTCCGGAACACCGGCGTACCGCCCGCTGTGAACAGCGCCGGCCCAGGGCGCGGTGCCGTGAACCCGTCCGCGTCGGTCGTGGGCGTGGTGTGCGCGTAGGCCCGGTTGTCGAGGCATCCGCAGGCGTAGCGCGCGGCGGGGTCCGGCGAGCCGTCGGCCTGCCGCTTCTCGAGCCGAACCGCTGGCGGTCCACCGGCGTCCCGCTGGACGGCCGCGACGCCGGGGCGTGGGACGACGAGGCGGTCGGCTGGGAGTGCCCGCGGCTGAGTGGGTGCGGTGCAGCCCCTCCCGGCCCCGTACCCGGCGCAGGGACATCGCGGGCGCGGCCGTTGAAGTCGAAGGACACGGCGGTGTGCGGGACACCGGCGAGCCGGGTGACATCCCGTGAGGTGGGCCGTCCGCCGACCGTGCCGTTGCTGTCCGTGCCGCCGCCCATGCCGTCCGCTGCCGCTCCCCCGCCCGTCCGGTCGATCACCGCTCGCCCTGTCCGTGAGGCTGGAGGGACGACACGGTCGAGGGAACACGAGGAGTTCTGAACCGGCCGGGCAGGGCCCCTACTGCTCCCCGATCCGCTCATGCGCGCTGCCGGGCCGGTCACCGTCACCGGCCGGCGCGGTGAGGCTGCCGAGGATGTCCAGCAGTTCGGCGCTGCGGCTGCCGGGCTCGGCGTGGAAGACGACCAGGGTGAGTCCGTCGGTGCCGTCCACGGAGAGCTTGTCCGACTGCAGGCCGAGTTCGCCCACCTGCGGATGGGTCAGATGGCTCACCCGGCCGCGCCGGGGCCGTACCTCGTGCCGGGCCCACAGGGCGCGGAAGCGTTCGCTGCGCAGGGACAGCTCGCCGACCAGTTCGCGCAGCCGTGGGTCGTCGGCGTCGTCCCCGGAGCGCAGCGCGGCCACGCCCTCCTCGGTGAGGTCCTCCCAGTCCCGGCACAGCACGCGCTCGGCCGGGTCGAGAAGACGGCGCGCAGCAGGTTGACGCCGCCGCGCGCCTGGTACTCCCGGACGACGCGGTCGCCGAGCTGAACGGCATCGGGGGCTGAACCGCAACCCCGGCTGAACGGCCCGGCCCGGGGTACCCGGGGCCCGTGAGACGGGCGCACGGAAGGAGCCGCACGTGGCAGCGGAGGACCGGCTGGGGACGTACCGCGGCAAGCGCGACTTCGAGCGGACCCGCGAGCCCTCGGGCCATGAGCCCCGGACCGGAAGCGACGCGCCCCGGTTCGTGGTGCAGATCCACGACGCGCGTCGGATGCATTTCGACTTCCGCCTCCAGGTCGACGACGTCCTGAAGTCCTGGTCCGTCCCGAAGGGCCCGTCCACCGACCCCGCCGACAAGCGGCTGGCCGTGCCGACCGAGGACCATCCGCTGGAGTACGAGCAGTTCGAAGGCGTGATCCCGAAGGGCGAGTACGGCGGCGGCACGGTGATCGTCTGGGACCGCGGTACCTACGAGCCGCTCAGCCACGACCACCGGGGACGCCCGGTGGAGTTCGCGGACTCCCTGGAACGCGGACACGCCACCTTCCGGCTGCACGGGACCAAGCTGCACGGCGAGTACGCGCTGACCCGGTTCCGCAGCGGCGAGGGCGAGGAGGAGGCCTGGCTCCTGGTGCGCAAGGGGCCGGCACGGTCGGACGGGCACGGCACGCCGGATCCCCGCCGGGCCCGCTCGGTGCGTACCGGCCGTACGCTCGCGCAGGTCGCGGCCGACGCGGAGGAGTGAGCCGCGGTGCCGGGGCTGCTGGCGGCGCTGCCGGCCGACCGGCGGCGGCTGCTGCGGCCCGCCCGGCCGGGCCCGGAACTCGCCGCGGCCCCGATGCCGGCCACCCTCAGCGACCGGCGGGAGTTCGGCGAGGGCTGGCTGTTCGAGCGGAAACCGGACGGCGTCCGGCTGCTGGCGGTGTCCGCGAGGGTGACCGGGTACGGCTGCTGTCGCGCACGGGTCAGCGGCTGAACGACACCTACCCGGAGATCGTGGCGGCGCTCGCGGCGCAGGAGTGCGCCGACTTCACGGTGGACGGCGAGGTCGTCGCGTTCACCGGCGGCCGTACCGATTTCGCGCGGCTGCAGCGGCGGATGGGGCTGACCCGGCGCCGGGACGTCGAGGCGTCCGGGGTCGCGGTGACGTAGTACGTCTTCGGCCTGCTGCGCCTGGAGGGCGCCGACACCCGTCAACTCCCGCTGCGTATCCGCAAGTCTCCCCTGCGCCGGGCGCTGTCCTTCCGGGCCCCGCTGCGGCTGACCCTCCATCGCAACGCGGGGCGGCGCCGAGTCGCTGGAGCAGGCGTGTGCCCGCGGCTGGGAGGGCTGATCGCCAATCGGGCCGACAGGGATGTTCCGACTGCTCCGGCGCATCCGGCGCGGCAGGGTGCGGATCAGCCCTTGTGGGCGCGCAGGGCGGCGAGGGCCCGGTCGGCGTGGGTGTTCATGCGCAGTTCACTGCGGACGATCTCCAGCACCGTGCGGTCCCGGGCGATCACGAAGGTGACGCGCTTGGTGGGGGCGAGGGAGAAGCCGCGCCGGACGCCGAACCGCTCACGGACCGTGCCGTCGGCGTCCGAGAGCAGGGGCATGCCGAGGCCGTGCCGGCCGGAGAACTCCTGCTGCTTGTCGACGCCGTCGCCGCTGATGCCGACGGGCCGGGCGCCGACGGCGGCGAATTCGGTGGCGAGGTCGCGGAAGTGGCAGGCCTCGGCGGTGCAGCCGGGGGTGAGCGCGGCCGGGTAGAAGAAGAGCACGACCGGACCGTCGGCCAGCAGTTCGGTGAGCCGGCGGGTGGTGCCGGTCTCGTCGGGCAGGGCGAAGTCCTCGGCCTTGTCCCCGACCTCGATGCGTTCCGTCAAGACCGTCCCTTTCCGTTTCGGGCGACTCCTCGCGCCCACAGCACCAGCGGCACCTGCAGGGGCAGCCGCGCGAGGGCGGCCGTCCGCAGCGGCGCGGACCGGTGCCGCCAGTCCGCGGCCATCTGTACGTTCGCCGGGACCACCCCGACGAAGAAGACCGCGGCCGCCTTCGCGGCGACCGCTCGGGTCCGGGGCGCGGCGATCCCGGCGGCGAGCGCCAGCTCCACCGCTCCGCTGCCGTACGTCCATGCCCTGGGCGAGCCGGGCAGCCGTCGCGGGATGGTGGCGTCGAAGGGGCGCGGGATGACGAAGTGGGCGACTCCGGCTGCGGCCAGCAGGCCGGCGAGCAGCAGGGGCGAGCGTTCGGACCGGGTCACGGTTCCTCCTGTGGTGGCTGCCGCCGGATATTACTGGACGGTAGACACGGAGGTGGCCCCTTGCCGTAGAAACGCAGCTTTCCGCCGAGGCGTGGCGCGGCGGCCGCCCGTTGCCGCACCGCCTCGGCCTCACGCCGCCGCACAGGTGACGGCCACCCGATGCCGCACAGCCTCCACCCCACGCCGCCGCACAGGTGACGGCCACCCGATGCCGCACAGCCTCCACCCCACGCCGCCGCACAGGTGACGGCCACCCGTTGCCGCACAGCCTCGGCCGTCACGCCGTGGCGACGGTGGCGTCCGGCTCCCGTCCGGTGTCCTCGTCGATCGTGTACGCGAGGAAGTCGTCGGCCATGCGGTGGGAGAGGGTCGCCATCTGCCGCAGCCCCTCGGACCGCCAGCCGCCGAGGGCGAGCCGCATACCCCGGGCTCCGGCCTCGCGGACCCGGTCGACGGCCTCCCGGCCCGCGTCGGTCGGCTGGATCCGCTGGGCCCGCCGGTCCACGGGTCCGGGACGCGCGTGACGTGTCCGGCCCGCTGCAGTTGCTGCACGGTGCGCGTGACGTGGGAGGCCTCCACGCCCAGGCGCTGCGCCAACTCCGCCGGCCGCAGCGGTTCGGAGCCGGCGATCCGCCGCAGCGGAGCCACCGCGGCCCGGTCCAGCGGTACGCCGGCCAGCGCCATCAGCCGGTCATGCTGCCGGGCCCGGGTGCTGAGGTAGGTGATGGCATACCCGCCCGGTTGTCAGCTGCTTGCGTAAGCCACGTAAGTTCCGCCCGCCGTCAGCGGAACCGGCCCGCGGCGCGGGCATCCGTCCCGGGGACGTCCCGGCCGTCCCCGGGGACGGCGGGACGGCATGGCGACGGTCCGTCACGGAAACGCTGGCTGTCGTGATCACTGCTCGTGGTCACGAGAACGACAGCCGGAGGTTTCCATGATCCGACGGACCCTCAAGAGCGGACTGCTGGCCACGGTCGCGGTGCTCGCGTTCCTGCCCGCGGCGGCCGGGGCCACCGCGGCGAGCGCCACCACCCAGCACCCGGTACCCAGCGCCGTCACCCAGGACGACGCACACCACCGCGCCCACCACCAGGGGCACGTCACGCACCGCGTCCACCACCGCGTCCACCTCCGCACGCACCGGGCGCGCCGCGTACACCGCCTCGCGCCCCAGGGAGCGGCGTACCGCTTCGTCCCATGGACGACGGCCCACCGCATCGCCCCGTACGCGGCGCCGTACCGCCTGCAGTACCGCCTCGTGGCGCAGTGGGTGCCCTACCGTCACCTCCGGCCCGTCACCGGCCGCGTCACCACCCGGCACACCAGGCTCAACGTCCGCTCCGGGCCGGGGACCGGCTACCGGGTGATCGGCCACCGGCACACGGGCCGGCACCTGGCGCTCGTCTGCAGGACGCGCGGCTCCTCGGTGTACGGGAACCGCACCTGGTACCGGCTCTCGCAGCACCGGGGCTACGTCTCGGCGCGCTACGTCCGCGCCGACCGCGCCCTCCCCTGGTGCTGACGGCACATCACCGCCGCACCACAAGTCACCGAAGGCCCGTTCGACGACCCCCGAACGGGCCTTCGGTATGTCCGCACTTGACCTTCCTCCTACCTCACGGGGTGTTGCGGTCGCCGCACTCCCGGGAAGTCATTCCGACAACAGGGGCCAAAACGCCCATAGCGGAAAGGGAGTCGAGGACGCACGATGCGGCACCCCCAAGCAGCGACCACGCCGGACGAGCCACTGGTGGTTGGGCTGCGCGAGCTGAAGGACCGTACGGGGCTGAGCCTGGCGGCGCTGGCCGCGCGCACTCCGTACAGCAAGTCCGCGTGGCACCGCTATCTGTCCGGCGGCGCACCGCCGCCCAGACCGGCCGTGGAGGCGCTCTGCCGCCTCGCCGGCACCGATCCCGACGCCGTACTGGCCCTCTGGGAGGCCGCGGAAGTGCCCCCGCCCACGACCGCACCCGAAAAGCCCGGCAGAAGGCGGCTGTTCGGGTGGATCCGGCCGTGGTGTGCGCCCTGGCTGCCGTTGTCCGCACTCGCCCTGTTCGGGGCGGCGACGGCGGTGACCGCCGCCGTCACCCTGTCCGGGCGCCCGGGCAGCGCGCCCACGGCGCAGCACCTGCCGGCGGTGCCTCGCTGTCACGGCCGGTCCTGCCAGGGCGCGCTGCCCGACGCGTCGGCGTGCGCCCGGGACGCGCGGACCACCAGCGCGGTCTCCGGCCCCGCCTACACCGTCCTGCTGCGCTACTCACCGGCCTGCGGCACCGCCTGGTCACAGGTGCGGCTGCGGTCGGCCAAGGCCCGCGAGGTGTCGGTGCGGGCAGGCCAGGACGTGCTGTCGGCCCGCTACCCGGCGGACGACCCGGCCGGGAACAGCAGCCCCATGCTCTCGGTGTCCTCGCCGCGGGGCGTGGAGGCGTGCGCCGAGGTGGACGGGGAGCTGGCGTGCACGGGCCTGGACGCGGAGCCGGAGCCGGACGCGCAGGGGTGACAGGCGCACGTCGCGTACGGCGCCGCACCCGGAGGCGGGGTACGGCGCCGTGCACGGGACCGGGTCAGCGCCGTGGCCCGGCGAGCAGCTGCCCGCCGGGCCACGGGCCGAAGACGGCACCGAAGCGGCCCATGCCCGAGGCGCTCCGAGGAACACGCCGGTGAGGTGATCACGGGGGCGGTCCCGGCGTCGGAGACGGCCGCCGCACAGCCTCAACACGCTGATGCGGTCCATCGGCACGTCGGTCGCCAGCGCGGTGGCCCCTCCCCCGCCACCGCCCCACCACGCCGGCCCCGACGCCGGCCGAGCCTTCGGCGGAGACGGTGGCCTGAGCCGGTCGCCACGCCGAGAGGCCCACCACCGCCCGCACGCTCGTCATCACCGAACGCTCCGTCAGCAGGCACATCGGCAACGTCTTCCTGAAGCTGAGCCTGCCCCAGAGCGACAGCGGACACCGCCGGGTGCCGGCCGTGCTCGCCCCTCTGCGTCACGCGTGATGCCACCGGCCGTCCGGACCCGTTCAGGGGAACCGGCGGCCGAAGGCGCGTGAGGCCGCCGGGAGCGGTCGAGACCTTCAGCCGTGACCGCCGTACCCCTGCCGCTCATCGCGCCGATGCTCGCCACCCCCGGCACCCTGCCGCCCGCGGCTCAGGATGAGCGGTGGGGGTACGAGACCAAGCAGGACGGGCAGCGGGTGATGGTCTATCTGCCCGGCGACGGCAGCGTGCTGCTGCGCGCCCGCTCCGGCGAGGACATCACCGGGGCCTATCCCGAACTGGGCCCGCTCGGCGGCGCGCTGGGCACCACGCCCGCCGTGCTGGACGGCGAGGTGCTGGCCCTGGACGAGCGGGGACGGGCCGACTTCCAGCTGCTGCAGAGCCGGATGGGTCTTGCGCACGCCCCCGCGCGGGCGGCCCGCCGGGCCGCCCGGGTGCCGGTGCACCTGGTGCTGTTCGACGTGCCGTACCTGGAGGAACCCCTGGTGCGGCTGCCGTACGTACGGCGGCGCGCGCGGCTGGAGGAACTCGGGCTGGCCGGGCCGTACTGGTCGACGCCGGGCGCGGTGACCGGGCATGGCGCCGAGGCGCTCGCGGCGACCAGGGAGCACGGCCTGGAGGGCCTGGTGTGCAAGCGGCTGGACTCGGTGTACGAGCCCGGCGTGCGCTCCCGCGCCTGGATCAAGATCCGGAACATGCGTGCCGAAGACGTGATCGTCGGCGGCTGGCTGCCCGGCAAGGGCCGGCTCGCCGGGCTGCCCGGCGCGGTGCTGGTCGGGCAGCGCGACGCGGGCGGCCGGCTGCGGTACGTCGGCGGGGTGGGCACCGGCTGGAGCGAGGCGGAGCGGACGGATCTGGCCCGGCTGCTGGAGGACACCGCGAGCAGCCGGTGCCCCTTCGACCCGGTCCCGCGGATCCCGGACGCCCGCTGGGTACGGCCGCGGCTGGTGGGCGAGGTCAACTACAGCACCCGTACCCGCGCCGGACTGCTGCGCCAGCCCTCCTGGCTGCGGCTGCGCCCCGATCTGACACCGGAGGAGTCGGCGGCGGACCTGCCCGAGGGCTTCGGCTGAGACCGGGCGTCGAGTCCGGCTCGGGCTCAGGGGTCTATCGTGTGCGCATGCCGGTTCCCGAACTGATCCGTATCGTCTCCCGCGACTCCCCCATGGCCCTGGCCCAAGTGGAGCGGGTCCGGGCCGAGTTGGCCGTCCTGCACCCGGGTGTGCGCACCGAGGTGGTGCCGGTGAAGACCACCGGCGACAAGTGGCTCGGCGATCTGTCCAAGGTCGAGGGCAAGGGGGCGTTCACCAAGGAGGTGGACGCTGCGCTGCTGGCCGGTGAGGCCGATCTCGCGGTGCACTGCGTCAAGGACGTACCCGCCGACCGGCCGCTGCCCGCCGGGACGGTGTTCGCCGCGTTCCTGAAGCGGGACGACATCCGGGACGCCCTCGTGCACCCGGGCGGCCTCACCCTGGACGGGTTGCCCGCCGGCACCCGGATCGGTACCTCCTCGGTGCGCCGGGTGGCCCAGCTGGCCGCCACGCACCCGCATCTTCAGTGTGTGCCGTTCCGCGGCAACGCCAACCGCCGGCTGGAGAAACTGGCCGCCGGGGACGCGGACGCGCTGCTGCTGGCGGCGTCCGGGCTGGAGCGGATCGGCCGGACGGACGTGATCAGCGAGGTGCTGTCGCCGGAGACGATGATGCCGCCGATCGGCGCGGGCATCCTCGCCCTGCAGTGCCGGGAGGACGACACCGATCTCATCGACGCCGTCAGCGGGCTAGGTGACCCGGACACCCACCGGGAGGCGACGGCCGAGCGGATGTTCCTGCATGTGCTGCAGGGCCACTGCAACAGCCCGATCGCCGGTTACGCGCGCGTGGACCGCGGCGGGGAACTGTCCCTGCGGGCCTGTGTGTTCACCCCGGACGGCAAGACCAGGCTGAACGCCCACGAGTGGGCGGGCCGACTCGATCCGGCCACCCTCGGCACGTCGGTCGCGGTGGCGCTGCTGCGGCAGGGCGCCCGGGAGATCATCGACGGCATCCCGCACTGACCGTACGGCCCCGCCGCCGCCCGCGTCAGGCGGTGCCGGGCTCCGTCTGGTCCCGCAGGAAGGCGCTGACCTGGTGGGCCAGGCCGCCCTGTCCGGCGGCCGTGGGGGCGACCGCCGGGGTCGCCTCCAGGACGCCGATGCCGCCGGTCCACAGCCGGCGGTCGGCCCACTCGTCGTCCACCCGCAGCTGCACCTGCACGTCCACGTGGGTCAGGTCGGCCTCGGGGGCGGCAGCGTAGAGGACGGCGGTGGCACGGCGCAGCGGATAGACGTCGAAGCCCTCGACGAACTGGGAGTTCCGCCAGTCGATGAAGGCGCCCTCGCCGTCGGGGCCGACCCGGACGTCGAGCTGGCCGTCCTCCAGGTGGATGCCCAGGGGACGTGCGCCGCGGTTCTCGACCGTCACCCGGACGCTGAAGTACGTCAGCCCGGCAGCGGCGTCGTCGCGTCCGCGTGGCGGCTCGGCCGCCTCCAGGCGGTGGACGCGGACCCGCAGACCGGCATGCTCGTCGTACTCGTGCCAGTCCCCGACCACGTTCGGCTCGTACACAGTGCCCCTCTCGACCTTCGAGAGCTGCTGTCTATCTGTGCGCCGAGTGCACTGTCAAATGAGCAGAATGCGCTGTGGCCAGGGGGTTCGCCCGCTTTGATCGGTGATCAAGCGCTGCCCAGGAAGAATCCGTTAACGGCCCCTTCGGAGGGGGCAGGCGGCGTGCCGCACATCACGTCCGCGGCAAGATCACCCGGCCGGCCGGGCCGGGCCGGTGGCGAGCTGCGCGGGCCTGCCGCACAGGAGGCCGCGCGGCCCGCCGACTTGACAACTCGACGGGCGGCCCGCTTCCGCGGCGACTGTGCCAGGGCGTTTCCGTGCGTGTACCAGCAGTCACCCCAGTGGCTCCGGGCCTCGGCGGAGTCCGCCACGATTCCCCGGCCCCTCGTGCAGGTCGGCCCCGGTCCGCCGGCCGTCTCCGCCGCACGAGGCCCACCGCATCCCGTTTGCACCTATTTGTTTGATGATGTCCCTACGCGGGAAAAGGATCGTCAGTGCTTCGGACAGGAGGCACGTCCGTGGGAGCCGGTGTCGCCGGACGCCCCGGTGTCCTTTCCATGGTCCGAGCGCACCTCCCACGGTGTCTGTCCATCCAGCACCTGAGAGAGGTGCGCACGATGCGCGTCACCGGCACCACATCCCCCCATCCTCACGACGACGCCCCCGACACGGCGGAGTCCTTCGAGCGGCTCGCGCAGCTGCCCGAAGGTCCCGAGCGGCGGGGGCTGCGTGACGATCTGGTCCGACTGTGGCTGCCCATGGCCGAGCGGATCGCCGTGCGGTTCCGTGGCCGTGGGGAGTCCCTCGAGGACCTCTACCAGGTGGCGGCCCTCGGCCTGGTGAAGGCCGTCGACCACTACGACCCGCAGCGCGGTCGCGCCTTCGAGGCGTACGCGGTGCCCACCATCACGGGTGAGATCAAGCGCCACTTCCGCGACCACATGTGGACCCTGCACGTGCCCCGCCGGGTACAGGACCTGCGCAACCGGGTCCGCACCGCCACGAAGGAACTCTCCCAGAGCACCTCGGGCCGCCCGCCCTCCGTGGCGGAGATCGCCGCCCACACGCGGCTCAGCGAGGACGAGGTGCGCACCGGTATGGAGGCGCTGGAGTGCTTCTCCGCGCTGTCCCTGGACGCCGAGGTGGCGGGCACCGACGGCTACGCCCTCGGGGACTCGCTCGGCGCCCCCGACCCCGGATACGACCTCGTGGTCGACCGGGCCGCCGTCAAGCCGTGTCTGGAGGCGCTGCCGGAACGCGAGCGCACCATCCTCTATCTGCGGTTCTTCCGGGGGATGACGCAGAGCCGGATCGCCGAGCAGCTCGGCATCTCGCAGATGCACGTCTCTCGGCTGCTCAGCGCCTGCTTCGACCGGATGCGCGAGGAACTGCTCGCCGAGGTCCGCTGAACCGGCTCGCCGAGCTCCGCTGAGCCGCCGGCTCACTCCTGTGCGGTCCCGGGCACCTGCGTGGGCCCGTAGCGGTCCAGGGCGTCCTCCAGCGCGGCGCGGATGTCGGGGGGAATGTCGCCGCGGCGGCCCCAGATCAGGATCAGCTCCGCGATGTTGCGCAGCTTGATGTTGGTGTGCTGGGAGACCTCCTTCAGGATCTCCCAGCCCTCGTCCGGGGTCACCCGGCCCAGGGCCACCATCATCCCGATGGCCTGGTCGACGACCGCGTGGGATGCGACGGCCTCTTTCAGCTGGTCGACCTGCGCCTGCAGCTCAGCGATCTGTTCCGGTTCGCTCGCTCCCATACCGCCATCGTCCCTCGGTGGCCTGGACCCGTGCCACCGGGGGTACTCGACGAGCACGCCACCCCCTTCCGGCTGGACACTGGTCCCAGACCGGTGGCCGCCCGGCCCCGAGAGCAGGACGCGACTGCCATGAACCACAATGCCCCCGTCAGCGGTGGACCGCGGAGGCGCGACGTCGTCTCCACGCACTCCGTCTTCGGTGCCCCCTGCTGGGTGAGCCTGACCAGCCGTGACCTCGGGGCCACCCAGGAGTTCTACTCGGCCGTCCTCGGCTGGCGCTGGCGCGGCGCCAAGCTCGGCGAGCACTTCCGTATCGCGCTGGCGGACGGGGTGCCGGTGGCGGGGATCGCCGCCGTCGCCGCCATGTGGCAGATGGCGGTGGCCTGGACGCCGTACTTCGCTGTGCCGGACGCCGACGTGGCGGTCGCCCGGGCCCGCGAGCGCGGCGGTACGGCCGCCGTCGGGCCGCTGTCCTTCCCCCCGGGCCGGGCCGCGCTGCTCGCCGACCGGGACGGGGCGACCTTCGGCATCTGGCAGGGGGAACTGGTCGGCAACTGGGAGGCCTGGCGGCGGGCGTCGCCGACGTTCATCCGGCTGCACACCCGCGACGCCTTCGACGCCGCGCTGTTCTACGGCGAGATCCTCGACTGGGCGTCCGGGCTGCCGGGCTGCTGCGAGGTGGAGTACGAGGGCGGCGAGGTGGTGCTGCGCAGCGAGGGCGACATCGTGGCGCGGATCGACTCGGGCGCGGTGGAGTCGGCACCGGATCCCTCGGTACGGCCGCACTGGCAGGTCCACTTCGCCGTCGCGGACGTGCCGGGGTGTGCTCGGGCGGCGGAGAAGCACGGGGGCAGCGTGCTGAGCGAGGACGAGACCGAGGCGATCCTGCGCGACGCCGACGGGGCCCAGTTCACGGTGACATCACGCCGGGGCCGCTGAGCCGCCGCTCGCCGCGCTTGCGGGGTGCCGCCGCGGAAGCGCCCTGAAGGGCGCGCGGAACTGCGCGACCAGCCACAGCGGACCCGCGGAGACCGCCCCTAGCGTGCCACCCGCGACGGACGCGACAGCAAGATCAGACTGCGGGCTTCCACGCGAAGCCTCGTGCCGGCCTTCCGTTCGCGTTCGTCGGGGATGCCGTCGGGGTCGGCCGTGTCGATCAGGGTGGTCCAGCGATCACCGAAGGAGCTGTCGGGCAGGCGGAAGTCGACCGGTTCCCAGTAGCCGTTGATCAGCAGCAGGAAGGAGTCGTCGACCATGCGGCGGCCGTAGGGATCGGGTTCGGCGATGGCGTCGCCGTTGAGGAAGACGCCCATCGAGTGTGCGTCGCCGCGCTGCCAGTCCCGCCCGGTCATCTCGCGGGCATCGGGCCTGAGCCACATCAGGTCGGGCAGCGGCTGCTTGGCGTTGGTCGCGGTCTCGCCGCGGAAGAAGCGGCGGCGGCGCAGGACGGGGTGCGCGGCGCGCAGGGCGATCAGGTGCCGGGTGAAGTCCGTGAGGGTCCGCTGATTCTCCGTCAGCTCCCAGTCGACCCAGGAGATCTCGTTGTCCTGGCAGTAGGCGTTGTTGTTGCCCTGCTGGGTGCGGCCGAGTTCGTCGCCGTGGCAGAGCATCGGGATGCCCTGCGAGAGCAGCAGCGTGGCGAGCAGGTTGCGCTGCTGGCGGGCGCGCAGTTCGAGGACGGCGGGATCGCGGGTCTCGCCCTCCACACCGCAGTTCCAGGACCGGTTGTGGCTCTCGCCGTCCCGGTTGTCCTCCCCGTTGGCCGCGTTGTGCTTGTCGTTGTACGACACGAGGTCGCGCAGGGTGAAACCGTCGTGCGCGGTGACGAAGTTGACGCTGGCGCGCGGCCGGCGCCTGCTGTGCTGGTACAGGTCCGAGGAGCCGGTCAGCCGGGAGGCGAACTCGCCGAGCGAGCCGGGCTCACCCCGCCAGAAGTCCCGGACGGCGTCGCGGTACTTGCCGTTCCACTCCGACCACAGCGGCGGGAAGTTCCCCACCTGGTAGCCGCCCTCGCCGAGGTCCCAGGGTTCGGCGATGAGCTTGACGCGGCTGATCACCGGGTCCTGCTGGATCAGGTCGAAGAAGGCCGAGAGCCGGTCCACCTCGTGGAACTGCCGGGCGAGAGTGGCAGCGAGGTCGAAGCGGAAGCCGTCGACGTGCATCTCGGTGACCCAGTACCGCAGCGAGTCCATGATCAGTTGCAGTACGTAGGGGTGCCGCATCAGCAGGCTGTTGCCGGTGCCGGTGGTGTCGTAGTAGTGCGCCCAGTCGCCGTCGACCAGGCGGTAGTAGGAGGCGTTGTCGATGCCGCGGAAGGACAGGGTCGGGCCCATCTCGTTGCCCTCGGCGGTGTGGTTGTAGACCACGTCGAGGATGACTTCGAGGCCGGCCGCGTGCAGCGCCTTGACCATGGCCTTGAACTCGTTGACCTGCTGGCCGCGGCTGCCGAAGGCGGCGTAGGCGTTGTGCGGGGCGAAGAAGCCGATGGTGTTGTAGCCCCAGTAGTTGGACAGGCCCCGGTCCTGGAGCACACCGTCCTGCACGAACTGGTGCACCGGCATCAGCTCCACCGCGGTCACGCCGAGCGAGGTCAGGTGCTCGATCACGGCGGGGTGCGCGAGGCCGGCGTAGGTGCCGCGCAGCCGCTCGGGGACGTCGGGGTGGCTACGGGTCAGGCCGCGCACATGGGCTTCGTAGATCACCGAGTCCGAGTACGGCGTCCGGGGCGGGCGGTCGTCGCCCCAGTCGAAGTAGGGGTCGGTGACCACGCCCAGCATGGAGTGCCCGGCGCTGTCGGCGGGGGCGGGGCCGTCCGGGGCCCGCTCGTACAGCGAGGCGTGGTTGTCGATCTGGCCGTCCACGGCCCGGGCGTACGGGTCGAGCAGCAGCTTCTTCGGGTTGCACCGGTGGCCGAGCGAGGGCTGCCAGGGGCCGTGCACCCGGTAGCCGTAGCGCTGGCCGGGCGCGATGCCGGGCAGACAGGCGTGCCAGACGAATCCGTCGACCTCGTGCAGCCGGACGGGCGTCTCCTTGCCCGCGTCGTCGACGAGGATCAGCTCGACCCGCTCGGCCACCTCGCTGAACAGGGCGAAGTTGGTGCCCTGTCCGTCGAAGGCGGCACCCAACGGGTAGGGCTGCCCGCTCCACACGGGCAGCCCTTTCCTTCTCCTGCGGGCGGTCACCGGCTGCCCTCCAGGGCGTCGTCACCGGCGGGCGCCGGCGCGGCCAGCACCACGAGGGGCTCTGTGCGCGGTACTTGCCGGCCGGTCCGCAGCGTGGGCGCGGGGGCGGTCGGCACCAGCGGGACACGCTGGCCGGCGCGGGCGCGCTGCGAGAACCAGATGATCTTGGCTCCGGTCTCGGAGGCGCAGCAGCCCCAGCCGTCGCTCATGGCGGCGATGTCGGCGAGGCAGGCCCGCAGGTCCTGGTCGGGGCGCAGATCCGGGTCGTCGTCCCCGAACGCGGTGATGAGGTGCTGGCCGTTCCACCACATCTCGATCGACGTGTGCTTGTCGTTGGCGTGCTGGTCGATCGCCCGCAGCAGCAGTTCGGCGCCGCGGCAGACGGGGACCGTGAGGTTCTCGAGGTCCCAGTAGCGGAGGTGGGCGGCCAGGATGCGGCTGACCTGTCCCACCCGTTCCGGGCTGACTTCCACGTCGAGGTGGTAGTAGCAGGGCACTGCGGTCTTCATCGTCGCTTGCTCCTCACCGGCGAAGCTCTCGCTCCCCTCGCCCGTCCGGGAGGGATCCCGGATGCCCGTCCGGTACACAACCCGGACACACAGCGTGAGCACTGAGCGCTTCTGAGTCACCTCCACGGTGAGGGCACTACGCCATTCGTGCAACATGAGCACCCGACACCGCCCGTGGTTGAAGCTCCAACAAGACGCTGCGTCGTCGTGCGTGCACCATAAGTGAAAGCCTCGATCGCCGTAACGGTGCCGTGCCCTTCCGCGTGCGGACACCACCCGACCGTCGGGAACGCGCCCAGTCGAGAGCGTGGAGGGTGAAGAGGGCAATGCTGCTACCCGCCAAGGCCGAAGTGGCCCGGGCGTTGCGGCGTTACCGGGCGTGGGAGCGCGTGATGCTCGCCTCGCCCCACGACCGCACGGTCCGGGCCACCTTCGAGGACTCGGGCTACACGCTGTGCGTGCTGATGGGCAAACGCTGCGCCCGCGAGGCCGCGGACGCCGCCGAGCGCTATCTGCGCACCAATCTGGTCACCTACCTGCGCGAGCAGGACGGACGACCGCGGTCGCGCCGGTCGGCCAGAAGAGCGCCGCCACCGGAGCGGCGTTCCACGGCGCCAAGCCCCTGACCTGGCACCGTACAAGGCGTTCCCCCACGGGACCGACGTCGGTCGGCCCCGTCTCGGATCGCGAAGCCGGGCCAGGTGCCCGGCTTCGCGCACGGCGGAGGTGAGATACATGCGCAGGACCCCGGCCATCGGCCGTGTACCGGTACGTGACGTACGGCCGGCCGTGGAGTGCGGCAGGCGCCCGGCGAAAGCGGTGGCCGGGGAAACGTTCCAGGTGACGGCCACCGTGTTCCGCGAAGGGCACGATGCCGTGGGCGCCAATGTGGTCCTGCGTGATCCGAAGGGCCGCCGTGGCCCGTGGACGCCGATGCACGAGCTGTCCCCCGGCAGTGACCGCTGGGGCGCGGAGATCACCCCCGGCGCGACGGGCCGCTGGACCTTCCGGGTGGAGGCCTGGAGTCATCCGCTGGCGACCTGGCGGCACACCGCCTCGGTGAAGATCCCGGCCGGGATCGACATCGGGCTGGTGCTGGAGGAGGGCGCCGAGCTGTACGAGCGGGCGGCCGCCGGAGTGCCGAAGGGCCCGGAGCGAAACGCCGTCCTGGCCGCCGCACAGGCCCTCGGCGACGACTCCCTGTCCGTGCACGAGCGCCTGAAGGCCGCCGTGTCCCCGGAGGTGGACGACGTGCTGTCCCGGCATCCGTTGCGGGAGATGGTCACCGCCTCTGATCCGATGCCGCTGCTGGTGGAGCGCGAACGC
>NZ_JBVJVY010000040.1:0-23677 GCF_055603265.1 Streptomyces sp. NPDC037288
CCTGCAGTACCGGCCCCACACTCTCGACGGCTTCATAGCGGGCACCGGCCTGACCTTCGACGACCCACCCTCACCCTGACGAGCTGAAGCCAGTAACGCCCATCTGGAGGACGTCATCCAGAAGCTGATCAGCCTGCCGGGCGTCGTGCGCACCCGCACGGAGGTGGCGCTGCGCGAGCGCGTCCCGTACCGGTTGCTGCCCCTGGTGGAGTCGGTGGGCCGGGCGGTCCGCGCCTGACCCTTGGCATGCTGGACCGCATGAGCGACCTCGGCGCCCTCTCGGTCGTCTTCGATCTCGACGGAACGCTGGTGGACAGCGAGCCGAACTACTACGAGGCGAGCCGCCGGACCCTGGCCGAGCACGGCGTCCCTGACTTCACCTGGGCGGACCACGAGACGTACGTCGGCATCAGCACCCGGGAGAGCGTGGCCCTGTGGTGCGAACGCTACGGTCTGCGCGCCGGTGTGGACGACCTGCTGGACGCGACGAACCGGCGCTATCTGGAACTGGCCCGCGCCGGCACGCGCGCGTACCCGGAGATGCGCGAGTTCGTGGAGCTGCTGGCCGACGAGGGCGTTGCCATGGCGGTCGCCTCGGGGTCGTCGCCCGAGGCCATGGACGCGATCCTGGCGGGCACCGGCCTCGACGCGTTTCTGCACACGGTCGTCTCGACCGACGAGGTCCCGCGGGGTAAACCCGCCCCGGACGTCTTGCTGGAGGCGGCCCGGCGGCTCGGCGCGAACCCGGTTGACTGCGTGGTCCTGGAGGACGCGGCGCCGGGCGTGGCCGCCGCCCACGCGGCCGGTATGCGGTGCATCGCGATCCCGTACGTGGCCGCCCAGGCCGACGCACCAGAGTTCGCCACCGCCACCCTGCTGCTGCGCGGCGGCCAGGCGGAGTTCACGGCGCAGTCGGCGTACGCGTGGCTCCGCGCCGCAGCCCCGCCCCACTGATACCGACGCGGCGTGGGCCGAGGCACCCGCCGGAGCACCCTTCCGGAGCAAGGGTGCTCCGCTCGTCCATGTCGGGGCGTGAGGGGAGCGGATCCGGCCGGTGGGGGCGGAACGGGACTTTCCCGCCGTGCGAGGGACCTGGCCGCTGCATAGCGTGATCGCATGACTACAGACCAGGCCGGCCCTGCCCAGGACGACCGACGGTGGAAAGCGCTCGCCGTCTGTCTGACCGCGGCGTTCATGTCCCTGCTGGACACGTCGATCGTGAACGTGGCGCTTCCCTCGGTGGAGCGCGGCCTGCACGCCAGCCCCGCCGACCTGTCCTGGGTGGTGTCCGGTTACGCCCTCACCTTCGGTCTGGTCCTGGTCCCGGCGGGGCGGCTCGGCGACATGCGCGGGCAGCGCCAGACCTTCCTGACCGGGCTCGCCCTGTTCACGCTCGCCTCGGCGGCCTGCGGCCTGTCCTCCGGACCGGCCTGGCTGGTGCTGTTCCGGCTGGTCCAGGGGGCGTCGGCAGGCATGCTCGCGCCGCAGGCCACGGCGCTGATCCAGCACATGTTCCACGGCGCCGAGCGAGCCCGCGCGTTCGGCATGATGGGAGCCACCATCGGCCTCTCCACGGCGGTCGGCCCGCTGGCGGGCGGTCTGCTGATCCACGCGGCCAGCGAGGACGACGGCTGGCGCTCGGTGTTCTACGTCAACCTGCCCATCGGGGTGGCCGTCTTCTGCGCGGCTCTGCGGCTGCTGCCCCGCTCCCCCGCCTCAGCGCGCGGGCGGGAGTGCTTCGACGTGCCGGGCGTCCTGCTCCTCGGCTCGGGTGTGATCGCCCTGATGCTGCCCCTGGTGCAGGAGCAGCAGTGGCACGGGCGGCTGAAGTGGGCCCTGCTCCCGGCCGGCGCCGCGCTGCTGGTCGCGTTCTGGACGTGGGAGCGGCGCCAGCAGCGGCACGGCCGGGCTCCCCTGATCGACCTGCGGCTCTTCGCACTGCGCTCGTTCTCGCTCGGCGCGCTGCTGAGCCTGGTGTACTTCGGTGGCTTCACCACACTGTTCTTCGTCTACACGATCTTCCTGCAGAACGGGATGGGCTACAGCGCGCTGGCGGCGGCACTGTCGTCCATGCCGTTCGCGACGGGCACGGCGGTGGGTGCCGCGGTCGGCGGCCGCCTGGTCGTGCGCTTCGGACGCAGACTGATCATCGCCGGGCTGTGCACCGTGACGGTGGGGATCCTCGGCGTCATCGCGGCCGTGCACTGGGTACCGGGCCGGGGCGTGGCCCTGGCCGCCGCACTCCCCATGCTGCTCGCCGGGATCGGCTCGGGCCTGACCACCTCCCCGAACACCACGCTCACCCTGACCCTCGTGCCCGTGCGGCGGGCCGGGGCGGCCGGCGGGGTGCTGCAGACCGGGCAGCGCATCGGCTCGGCGGCCGGTGTCGCGGTGGTGGGTTCGGTGTTCTTCGCCCACCTGGCCAACCACGGCGACCCGGCCATCGCACTGCAGTACGGCCTGTTCACCTGCGTCGGCATCATCCTGCTGGCCCTCTGCCTGGCCGTCGCCGACCTCCGGGAACGCCAGGCCCGTCCACAGACCGGGCAGACCAGGCAGGCGGCGCGTCAGGAGGCGTAGCGGGGGCGCCCGGGTGCGACTGGGCGCGTTGCGAGGTGGCCGGGGCACGTGACCGCGACGCGCGCCGGAGCGCGCGCCCGTGCGGGCGCCGGTGCGCGCGCCCGTCGCGGCGTCGGCCTGTCGCGCCGCCCTGGTGGCTCGTCGGCCGGCTCCGTTCGCCGGCCCGCGCCCCTTCGTGCGGTGCCGCTCCCGCCCTCACGACCTCCGGCGCGGCTTGCCCCGCTTGGGTGTCTGCCTGGCTCCCGCCGCACGCGCGCGTGGCGTGCGGCCCGTGGACTTCGCCGCCGGCTTCTGCCGGGTGCCACCATGCTCGGCACGCTTCCGCTGCTGCCCGGCCGGTGCGGGGGCCTGAGGCTGCGTACGGCCCCGGGTGCTGTTCACGGTGCGTCCGCGGACGATGCCGATGAAGTCCTCCACCAGGTCGGTGGTGGCCTCCTCGGGCCAGGACAGGGCAACGCTCGACTGGGGGGCGTCGGTGACCGGGCGGTAGGTGACGTCCTTGCGGTGGTACAGGCGGGCCAGGGACTGCGGCACGACCAGGAGGCCGACGTTGGCGGCCACCAGCTCGATCGCCTCCTCTGTCGTCGCGGGACGCTCGAAGGCGGGCTCGCCGGGCGGGCCGTCCCAGTCGAAGACGTCGTCCAGGGGGTGGAAGAGCACTTCCTCGGCGAGGTCGGCGAGGGTCACCTCGTCCACGGCCGTGATCAGGTGGTCCTTGGGGACGACGACCACCGTGGTCTCGGTATAGAGGGGAATCGCGCTGAAGAACGTACGGTCCACGGGGAGCCGTACGAGGCCCGCGTCGGCCTGGCCCGCGCGCAGCGCCTCGGGCGCCTCGGCGGCCGGTACCTGGACGAGGGTGAGCGGGATGTCCGGCAGGCGCTCGCCCCAGACCCTCACCCATTTGGCGGGCGTCACTCCGGGAACGTACGCGAGCCGGAACGACGGTGATTCCTCCGAGCCTGTCACCAGGCCAGGTTACCGGCCGTGGCCGGCTGACCGGCACCGGCCGTGGTCGGCCCTCCGGCACGTGGCCGATACCCTTGACCCATGAGTTCGCAGCAGAGCACCCAGACGATGAAGCCCGCGACCGCGGCGAAGAAGCTGGGTGTGTACCTCCCCGCCACCCCCGCCTCGTTCCAGGAGGGCGTCATCTCGCGCGCCGAGCTGAACGAGCTGCAGGCGAACCCGCCGGAGTGGCTGAGCGAGCTGCGGCGCAACGGCCCCCACCCGCGTCCGGTGGTCGCCGCCAAGCTCGGCGTGTCCATCGCAGGCCTCGCGCGCGGCGGAGTCACCGAGCCGCTGACCACCGAGCAGATCGAGGCACTCAAGCAGGAGCATCCCGAGTGGCTGGAGAAGGAGCGCGCCACGCAGGCCGAGGTCCGCAAGGAGGGCGCGCGGATCAAGCAGCTGCACAAGGAGAAGCAGGAGCGCGCCGCCGGGCGCGACTGACCTTCCCCCTTCTCCTCCCGTTGCTTCCTCCGTTGCTCCAGAACCGTTTTTCCACAACGCCCTCCGGCCTCCGGGGGGCGTTGTCAGTGGCCTGCCCTACAGTTCCCGTCACTTGATCAACGCGGGTGCGGGAGGCACGTATGGGGTGGGTGTCGGCAGGCGGCTACGAAGTCGCCCTCGACGGCGGGAAGGTGGTGTGCCGCAACGCGTCGGGGAGGCGGCTGAAGTCGGTGCCGCCGAAGATCGCCGACGATCCGGCGGTCGTGGGCCTCAAGCAGCTCGTCGAGTGGCTGGAGCGGCACGAACGGCAGTGCCTGGCCGAGGCCGAGCGGTGGATGGTCCGCTCCCTGCCGGTGCCGCTCGCCGTCGTCACGCGTGTGTGGCCCGACCCGGCCTGGCAGGCCGCGCTGCGCGACCTCGTCGTCACCGGCCCGGACGGGCAGGTCGCCGGCTTCCTGCGGGACGCCGATCCCCAGCGTGGCCTGGGCCTGGTCGACCTCGACGGCGACACCGTCCGCATCGCCCCCGACCTGGTACGCATCCCGCACCCGGTCCTCCTCGAAGACCTTGAGGAACTGCGGGAGTTCGCCGTGGAACTGGGCGTCGAGCAGCGCGCGCAGCAGCTCTTCCGCGAGGTCTGGCACCGCCCGGCCGCGCTCGACGCCGAGGCGGCCGAGGTGGAGGAGTACGCGGGCGGCTCGTTCAAGGAGCTGCGCTTCCTGCACGGCCGGGCCACCCAGCTCGGCTACCGCGTGCGTGGCGGGTATGCCGTGTGCCCTGTCCTGGAGGACGGCCGGAGCGTCGAGGCCCGCGTATGGATCGGTGACTACGACGGCTACATGGAGACCGAGACCGGCCCGCTGGTGTGGTCCGACCCCGCCGGAAAGGCGCTGAAGCTCGGTCAGGTCGGGCCGGTGGCCTGGTCGGAGGGCACGCGCATGGCGGCGGCGCTGTACGCGGGACGGGACATCGAGGACGAGGAGCGGGCGGCATGACGTACGACGAGACCACCGCGGCCACGCTGCTGGACGCCGGCGCCGTCCTGCCGCCGGGCAGCACCGCGCGCGAGGACGCCGACAGCCTCACCGTCCGCACCTACACGCACCCCGCCCTGGAGGGCCGGCCCGTGGTCCGGCTGGTGCCGGACACGCTGGGCGAGGCGGAGGACCTGGCGCTGGAGTTCCTGGGCCTCGCCCGTGAGCCCCAGGCGCCGGTCGTCGGGCAGGTGCGCCGGGAGACGCTGGGCTTCCCGGCCTGGGCGCTGGTCAACGACCCGGCCAACGGTCATCACGCGCTCGCCCTGGTCAAGGATGTCGAGCGGCTCGCCCGGCAGGCCAAGTCCCGCCCGGGCACCGCCAAGGAGGGCTTCGAGGAGCTCGGCGAGCGGCTGGGCCGTGCCGTGCCGCACTTCCTGCCGACGTTCTACGAACAGGCCGCGCGGGTCTTCCTGGAACACGAGAACACCACCTACGCCGCCGCGTTCTTCGGCAAGGCCCGTGAGGCCGAGCGGGTGCACGCGCTCACGGTGGACGAGGAGCGGCAGCGCGCGGTGTTCCTTGAGTTCGCCTTCGCGGGTGCGCTGACCGTGAAGGCGCTCAAGGAGCATGTGCGGGACCTCGCCGGGCGGCTCGAAACGGCCGCGGCCTGGGCCCAGTTCCGTCAGCTGACGGTGGAGCGCTGTGCGGCCGGGATGCCGCCGTACGCCTCGCTGCCGCAGGATGCGCGCGGGCTGATCAAGGCGGCCGGCCTGCCCCGGGTCACCGAGGAGTGCGCGCTGGTCGCCGACCTGCTCGCCTCCCCCGCCGCGGTCCGCGCGCCCCGGTCCTTCTGGACCGCCTATCGCTCCGTGCTCGTCGTCCTCGCCGAGGAGCGGCCGCAGATCCGGCTCCGGCTGCTGGAGATCATGCCCGCCGGCCTCGGCCGGGAGGCCGAGGACGAGGAGTTCTGGCTGACGCTGCTCGCGGAGACCGGGGCCGACCGGCTGCTCACGGACGAGTCGGCGGCAGCCGAGCACGGCGCCGATCCGGCGGACTGGCTGACCCGCTGGGCGTCCTTCCGCAAGCACGGCGGCTCCTACTCCCGCCGCTGCCCTGCCACGCTCGCGCTGGTCGAGCGCATGGCTCCGGTGCTGCGGTCGACCGGCCGTCCGGTGGACCTGTGCAGCGGACGCTGGCACGCCGGCGCGGACCTGGATCTGCTGGACCTGTGCGCGGCCGCCCGCGTCCCGCTGTCGCTGCCGGACGACGTCCCCGTGTATCTGCCGCTGCCCGAGTGGCTGGTGGACACCCGCGGCGGCCGGCGCGACCTGGCGGCCGTGACGGCCGACCCGCGCCTGCGGCGTCTGCTGCACCAGGCGGTGGACAAGGTCGGCGCCCACCAGCGCGGCGACGAGCTACTGAAGTCGATGGCCGCGCATCCGGTCCTCCGCGAGGTCCTGCGGGAGTGGCTGGAGGAGGCCACCGGCGACTTCACGCGCGCGGCGGGTCTGCCCGGCGCCCGCGCCGCGCTCGACCGGCTGCGCCCCTTCCGGTTGATCGCCTCCGAGGTCGCCCCGGACGCGGTGGCCCGGGTCGCGGACCGCGAGGTGGCGCCGCTGCTCGGCCGTACGGTTCGGGCCGGCATCCTCGACGAGCTGGGCTGGCCGGCCCTCGACGAGGCGCTGACGCTGCTCGACGGCCACACCCGGAAGGGCGAGGACGACGCGCTGGCCGTTCACGAGGCCTGGCCGGCGCTGATCCTGTGCCGCGGGCGGAAGGCGGTGGTCGTCGGCCCGGAGCGAATCCTGCTCGACCACGACCTGCGCCTGCCCCATGACCTGGACCGCTGGCAGCGCCCCCGCTTCCGGTACGTGGACGGGGAGCTGCTCGTGATGTGGCGGCACGGCAGCAAGCAGTACGGCTACTGGTCGGCCCGGCCCGCCGAGGTGTTCGAGCTCGGCGGCGAGCAGTTGCCCTCCTGGTGGTCCGGCCAGGAGACGGTGGTCCCGTCGATCCCGCTGGCCGGCGGCGGACGGGCCACCGGCGGCCGCACCCTGCACGCCGGCGACACGGACCTGCCGCAGTGCCGCGCGATCATCGGCGACGGCACCGCCCTGTGGCGCCAGGGCAGGCAGGGTCGGCGGACGGTGTGGCTGGAGTACGACCCGGTCACCGGGACGCACGGCCGCGCGTCGCTGCCCGCGCTGCTGCGCTCGGCCGTCCGTGAGGACGCCGAGCTGCTGCCGGGCGTGTGCGAGGTCCTGCCGCTGCAACCCGGCCTGGAGAACAGCCCGTTCGGTACCGACGGTACGGTGCTGGGGCGCTGGGTGCGCACGGAGGGCGAGGGTGCGGAGGAGCGTCGTACGGCCGGGACACCGGACGGGCGGACGGTGTCGGTCGCAGTGGGCCAGGGCGACCGGGCGGCCGTGCCCTTCGGTGCGCTGCGGCTGCCCGGCGGGGCCGAGCCCGTCGTCGTGCAACTGGGCGGCCACAGCGCACGGTTGGGTGGGCACATCGGGCTCTACGCCGGTGACGACACCTCTCCCGCCGGTCTGCTGGCCCGGCTGACGCCGAACGACCGCGGCGGTGAGTACGCCGCAGGCACCCGGCTCGTGCCCCCGCTGCCCCACTGGCACGCACTGCGTCCGCGCGACGCCCAGGGCTCGGCGGTGCTGCGCGCCCTGGCCGACGAGCAGGCCGCGGAGCTGCTGCGGCTCACGGGCGAGGCACTGGCGACCCGTCAGGAAGCGCTGGCTGCGGCGGGATCGGACGAGACGGCCAAGGCCGCCGTGCCGACCGCGGACGCCGTCGCCCTCAAGGCGGTGGAACACGCCCTGCCCGAGCTGACCGACGAGCGGCTGCGTATCGGCGTCGCCGCACTGGTCAGGTCGGCACTGCGCCTCACCGACTCGGCCACCACCTTCGCGACCCCCCCGAAGGAGGGGCCGCGGCAGCCGCGCAACCGGACCGAGGGCATGTTCGCCGACTACAGCCCCGTACACGGCGACGACCGCTCCCTGCACGACGCGGTGTCCGGTGTCGTCGCGCTGCACGGCTGGTGGTACGGCGAGCGGTGGAGCGTGCTCCGTCAGATCCGCGCGGTCAACCACGTGCTGTCCGGCAGGCCCGCCGACGGCAAGCCGCTGCCCGGCCTCGAGCGCCTCGGTGCCCTCACGGACGGCTGGACCAGCGAAGAGCACACCGTCCCGGCGATCGGCATGGTCTGGCCTCCGGTCCTGGGCGTCCTGCGGGCGCTGGCGTACCGGGCCGCCTCGCCCGTCCTGACCGACGCCCAGCGGGAGCCGCTGCTGTTGCTGGCCGAGGCCCTCGCCGAGGGGCCGCTCGTCACGGCCGGCGGCACACTGCGGCAGACGGTGCTGAGCGAACCCCGGGAGAACAAGCAGCCGCAGCGGGACGGACAGGTACTGCGCCGGGCCGGGCGCACGGTGGTGATCCTCGGTCAGCAGGGCGTCGACGTCCAGCGGGAACGCGTCACGTGGCTGGCGCTGGACCACGATCCGTCCGGGGCGTTCGGCGCGGTCGCGCACTTCACGCTGGAGCAGGAGACCCGGTACGCCCCGACGATCTCCGTCGAGGACCTGGCCGCCGTCACCCGTCTCGTCCGCGACAAGGGCGCCGCGCCCTGGCAGCCCTCGGCGCCCGAGGCACTGGTGGCGGCGACCGGCGGCGCGCTGGGCCCGCTGCAGTCCACCGTGCTGCTCGCCGGACAGCCGCAGGAACCGGGGGCCGAGGCGCTCGCCACCCTCGGGCTGAAGCCACGGCAGCGGGAGTTCGGCACCGCGCTGCTGCAGGGGCTGGGCGTGCAGCCGCGGGCAGCGGTCATGGGCGCGCTGCTGCCGGACGAGCCGGCCGCCCTGTGGACAGCGGGACCGGACACACAGGCCGCGGGGCGGGTGTGGACCGACCGGTTCGGCTCGCTGGTGCGCCTGCCGGAGGACCTCAGCGCCGAACTGGCCGGGCTGCGAGCCGGAGGCGCCGAGGACGTGCTCAACCCGTCCCGCACCCCATGGCTGAGCCGCACCACGGTGTTGCGCCCGGACAAGGACGGCAGGCTGATCGCGGACGACCCCCAGGCGATGCCCAGCGGCTACACCCTCGCGGGGGCCGTGGGCGCGCTCTCCGCGCTGGCGTACGTCCTGCCGTACGGCCACCCGTTGCGGACCGCCCTGCCGGAGGGCCTCGCCGCGGTGCGGCGCCGGATGTCCGACCCGGAGCTGCTGCTCGACCTGGACGTCGAGTTCACGGAGAAGGGCGGCTGCACAGCGGTGGAGCTGCGGAAGGTCTACGGACTGCCCGCGACCGGCGGTGCCGACGCGCACGGCACGACCCGGGTCGGAGATGCGCTCGCGCTGCGCCCGGGCTACCGCGACACCGAGACGGTCCTGGTCCGGCCGGCCGGTCTCACCGGGCCCGACGACGCGGTGTTCGGGCTGCTGGACGGCCTGGTGGGTCCGCATCGCGGCCACGGGCTGCGCATGCTGCGCACGCTTCTGGGCGAGGAGCTGGGCCGCACGGTCACGGCCGGCGCCGAGGGCCTGAGGGGGTACGCCCAGGACCCGGCCCTCAGTGTGCCCGCGCTCGTCGCCGAGGTGGCCGCCGCGCACGGGCTGGGCGAGGACGCCGCCGCGCTCTACCTCCAGCTGCTGGCCCTGCCGGATCCGACGGACCGCAACTGTGCCCGCTGGACGGGCTGGAAGCCCACCCGACTGAAGAAGGCCCGCACCGAGCTGGCCGCGACGGACCTGGTGGTGGAGGCCAAGCGGGCACGCGCGGGGCGGGCCCTGTTCCTGCCGTGCGGCTGGCGCGACCTGAAGTCGCCCGCGCTGCCGGTGGAGACCTGGAAGGAGGGTCTTTACCCGAGCGCGGACAACCCGCGCGCGATACCGCTGATCCCGGTGCCGGAGCTGTTCACGCGCGCCTGGGACCGGGTCCGCGCGGGCGACGCCCCGGCGTACGAACAGCTGACCACCCGCACGAACCGGCGAGGGCGGAGCCGATGACGTCCACCGCCCCGGGCTCCGCCCCGACGGCCTCCGCCCCGACGGCCTCCGCCCCGAAGACGCCGACCACGATCACACCGGCGGGGGCGACACAGGCCGGGGTGACACAAGCCGGGGCGACACCGGGGATGACACAAGCCGGGGCGACACCGGCCGGCGTATCGCCGACCCGGATGGCAGCGGCTCGGACGGCGTCGCCCTCCCAGACCGCTGTTCGCCCCGCCCGACCGACCCAAGCGCCCGTCGCCCGGCCGAGCTCTGCCCTTCCCACCCGGCCGAGTTCTGTCCCTACCACCCGGCCGAGTTCTGTCCCTACCGCCCGGCCGACCCCTGCCCGCCACACCCAGCCAACCCCAACCCACGCCGCCACACCAGCCCCTGCCCGCACTGCCCGGTCGACCCCTGCCCGCACTGCCCGGTCGACCCCTGCCCGCACTGCCCGGCCAAGTCCTGCCCGCGCTGCCCGGCGGGGCTCTGTTCGGGCCGCGCTGCCCGGCCCGTTCCGCCCCCTCGCTCCGACCTCCGTCCGCACGCCGTCGAAGGAAGCCCGTCGATGACCACCGCCCTCGCGCCCGACGCGACCCGCCAGATCGTCCCGCCCGAGGACCGGTACGCCATCGAGCTGGCCTTCCTCGCCGCCCATGACTCCGGTCCGCGGCCGCCCGCCTGGCGGCTCACGCCCCGGGCCGTCGTCACGTTCGTCATGGGCAGCGGCGGCCGGGCGCTGCGGCTGCCCGACGACGCGGAGGCGCCGCAGGGCGTACCGCGGCGGCTGGAGATCACCGGCAAGTTCGTCGGCGACCGCGCGCTGGTCGAGCGGTGTGTGGTCACGCTCGCCGGTGAGCGGGGCCTGCTGCTCGTCGGCGAGCCCGGCACCGCCAAGTCCATGCTGTCGGAACTGCTGGCGGCCGCCGTGTGCGGCACCAGCGGCCTGGTCGTGCAGGGCACGGCAGGTACGACCGAGGACCAGCTCAAGTACGGGTGGAACTACGCCCTGCTGCTCGCGCAGGGGCCCAGCCGGCAGGCGCTCGTTCCGTCGCCGGTGCTCACCTCGATGACCCGGGGCGCGATCGCCCGGGTCGAGGAGGTCACCCGCTGTCTGCCCGAAGTGCAGGACGCCCTGGTGTCGTTGCTGTCGGAACGGCGCATCGCCATACCCGAACTGTCCGGAGCCGAGGACGCCTTGGCGCACGCCGCGCCGGGATTCAACCTCATCGCCACCGCCAACCTGCGGGACAAGGGCGTCTCCGAGATGTCGGCCGCGCTCAAGCGCCGCTTCAACTTCGAGACGGTGGGCGCCATTTCGGACCTCGACGCCGAGACGGCACTGGTGCGGGGCCAGGCCCGGGCGTCGGTGGAACGGGCGGGCGCGCCTTTCCAGGTGGACGACGCCGTCCTGGAAGCCCTGGTCACCGTCTTCCGCGATCTGCGCGAGGGCCGGTCGGCGGAGGGCTGGGAGGTGGAGCGGCCGTCCACGGTGATGAGCACGGCGGAGGCGGTGTCCGTGGCGGGCGCGCTGGCGCTGGCCTCGGCGTACTTCCCGGGAGACCGGGACGTCCTCGGACTGCTGCCCGGCCACCTCCTCGGTGTCGTACGCAAGGACGACCCGGCGGACGCGGCGCGGCTGCGCGGCTACTGGGACGGCCCGGTCCGGCGCCGCGCCGAACAGGGCTCGGCCACCTGGCGCACGCTGTGGGACCTGCGCACGGTCCTGGAGGGCTGACGATCGTGTCCTCCGTCTCCGCTGTCTCCGCCCTCGACGCGTCGGCCACGGCCCCTCCCGGTCCCGGCGCGGGTTCCGCGGTTCCGGCCGGCCCCGAGGCCGCCATGGCGGCCCTGACCGACCCGGGGGCGCCGTATCTCATCGGGGTACGGCACCACGCGCCCTCCCTCGCCGCGGCCGTGCCCGAACTTCTGGACGCGGCCCGGCCGGACGTGCTGCTCGTCGAACTCCCGGCCGACATGCAGGACTGGCTGCCCTGGCTCGCCCACGAGGGGACCGTGGCTCCCGTCGCCCTCGCCGCCGCGCCCGGGGACGGGGCCGGGGGCCCGGCCTTCTATCCCTTCGCCGACTTCTCACCGGAGCTGACAGCCGTGCGCTGGGCGGCGCGGCGCGGCGTACCGGTGATCGCGTGCGACCTGCCGCTGGCGGACCGGGCATGGGCGGGAGCGCCGGAGCCGGACGAGAAGGGGACAGGTGCGAAGACGGGAACACCCGGCGGCCCCACCCCCCGGGCGGCCGGGCGGCCCGGGACGCCCGGCGCCTCGACACGCCCGGCGGGCGAGCGGCCCGGCACGGCCGGCGCCCCGGACGTGAAGGCCGGCGGGCATGGCGGGGTTCCTGGCGTGGCCGGGCTCTCCTCGGTGCTGCGTGACCGCCTCACCGGCCGTCCCGGGGACGATCTGTGGGACCGGCTGGTCGAGGCGGTCGCTCCCGGTTCCCCGCCGGAGGCGCTGCGCCGGGCCGCGCTGCTGACGGGGTGGGCGCTGCGCGAGGAGGCCCTGACCGCGGACGGGGTATCGGAGCTGGATCTGCGGCGGGAGCGGTGGATGCGGTCGTGCCTCGCCGCGGCGACGGCGAACGGCGAACGGGCCGCCGTGCTCGTCGGCGCCTTCCACGCCCCGGCGCTCCTGGCACCGGCCGACGGTGACACCCTCACGCCGGCGCGGGCCCACGATCCCAAGAAAGCCCTGGCCGCTGCTGCGACCTGGACGACCTCCCTGATCCCCTACAGCTACGCCCTGCTCGACGAACGCTCCGG
Organism: Streptomyces sp. NPDC037288; assembly: GCF_055603265.1. Classification (NCBI taxonomy): domain Bacteria; kingdom Bacillati; phylum Actinomycetota; class Actinomycetes; order Kitasatosporales; family Streptomycetaceae; genus Streptomyces; species Streptomyces sp. NPDC037288. The sequence continues at coordinate 12,793 of NZ_JBVJVY010000040.1, forward strand.
CTACCCGGCCGGCATCCGCGACCCGGAGTGGCAGCACCTGGTGCTGGAAGCGGCCGGTGATCCCGCCGCGCTGGAGGACGCGTTGACGCGGGCCGCCGTGCGGGTGTGTGCCGAGTTGCGGGCGCTGGGCCATCCGTCCGGACCCGCCGACGCACGGGAGGTCGCACGCCTGGCCGGTGATCTCGCTCGGCTGCGGGGGCTGCCCGCGGCGGGCCGGGGCGAGCTGGTCGAGGCACTGCAGACGGTGCTCGCGCAGGGGGAGCCGTACGGGCGGGGGCGGGCCGTGGCCCGGGCGATGGAGGAGGTGCTCGTCGGGACCCGTACCGGCCGCCCGGCTCCGGACGCGCCGCGCAGCGGCCTGGCCCCGGCGGTGGAGGCGGAACTCGCCGGACTGGGGCTGCCCGGACCGGCGGACTCGGGCCGGGCAGCCGCGCGCGACCTGCGCCTGGACCCGCTCCGCTCGGAACTGGACCGCCGCCGGGAACTGCTGCTGCGGCGCCTGACCGTGTGCTCGGTCCCGTACGGCGAACCCAGGGCGGTGGCCGGCACGGGCGGTGCCGACGCGCTCACCTCGCGCTGGGAGGTGCGCTGGACACCGGCCACCGCGGCCATGCTGACGGCGGCCGGCGTGCGCGGGGTCACCCCGGCACAGGCCGCCGAGGGGGTACTGCGGGAAGCCCGGCGCAGGGAGCGCGACGAGGGCGGACCGACGGCGGCGCAAGCCCTGCGGGGGCTGGAGCAGGCGGCGGAGTGCGGCCTGCCCGGGCTCGCGGACGAGCGGCTGGCCGACACCGCCGACGTCCTGCCTGCTTCCGGCACGTTGCCCGAACTCCTCGCGGGGCTCGGCCTGTTGGACCGGTTGCGGGCGGGGCACATCGCCGGACTCGGCAGCGAGGGGGATCGTACGGGGCGGGCGGCGGCCGTCGCCGAACTGCTGACCTCCGCCGCGGTGCGCCAGGTCGACGGGCTCACCGGCTCCGAGGACCCGGCCGACGCACACGCTCTGCTGGAACTCGCCCACCGCGCCGACGCGCTGGGCGGGATACGGCTCACCGACGCGCTCGCCCGGCTGGCCGCCGACGGTTCTCCGCTGATGCGGGGCGCCGCCGGGGCCGTACGCGTGCTGCTGGGGCAGGAGGAGCCCCGGGCGTTCGGCGACCGGGTCGCCTCCTGGGTGGACGGCGCCTGCGACGCCGGGTCCCGGTCGGCGCTCACCGCGCGGCTGACCGGTCTGCTGAGCGCGGCCGGGCCGCTGCTGGAGTCGGCGGCACCCGCGCTGCAACCGCTGCTGAACCGGGTTGCGGACTTGTCGGACCGGGACTTCCTCGATCGGCTTCCGGCGCTGCGCGGCGGCTTCGACACGCTCAGCCCGGCCGCCCGCGACCGGCTGCTGACCGTCGTCGAACAGCGCCTGGAAGGGGAGCGTCCGGACGACACCGGCGGCGTCGGTCCTGCGTCCCTCGCCCTTTGGACCCGCGCCGACCTCGCGGCCCGCGAGACCCTGGCCGAACTGGGCCTCCTGCCGCCGCCCCGCCGGCCCACCGGGGCGATCCCTGCGGTGAACGCCGGGGTTCCCGCAACCCCGGAAGTCCCCGCACCAGCCACACCGGCCACCCCCGCCCGCGACACCGACGAGGACCGCCGGCTCGCCCCGGCCGACCGCTGGCGTCTGCTGCTGGGTCGCAGAAGTGCTCAACTCCCCGCTGGCGCCCGGCCCTTGGCGACGGCACTGGACGAGTTGTACGGCAGGGGACGCGGCGAGGGCAGCCGTGGGGATCTCCCGGGTCAGGGGGGCGGGCGTGCGGCGCCGTATCCCGGGGTGCGGGAGTGGTCCGAGGAACTGGCGGCGCTGTTCGGGCCGGGCATCCGGGAGGAGGTGCTGGCGGCGGCTGCCGCGGCCGGCCGCCAGGATGTGTTCCCGGAGCTCGATCCGGACAGCGTGCGGCCCTCCGTCGACCTGCTGCGCTCGGTGCTGCGGCATGCCGGAGGTCTGCCGGAGGCCCGGCTGGCCGCGCTGCGTCCGCTGGTCCGGCGCCTGGTGGACGCGCTGACCCGGGAGTTGGCGACCCGGCTGCGCCCCGCGCTGCACGGTACCGCCCTGCCACGCCCCAGCCGGCGCCCCGGCGGAGGCCTCGACCTGCCCCGCACCCTGCGGGCGAACCTGGCCACGGCCCGCCGTATGCCGGACGGCACGGTCCGGGTCGTACCCGAACGGCCGGTCTTCCGCAGCCGCGCCCGGCGGTCGGCCGACTGGCGGCTGATCCTGGTCACCGACGTGTCGGGGTCCATGGAGGCGTCCACGATCTGGGCGGCGCTCACGGCCTCGGTGCTGGCCGGGGTACCCACGCTGTCCACGCACTTCCTGGCCTTCTCCACCGACGTGATCGATCTGACCGGACACGTCGAGGACCCGCTCTCCCTGCTGCTGGAGGTCAGGGTCGGCGGCGGCACCCACATCGCCGCGGGGCTGCGGCACGCGCGCGAGCTGGTCACCGTGCCCTCGCGCACGCTCGTCGTGGTCGTCAGCGACTTCGAGGAGGGCTACCCGGTCGGCGGACTGCTCGCCGAGGTCCGCGCCCTGGTGGGTGCCGGCTGCCAGGTGCTGGGCTGCGCGAGCCTCGACGACACGGGCCGACCGCGGTATTCGACCGGTGTGGCGGGGCAGTTGGTGTCCGCGGGCATGCCGGTGGCCGCTCTCAGTCCGCTCGAACTCGCCCGCTGGGTAGGGGAGAAGATCGCATGAGCCAGGAGACGAGCCCGGGTCTGCCTCCGGTCGCCCCGTCCGTGACCGCCGAACTCGTCGCGGCACTCTCGCCCCGGCTGCGCAAGCGCCTGGACGCCGGCATCGCCAAGCTCGCGGAGCGGCCGGCCGTCCGCGACGGCGACACCGTGCGCATCGCCGTCGACGACGACACCGCCCTCGAACTGCACGCCCCGGCCGGCACGGTGACCAGCGCGGACGCGATCCGCTGCGGCTGTCTGCTGGCCCCGGACTGCCTGCACCGCGCCGCGGCAGCCTCGGCGGCCCCGATCGCCGAGGACACCAGCGACGAGAAGGAGGGGGTCGGTTCCGGGGGGCACGCGGGCGCCCGGCCGGAGGAGACCGGGCGCGGGGCGGCGGAGACGAAGACGGCCGAGACGGAGGCCGCCGGGATGGAGGAGGCCGGCTCCGGGCAGCGCACCGCCGCCCTCGCGCTCCGCGCCGCCGCGGCCGCCGTGCTCGAAGCCGGTGCGGACGGGGCGGGTGCGGTGCTCCAGGCGGAGCTGTTGCGGGCGGCGCACACGGCGCGGCTCGCGGGCCTGCACCGGGCCGCCGCCTCGGCCGTCTCGGTGGTCACCGCGCTGCGCGCGGCCCGCGCGGCCGACCCGGCCTACCGCCTGGCGGACCTGATCGCCGGCCTTTCCGACGTGCTGTCCGTGGCCCACCGCGTGCCGCACGCCACCGGCGCCGAACTGGCCGCGCTGCGCGGCACCGCGCGGCAGCCGTACCGCCCCGACGGTTCGCTGCGGCTGTACGGCCTGTTCTCCGAACCGGTGCTCACCGCGAGCGGCTACGCCGGTGCCGTCACCTGGACCACCGACGCCGAGGGCCGGCTGTACCAGGTGTCCGATGTCGCTCCGGGCGGTGCCGGGCGCGCGGTGGGCGCGGCCGACCGGGCGGTCCGGCTCGGGGACACGGCCCTGACCCACCGGGAACTGTCCCGTGCCGGCCTCGCGGTGTCGGGGGCCACGGTCTCCCCCACCGGGCGGCTCGGGGCGGGCGCCGGTGTGCGGGCGGTCGGGGCGTCCGGTGCCGGCTGGCGCGAGGAGCCGTTGGACCGGCTCTGGGCCGTCCCCGTGGCCGAGCAGCTCACCCGCGCGCTGAACGGCGGCCACGACCTGCTGTTCCTGGAGGTCACCCTGCTCGGCACGGCGACGGAGGCGGCGGGCGACTGTCTGCTCGCCGGATGCGACGGCGCCGTGCTGCGGCTGACGGCCGCCCATGACCATCCCGCGCTTCCGCACCGGGACAACCTGCGTCTGCTGGCCGCCGCCCGGGGGACCGGCCTCCGGGTCGTGGCCCGGCTGACCCCCGCCCCGCATCCCCGTGCCCAGCTCCTCGCGACCGAGCATCCGGCGCGGTCCGGCACCCGGGTCGACGTGGGCCTGGACCGGCTCCAGCGCGCGGACCTGCCCTCGGCACCCGCGTCCCCGGTGCGGGCGGCGCCGCATGCCGAGGAGGCCCCGGTCCACCTGCTGCGCCGCCGCGTCCACCAGGCGGTCTCGGGGGGCCGGCGCGTGCTGTCCTTCCCCAGCGACACGGCCACCGACGCCCGGCGGCTGAACCGGTCCGGGCTGGCGACCGCGGGCGGTCTGCTGGAGGAGCTGCACGCGGCGGCAGCGGAGCGCTCCCGGGATGTGTTCGGCCGTCTGCTGCCCGCGGACCCGGACCGCTTCGCCCACGCGTGGCTGGCGGCGGCCCGCTACACGGAGGAGGTGGACCGCGCGCTCTGCCTCGCGGCCTGGTCGGGGTGACCGGGGCACCGTGCTGCGGCGCCGGCGCCTCGGTCCGGTGCCGTCGCCCGGGCGCCCCTGAGCGTGGGCGGGCTCCGCGTGATTCGTTACGGTGGAGCGGACCGTGCTGCCGGGTCCGCTCGGGATCAGCGGCCGGACCTGGGCGGGCAGGGTGACGTTGTCGATGAGGACGAGGATGCGCCGGTCCCGGGAGTGGGCCGTGTACTGCCGGGTCAGCTCCGCCAGCGTCGCCGGAACGTGCTCGTCGCTGCCCAGCAGGGCCTGCAGGATCCCGGTGAGGGCCTGGGAGACGTCGGCGCCCATCGCGGCGCCGACGCGGACTCGTCGCGCAGGGCGGCGTAGTCGACGTAGAACAGGCCGTCGGGGAAGCGGTCGCGTTCCTTGTCCGCCCAGCGGCAGGCGATCGCGGTCTTGCCGACGCCGGGCAGCCCGGCGAGGCCCACCCGGCCGGGCTCGCCGCACACGGCGTCGAGCCGGTCCAGCTCGGCGACACGGTTGCTGAACGTGCCGGTGAGGGCCGGGAGGTGGTCGGGCTGGGTGCCGGGCGCGGAGGAGCCGGTCGAGCGGACGTCGAAGGCGATGTCGTACGACGTTCCCGGCAGCACCTCGGCCAGCAGCCGGCGCAGTTCCTCGGCCGCGTGGGGGTCGTCCTCGAGGACGCGGAGCAGGCGCCGTTCCCAGTCGGCTGCGACACGGCCTGCCGTGCCCTCCTCGTCACCGCTCAGCCGGGCCGCCTCCAACTCCTCGCGAGCGGCGTCGAGTTCGTCGTCCGCTCCGCGCCGCCCGAGCCAGCGGGCGACCCGCCGCCGCACATGCTTCATCTGCACCCAGGCGTCCGCGACCACCAGCCCGACCAGGGCGGTGGCCCCCTGTGCGGCGAGCGTCCCCAACTCGGCTTACACCAAGCCCCCTTACGTCGTCCAACGGCACCGGGACGGGCGGAACCCTCGGTAGAAGGGTCTTCGCCGAATTCCCAGTCGGCGCCGCCGGAGTCAGCCGAGGAAGCTCAGCCGCACGTTGCGCTCGGGGTTGTCGCGGTTGGTGTCCACCAGGCACACCGACTGCCAGGTGCCCAGTTCCAGGCGGCCGGCGACGACCGGAAGGGTCGCGTAGGGCGGGACCATGGCCGGGAGGACGTGGTCGCGGCCGTGGCCGGGGCTGCCGTGACGGTGCTGCCAGCGGTCGTCGGCGGGGAGCAGGGTGTGCAGGGCGGCGAGGAGGTCGTCGTCGCTCCCGGCGCCGGTCTCGATGACGGCGATCCCGGCGGTGGCGTGCGGGACGAAGATGTTGAGCAGACCGTCGCGGCCGGCCGCCGCCTCCCGCAGAAAGTCCTCGCAGTCGGCGGTGAGGTCGACGACGCGTTCCCGGGATCCGGTGGAGACGTTCAGCATTCGGGTGGTGAAGGCATCTGACATGCCCCCATCCTGACCCATACGCTGTGTTTCACACTCTGCGGCGCGGTCGCTCGCCGAGACGAGGAGTCCATGGCTCGAGACACCGTTGCGGGCTCACCTTCCAGGTCGGCGGCGCCGCGACCCGGGTGGAGTTGCTCTGCTTCACGGAGGCCAGGGCAGAAGGAAGGTGGACTTCGGCGACTTCGTGGACACGCGGTTCAACGACAAGCTGCCGCCGTCGACGACACCGGCCCCGAGCTGAGAACCGAGGGGCTGGGGGCTGAGGGACTGGAGGCCGAGAGGCTGAGGAGAAGGACGCCCCGCCTGCTTCCCGGAATCCCGCCCCGGCTCCCGGGAAGATCCGCACCGGGACCCCTGTTAGTAGAAGCGTGAACGAATCTCGTGAGGTCGAGGTCGTCGTCATCGGCGCCGGCCAGGCCGGGCTGTCCAGCGCCTATCACCTGCGGCGCACCGGCTTCGAGCCGGACCGCGACTTCGTGGTCCTCGACCACTCCCCCGCGCCGGGCGGCGCCTGGCAGTTCCGGTGGCCCTCGCTGACCTACGGCAAGGTGCACGGGATGCACGCCCTGCCCGGCATGGAGCTCACGGACGCCGACCCCGCGCGGCCCTCGGCGGAGGTGATCGGTGGGTACTTCGACCGGTACGAGCGCACCTTCGGCCTGCGGGTGCGACGGCCCGTCGACGTACGGGCCGTCCGGGAGGGAGACGGCGGGCGGCTGCTCGTGGAGACCTCGGACGGCACCTGGTCCACGCGCGCCCTGATCAACGCGACCGGCACCTGGGACCGCCCGTTCTGGCCGCGCTATCCCGGTCAGGAGACCTTCCACGGACGGCAGTTGCACACCGCGCGGTACGCCGGACCCGAGGAGTTCGCCGGGCAGCGGGTCGTGGTCGTCGGCGGCGGCGCCTCGGGCACCCAGCACCTGCTGGAGCTGGCCCCGTACGCGGCCGCGACCACCTGGGTCACCCGGCGGCCTCCGGTGTTCCGTGAGGGCCCCTTCGACCAGGAGACAGGCCGGGCGGCCGTCGCGCTGGTGGAGGAACGGGTACGCCAGGGTCTGCCGCCGCGCAGTGTCGTCTCGGTCACCGGACTGCCTCTCAACGACGCCGTTCGGCAGGGGCTCACGGACGGGGTTCTGGACCGGCAGCCGATGTTCGACCGGATCACCCCGGACGGCGTGGCGTGGGACGACGGACGGCGCGTCGACGCCGATGTGATCCTGTGGGCGACCGGGTTCCGCGCCGCACTGGACCATCTCCGTCCACTGCGGCTGCGCGAGCCGGGCGGCGGCATCCGGGTCGCGGGCACCCGGGCGGTGGCCGATCCACGCGTCCACCTCGTCGGCTACGGCCCCTCCGCCAGCACCATCGGCGCCAACCGGGCGGGCCGCGCGGCCGTCCGGGACATCGGGCGGCTGCTGGCCGGGGAACAGCCGGTCGCCGCGTGACCTCCCGCCGGCTCAGCGGACCGAAGGCTGCGAGGAGATCCCGGACCCGCCCGGAATCTGCCCCGGGCTCTGCCCCTGTCCCTGCGCCTGCCCCTGTCCCACGGCCTGGTGCACGGCGTTGAATTCCGCCACGTTGCGCACGTGCGTCGGGTAGTCGGAGGTGAAGCGGGTGTCCCCCGGCTTGACCGTGACGAAGTACAGCCAGTCGCCCGGTGTCGGGTTGAGCGCGGCGCGCATCGCCTCCTCGCCGGGGTTGTCGATCGGTGTGGGCGGCAGCCCCATGCGCTGGTAGGAGTTGTACGGGCTGTCGATGCGCGTGTCGTCCTGGCTGGTGTGAACGGTGCTGCGGTTCATCGCGTAGTTGATCGTCGAGTCCATCTGCAGCGGCATCCCACGTTCCAGCCGGTTCAGGACGACCCGGGCGACCTTCCCCATGTCCGCCTGCGTCGCGGCCTCCGCCTGGACGATGCTGGCGATGGTGACCGCCTGGTAGACGTTCATCGCGTTGCGCTGCGCCCCGGCCGCGACCGGCGCCGCGTTGAACTCGCTGTCGGCGGTGGCAACCATGGAACGCAGCAGCGACTCGGGGGTCGTTCCCTTCTCGATGCGATACGTCGCCGGAAAGAGATAGCCCTCCGGGTTGCCCTGGGCTTCGCCGGGCAGTTGGAGGCCGGCCTTCCCGAGGGACTTTCGCGTGCTGCCAGCAGGCAGCTTGAGGGCCTTGTCGATCGCGTCGTACACCTGGCTGGCGCGCCAGCCCTCCGGGACGACCAGCGCGGTGGGCGGTGGCGGCTCCCCCGGGCCGCTGTCCAGCGTCAGCAGCGGCACCGCCACGGCGGTGCCGACCACGACGGCGCCGGCCGCGAGGAGGACGAGCCTGCCCCGGCGTGTCAGTCGCATCGTGCCCCGTGGCGGAATCTTCGTCTGCATGCGGGCACGGTAATACGTATATCGCCCTAAACCCGGCACATACTCAGTTGTCGGTCACAGCGTCAGCTTGTCGGTTCCGGCCTCGCTCAGCGCGTGGGTTCGAGTTGGGCGTCCCGGCGCACCAGGGCGGCGTACCTTCCGTCCCGTTCCAGCAGTTCCTCGTGACTGCCGCGTTCAGCGACCCGACCGGTGTCGAGGACCACGATCTGGTCGGCGCCGCGGATCGTGGACAGGCGGTGGGCGATGGTGATCGTCGTCCGGTCGGCCGACAGGGCGTCGATCGCCTCTTGGACGGCGGCCTCGGTACGGGTGTCGAGCGCGCTGGTCGCCTCGTCGAGGATGAGGACCGGCGGATCGCGCAGGATGGTGCGGGCTATCGCGAGGCGCTGCTTCTCACCGCCGGAGAAGCGGTGGCCGCGTTCGCCGACGACCGTGTCGTAGCCGTCGGGCAGCGCGGCTATGTGGTCGTGGATCTGCGCCGCTCTGGCCGCCGCGCGCAGTTCCTCGTCGGTGGCGTCCGGCTTGGCGAAGCGGAGGTTGTCGGCGACCGAGGCGTGGAAGAGGTAGGTCTCCTGCGAGACGACACCGACCGCGCGGGCGAGGGTGTCGAAGTCGAGGTCCCGGACGTCGACGCCGTCCAGGGTGACACGACCGCCCGTGACGTCGTAGAGACGGGGCACCAGATAGCCGAGCGTCGACTTGCCGGCCCCGGTCGGACCGACGACGGCGAGGCTGCCGCCCGCGGGCACCGTGACGTCGATGCCGTCGAGGACGGGGCGGGTCCTGTCGTCGTGGTCGTAGCGGAACTCGACGCGCTCGAAGCGGACTTCGCCCTTGACCTCGTCGAGACGGACGGGCCGCTCGCGCTCGGTGATGTCGACGGGCAGGTCCAGGTACTCGAAGATGCGCTGGAAGAGGGCGAGGGAGGTCTGGATCTGGACACCGGTCGCGAGCAGGCTCACGGCCGGGCGGAACAGCCCCTGCTGGAGCGAGACGAAGGCGACGATGGTGCCGAGCGAGACCTTCGGGCCGCCGAGCTGAAGGGCGAGACCTGCGGTCCAGTAGATGACGGCGGGCATCGCGGCCATGACGATCGTGATCACGGCCATGCGCCAGCGGCCGGCCATGTTGGACCGCACCTCCAGGTCGACCAGGCGCTCGGACTCCTCGGCGAAGGACGCTGTCAGTGAGTCGGAGCGGCCCATGGTGCGGCCGAGGAGGATGCCGCTGACCGAGAGCGACTCGGTGACGGTGGCCGCCATCGCGGCCATCTGCTTCTGCCGCTGCGTGGTGATCTTCTTGCGTTCGTTGCCGACGCGGCGGCTTATCCATACGAACACCGGCAGCAGGAGCAGCGAGACGATCGTGAGCCGCCAGTCGAGGGCGGCCATCGCGACGATCGTGGCGACGACGCTGGTGGCGTTGGAGACCAGGGAGGTGGCGGTGGAGGTGACGGTGGCCTGCATGCCGCCGATGTCGTTGGCGATCCGGGACTGCACCTCGCCGGTGCGCGTGCGCGTGAAGAAGGCGAGCGACATCCGCTGCAGGCGGCCGTAGACGGCGGTGCGCAGGTCGTGCATGACGCGCTGGCCGACGGTGGTCGAGATCAGCGTCTGCAGCACGCCGAAGACGCTGGAGAGGACCGCGCTGAGGATCATGCCGAGCGCGAGCAGGCTGAGGAGACCGGTGCGACCCTGGGGGATCGCGACGTCCAGGGTCTCCTTGAGCAGGAACGGCGTGGCCACCGAGACCAGGGAGGAGGCGCCGACCAGCAGGCCGACGACCGCCAGCCGGCCGCGGTAGGGACGGAAGAGCTTCAGGATGCGGCGCACCTGCCGGGGCTGTTCCTTGGCGTCGGCAGGTGGGGTCCAGGACGTTTCACGGTCGGGATGCATGGGCTCCTACGGAGGTGAACGAGCGCCGGCCAGGGGTCGGCCGACGATGACTGACGGATCGTAGCTCATTGTTACCTATACTCACAATGAACGGCATCCTGATATTGTTCCCGCATGACCATCCCCGACCCCGACGGCCTGCTCGCCGAGCAGTTGCTGCGGCTGACCCGCCGGGTGCACCGCATCCAGAAACGCCATCTGGAACGGCACGACCTGGGCATCACCCCGGCCCAGTCCCGGCTGCTGCGCACTCTCGCGCACTACGCGTCACCTCCCCGCATGGCCGACCTGGCCGAGCGCCTGGAGGTGGTGCCGCGTGCGGTGACGACGCTGGTCGACGGGCTGGAGGCGAGTGGGAGGGTACGGCGGGCGCCGGATCCGGCGAACCGGCGGGTGACGCGGATCGAGCTGACGGACGAGGGGCGTACGACCCTGCGCGAGCTGCGCGGCGCGCGCCGCTCGGCGGCCGAGGAGATCCTCGCTCCGCTGACGGAGAAGGAACGCCAGGTGCTGGGTGTCCTGCTGGACACCCTGATCGAGGGGGACGGCGGCACACGCTGCTGAGCCCGCCGGTCGACGCGGGGAGCCGTGGGCGGGGTCGGCACCAGGTCCCCCGCCGCGTGGTGCCGGTTTCCCGCGCCGGGGCCAAGAAAGGGCCATCCCCCCCTCTGCGTTTCCTCCC